>SVIJ01000041.1 GCA_015069565.1 Clostridiales bacterium
GTAGTAGCCGTTATGAATAAGACGGCAGACGTTGTTTGCGTCAAGGCTGGGTGTATTGTGGGCGCAAATCAAAACGGTACGGTACAAAACTGTTACGTAGTCAACAACGGAGTTGTATACAGCGGAGCAACGGACGGTATTTGGGCTGAAGGCTGGGGCACGAAGACAAACTGCACAGCACACGCAACGATGTCCGAGCTTGCGGCAGCGGCGAATTTCTCTAATGAAAACGGTTGGAGCAACGCTTGGAGAGTCGTTGGCGATACCGTACTGTTCGGTAGCGAAAAGTTTAGCATCACAATCGATGATATTATTGCGGAAGAAAACGGCGAAAATATCGTGATCACTTTGCCCGAAAACGTAACGCTCGAAGAAGTAACAAGCGTAGTGTTTGGGGAAATGGATGTGAACGTTGTTTCCGTCAGCGGTAACATATTGACGGTTGAAAATGGTGCGCTTGCTTACGGCGAATATGACGTAACTGTTACGGTTGTAGGCGGTACGTACATTCTTAATGGTGCATTGTATTGTACGGCAGTTCTTGAAGATAGCGATGCGGTAAACTTCAAGACGATTCTTTCAACCAAAGCTAACGGCTATTTTGTGCTCGGCGAAGATATTGATTTTGACGGCATGAAGCTTGCAGGGGCAATTGATTTCAGTGGTACTTTAGATGGCAGAGGCTATGCGTTAAAGAACTTTGAAGTGAACTATGCGGGCAGCACGGAAGCAGAAGGTTGGAACTCGTACTTGTTTAAGACAACGAGCGGAACAATCAAGAATTTACATATTCAGTATACGCTTGGTACTAGCAATACTACGGAAGGCTCTTTGATTTATGAAAATAAGGGTACGATTGAGAACGTAATGGTTACCGTAACATTCACTACGTATTCGTGGTACACTGCACCGATTGCGGCTTACAGTAGCGGTACTATTAGAAATGTTGTTGCCGTTATGAGCAAAACGGACGGGTTTACTGAACTTTCGCGTATTGGTGGCTTGATTGGTACGAATCGCGGAGTAACGATTGAGAATTGTTATGTTGTCCATAACGGGATTTTGAATGGTGCGGAAGACAGAATGTTTGTCGATAGTTGGGGTTCTACTGCGGTAACAAACTGCTCTGCATACGCGACAATGTCCGAACTTGCAGCTGTAGCGAACTTCTCTACGGCAAATGGTTGGAGCAGCGATTGGAAAATTCGCGACAACGAAGTGGTATTCGGCAATGCTAAAGCGAAAGCTACAATCGAAAACGTTGTGGCTGAAAATAAAGACGGCTAGCTTTTGGCTGTTTTTGAGCTGTTGTAGACCTAAAAATGAAGCCTTTGGTGAATGTAAGGCGTAAAGCTTCAAAAATAGAAATGCTGTTTTAATTCCAAGGCGAGCAAAAAGTTTTCGTTTCTTAAATAGTAGAGGGATGGGTTAAATTTACCCCACAATTTACCCCGCAGTCTTCCCCACAATTTAATCCGTGGCAATAAAAAATATACAAAAATACACGGTTTAGTGCTTTTTGTGCAATAAACCGTGTATAATTGGCTGCCCATTTAAGCAGCTATCCGAACACGCTTTTATGTGTTCGGATAGCTCATAGATTGGCTGGGGCGAAGTGATTCGAACACCCGAATGACGGAGTCAGAGTCCGTTGCCTTACCGCTTGGCGACGCCCCAATATTTGTGCGTGTACTCTCACGCCCTTACTTGCGTTATTTTATCAAACTTTTCTATCTTTTGCAAGCATTTTGATGCCCCTTTCCAAAATTTCTTCAAAAAAACTTTTTACACGCGAATAAAATGGCGGTTTTGTCCCATTCTTCCTGTTTCAATGCGCGCTTTGTATAGCGGAGCGTGCCTTTCCGCATACTGCGGGTATGGAAAAAGCTTGCTTAAAAAACGCAAAAAAATACTTCCTACAAATGCAAAAGGATCGCAGATACCTGCATAAAAATGCCGAAATCGGCTTTGAGCTTCCTAAGACGGCGGCATACGTCGAAACGCGGCTGAAAGAGCTCGGCTACACGCCCAAAAGGGTGAGCAGGTGCGCGATCATTGCGGAAATCGGGCAGGGCAAAGACGGAATATTGCTTCGCGCGGATATGGACGCCCTGCCCATCAAAGAACGCTCGGGCGAGCCGTTTGCGTGCAAGGCTGGTTATATGCACGCTTGTGGACACGATTTACACGCGGCAATGCTCTTAGGCGCGGCGGCGATTTTGAAGGAGCAGGAAACAAAGCTACAAACGCGTGTTCGGCTACTCTTTCAGCCTGCGGAAGAACGCTTGGAAGGGGCGAAGGAATGTATTCGATTCGGCGTTTTGGACGGAATAAACGCCGCAACGATGCTACACGTTTTGCCGTCAATGCCGTTTGAGCGCGGAACGCTGATCGTATCGTCGGGCGGCGTGAGCGCGCCTGCCGCCGATTTTTTCGATATTACGGTGACGGGAAAGGGCTGTCACGGCTCTTCCCCTTGGCAGGGCGTGGACGGGCTTTTGGTGGGGGCAAAGATTGTATCTGCGCTGGAAGTCCTTTCGTCGAGAGAGATTTCTCCGCTTGCGCCTACTACGCTTACGATCGGGAAGTTTCAGGCAGGGGACGCAGGCAACGTAATTGCGGCGAAGGCTTTGCTTTCTGGCACCCTTCGTTCGCTAGATGAGAAGGCGCAAGAATATGCAAAAAAGCGTCTACAAGAGATTTCGCGGGGCGTGGCAAAAACCCTTCGAGCGCGTGCGCGCGTACAATTTAGAAGTGGCTGTCCCTGCTTGCAAAACGATGAAAAGGTATCCGATTTTGCGCTTGGTGTAGCCAAAGAAGCCGTTGGGGAAGAGAAGGTAATTCCTTCATCGGAGCTCCCCAAAGGGGGCGTTGGCGGCAGTGAAGACTTTGCCTATATTGCGCAAAAGCTCCCGTCGGTTATGGTGGGGATTTGCGCAGGAAGTCGGGGGCAGGGCTTTGACGAGCCGTTGCATAGCCCGCGCGTTCGCTTTGATGAAGAATGTATGCCTTATGGCGCGGCGTACCTTACGGCGTTTGCGCTTGGCGCGGAGACGCTTTTGAAAAGCTTATAAAAAATATAAATATTTTTCCTTTCATACGCTTGCTTTTTTTTCTCGACTTTGTTATAATACAAATAACAACTAAATAGATGGATGCATTAGGGGAAATTGAGCGAGAAAATAGCAAGGACGAAGGAAGAAGCGCTGTGATGAATCAGATTTGCTTGAAAGGGAAGAGAACGCTACTGAAAGCAGGCAACACCTGCGGCGGTTTTTTCACGCGCAAAAAAGCGTCCAAAATCCTTCCCTGTCTTATACCATAACAAACGGAGTGCAACGTCGGTTGCGCTCCTTTTTCATTCATTCTACATGTAAAACAAGGAGAAAATCATGGCAAAAGTTGGCATTTTAATGGGTAGCAAATCGGATCTTGACGTGGTAAAGCCTGCGGTTTCCGTGCTCAAAAGATTTGGGGTGGAAACGGAAGTGCGGGTTATTTCCGCGCATAGAACGCCCGATGAAGCGCACGAGTTTGCGGCGAATGCGCGAGAAAACGGCATCGAAGTATTGATTTGCGCGGCAGGCAAAGCGGCGCACCTTGGCGGCGTAATCGCGTCGCTGACCACGCTTCCCGTAATCGGCTTGCCCGTAAAGACGGATATGATGGGCGGCTTGGATAGTTTATTGTCCATTGTGCAAATGCCTTCGGGAATTCCCGTGGCAACGGTAGGCGTGAACGCTGGTGAAAACGCGGGCTTGCTGGCGATTCAAATCTTGGGGATCAAGTACCCCGAGCTTGCGCAAAAGCTCGCTGAGCATAAGCAGTCGATGCGTGAAAAGATCAACGCGGACGATAAAGCGTTGCAGGAAATGCTTTGATTTTTGATAGAGAATAAAAAATAATTTTTAACGGAGATATAACCATGGAAAAGAAAGCGCAAATGTACGAAGGCAAGGCAAAAAGAGTGTACGCAACGGACGATCCCACCCTTGTGATCGTTTCCTACAAGGACGACGCAACGGCGTTTAACGGCTTGAAGAAGGGTACGATTGAAGGGAAAGGGGTCATCAACAACAAGATGAGCAACTTCCTGATGCAGATCTTGGAAAAGGAAGGGGTGAAAACCCATTTCGTCAAGGAGCTCTCCGACCGTGAAACGCTTGTAAAGAAGGTTTCCATTGTGCCTTTGGAAGTGATTATCCGTAATATTTCCGCAGGCTCGTTTGCAAAGCGCTACGGCGTAGCGGAAGGGGTAGTGTTCGACGCGCCCACCATCGAGTTCTCGTACAAGAACGACGATCTTGGCGATCCGCTTTTGAACGAATACCACGCGCTTGCGTTGAAGCTTGCGACGAAGGCGGAAATTGAACAAATCAAAGAAATGGCGTTCAAGGTCAACGCGACCTTGAAGGAATACTTTAAGAAGCTCAACGTCACCTTGGTGGACTTCAAGCTGGAGTTCGGCAAGACGGCTGACGGCGAAATTGTGCTCGCGGACGAAATCTCGCCCGACACCTGCCGTTTCTGGGATTCGACGACGGGCGAAAAGCTGGACAAGGACCGCTTCCGTCGTGATCTTGGCGGCGTGGAAGGCGCTTATCAGGAAATGATGCGTCGCTTGATGGGGGAATAATCGAATGGCTGTATTCGGTATTTTCGGCACGGAAACGGCGGACGTCGCGGCAAGCGTCTACTACGGTTTGTACGCGCTCCAACACCGCGGACAGGCGTCTAGCGGGATCGTCGTCAACGACGACGGCGTTTTCCATGCCTATAAGGATTCGGGGATTGTAAACGAAGTCTTTACGCCGAACGTTTTGAAGAGCTTAGGGCTTGGGCAAATGGCGGTCGGCAACGTCCGCTACGGTACGAGCGAAACAAAAGAGCGTATCAATGCCGAGCCGATCGTCGTCAATCATAGCAAGGGCAGAATGGCAATTTCGATTGACGGAAAGCTTGTCAATGCTGCTCAGCTCAAAGAAGAAATGGAGCTGCAAGGCTCGATTTTTCATACGGGTAACGACGCGGAAATTATCTCGGCGGTGATCATTAAGGAGCGTATCTCGTCTTCGTCCATTGAAGAAGCGGTCACCAAGGCGGTGGCGCGTTTGGATGGGGCGTATTCGATGATTATTATGTCCCCCCAAAAGATGATTGCCGTACGCGACCCGAACGGAATCAAGCCCCTGTGCTTTGGTCAGCGTGGGGACGGTGAGTACGTTATATCCAGCGAAACCTGCGCTTTGACTTCGGTTGGCGCAACGCACGTTCGGGATGTTCAAAACGGCGAAGTGCTCGTCTTTACAAAGGACGGCGTTCGCTCGATTGACGAGCATTGCGGCGATAAGCCCGAAAGAATGTGTGTTTTTGAATACCTGTACACCGCCCGTCCCGATTCGACGATTGCGGGCTGCTCGGTGCATCTTGCGAGAAAACGCGCAGGCGCGTTCCTTGCGAAAGCCTATCCGACGGAAGCGGACGTTGTAATCGGCGCGCCTGATTCGGGCATCGACGCGGCAATCGGTTATGCGGAAGCGTCGGGGATTCCCTATGGGCTCGGGCTCATCAAAAACAAATACATCGGCAGAACGTTCATCGACCCCGGTCAAAACGTTCGCGAAGACAAGGTAAAAATCAAGCTCAATCCCGTTGTGGAAACGGTGAAGGGGAAGCGTGTTATCTTGGTGGACGATTCCATCGTCCGCGGCACGACCTGTGCGCGAGTGGTAAAACTCCTTCGCGAAGCAGGCGCGAAAGAGATTCACGTGCGTTCGAGCGCGCCCGCGTTCTTAAATCCCTGTTATTACGGCACGGACATTTCGTCGAGAAAATCGCTGATTGCGTGCAACCATACCCCCGAAGAGATCGCAAAGATCTTCGGCGCGGACACGGTGGCGTTCTTGCCCTTGGAAGACGTATTCAAGCTTGGCGAAGGCGGCGCTTGCAAGGGGTACTGCGCGGCGTGCTTCGACGGCAATTACCCGACGGCAGAGCCTGTTCCCGTACACAACAAATACGACTATAAAATTTCGGAAAGCAAGGAGTAAATTATGAAGAACTCGAAATCGGAAAGCTACGCGGCGGCAGGCGTGGACATTACCGCAGGTTATAAAGCGGTAGAGCTGATGAAATCACATATTGCAAGAACGATCATCAAGGGCGCGGATAGCGAAATCGGCGGCTTTGGCGGTTTGTTTGAACTGGATTTGACGGGCATTACCCGTCCCGTGTTGGTAAGCGGTACGGACGGCGTCGGTACGAAGCTGAAAATCGCGTTCCTAATGGATAAGCACGATACCGTAGGTATCGACTGCGTGGCAATGTGCGCCAACGACATCATTTGCGCAGGCGCAAAGCCGCAGATTTTCTTGGACTATATCGCTTGCGGCAAGAACGTTCCCGAACGGATTGCAGACATCGTTGCAGGGGTTGCGGAAGGTTGCGTACAGGCAGGCGCGGCGCTTATCGGCGGCGAAACGGCAGAAATGCCTGGTTTTTACCCCGTAGACGAATACGACCTTGCAGGCTTCTGCGTAGGGATTGTCGATAAGAGCAAGGTGCTCGACAACTCGAAGATGCAGGAAGGGGACGTGGTGATTGCGCTCCCGTCCAGTGGCGTGCACTCGAACGGCTTCTCGCTTGTGCGTAAGGTGTTCGACGTAGAGAGTGCCGATCTTAAAACACCGATGGAAGAGCTCGGCGGAAAGAGCCTTGGGGAAACCCTGCTCACGCCCACGAAAATCTACGTAAAGCCGATGCTTGCGCTGTTTGATCAAATCACCGTCAAGGGTGTTTCCCATATTACGGGTGGCGGCTTCTACGAGAATATTCCCAGAAGTATTCCCAAGGGCTTGGGTGCAAAAATCGAGAAGAAAAACGTGCGCGTTTTGCCCATCTTTAACCTTTTGCAAAAGGTCGGCAATATTCCTGAAAGGGATATGTACAACACCTACAATATGGGCGTTGGCATGAGCGTAGTTGTGGCAAAGGAAGACGCGGAAAAGGCAATCGAAATTTTGAAAGCGCACGGCGAAGATGCGTATATCCTTGGCGAAATCGTCAAGAGCGACGAAGGCGTTATCCTGTTGTAAGGGAAAAAGTATGTATAAGAAGATAGCAGTATTTGCATCGGGCGGCGGCACGGATTTTCAATCGGTGATCGACGCAAACGAAAAGTCGAAATTTTGCGAGATTGCGTACCTGGTGGCATCAAAACCGAATATCGGCGCGATCGAACGAGCGGAAAAGCACGGGATTAACGTCTTGACCTACAATCCGTCCATCGGCGAGAGTATGGACGAGTTTTACGCTCGCCTGACAAAGCGTTTTATCGCGGAAGGGATCGACTATATCATTTTGGCTGGCTGGCTGAAAATCATTCCCGAGAGCTTTATTTTGTCGTTTGCGGATCGGATCGTAATATTCATCCATCCCTATTGCCTGCCTTTGGCGGCAAGGGGTATTACGGGTTGAAGGTGCACGAAGCGGCGCTTTCTTACGGTGTGAAGGTTTCAGGCGCGACGGTGCATTTTGTCGAAGCGGAAGTAGACGGCGGCGCGATCATTATGCAGGGCGCGGTTCGGGTGGAGAACGACGATACCCCCGAAAGTCTGCAACAGCGCGTGCTGGCGCTCGAACACGAGATCTTGCCTGCGGCAATGAAGCTTTTGTGCGAAGGCAAGGTGCAAAAAATCGGTAGAACGGTCAAGATTTTATAAAAGACGAAAGGGAACAAGAGTATGAACGTTTTAGTTATCGGCAACGGCGGCAGAGAGCACGCTGTGATACAGGCGCTGAAAAAATCGCCGAAGGTAGACAAAATATACGCGATGAAGGGCAACGCGGGGATCGGCATGGACGCCGAGCTTGTGAACGTTGACTACATGGACGTACAGGCGGTTTGTGCTTGGCTGAAAACGCATCCCGACGTTGGCTTTACGGTGGTGACCCCCGACGATCCTTTGGCAATCGGCTTGGTGGACGAGATCGAAGGAATGGGCTTAAAGGCGTTTGGGCCGAGAAAGAACGCGGCGATTATCGAAGCAAGTAAGGCATTCTCGAAGAACCTTATGAAAAAATACGGGATCCCCACGGCGGCGTATGAAACGTTTGACGATTACGAGAAAGCGAAGGCGTACGTGGAAGCTTGCGCCTTGCCAGTCGTCTTAAAGGCGGACGGGCTTGCGCTTGGGAAAGGCGTGCTCATTTGCAAGACGAGAGAAGAAGCGTTGCAAGGGCTTGCGGAAATGATGCTCGAAGCCAAGTTCGGCAAAGCGGGCGCGACGGTCGTTGTCGAAGAGTTCTTGGAAGGGCCCGAAGTATCCGTCCTGTCCTTCACGGACGGAAAGACGGTCGTTCCGATGATTACAAGCTGCGATCATAAGCGCGCGAAGGATAACGACGAAGGCTTAAATACGGGCGGTATGGGTACGTTTTCCCCCGCTCCCTTCTTCGGGGAAAAGTCCTTGCAGGAAGTGACGGAAAAGATAATGCTGCCTACCGTGTCCGCGATGAACGCCGAAGGCAGACCCTTCAAGGGGGTGCTGTACTTTGGGCTGATGAAGACGAAGGACGGCTATAAGGTGATTGAGTACAATTCCCGCTTTGGCGACCCCGAAACGCAGGTGGTGCTTCCGATGCTGAAAACGGATTTGATGGAAGTGTTTGAGGCGGTGGCAGACGGCAGACTTGCGGACGTGAAGTTTGAGTGGGAGGACGGCGCGTGCGTTTGCTTGGTTTTGGCAAGCGGCGGCTATCCTGAAAAATATGAAAAAGGCAAAGAAATCACAATCGGTGATTTGGACGAAGACGTCGTTTTGTGCCATGCAGGTACGGCGTTAAAGGACGGAAAGCTGGTGACGGCAGGCGGTAGAGTGCTCGGCGTTTGCGCGCGTGGAAAGGATATAGAAGACGCCCGCAAAAAGGTGTATGCAAACGCGCAAAAGATTCATTTTGACGGAATGTATTACCGCTCGGATATCGGCATCAAATACCGCGACGTGGAAAAGGAGTGACCAAAGAATATGATTTACAGAATTTTTGTAGAAAAGAAGGATAACGTACAGGCAAGAAAGGAGCAGGGGGACGTCAAAACCCTGCTTGGTATCCAAACGGAAGATTTTCGCTTGGTGCTCCGCTACGACGTGGAAGGACTTACGGAAGAAGAATTGCAGGCGGCAATTCCGTCCGTATTTTCCGAGCCCCCCGTCGACAACGTGTATTTGGAAGACTTGGAAATTCCCGCAGGCTATAAAGCCTTTGCGGTCAGCTATTTGACGGGGCAGTACGATCAGCGCGCGGATAGCGCGGCGCAATGCGTACAGCTTCTCACCAAAAAGACTCGTCCCTTGGTAAAATGTGCAAGAGTGTATCTTATAAAGGGTGTGACGGACGAACAGCTTCTTGCAATCAAAAAGCACGTTATCAACCCTGTGGAAAGTGAAGAAGTAGGCTTTGAAAAACCTGCAACCTTGGCGATGAAAATGCCCGAAGGGGCACCCGTGTCCGTGTTGAACGGCTTTACTTCCTATTCCGACGACGAAATTGCGGCGTATCATAAATCGGTTGGCTTTGCAATGAGCGTTGCCGATCTTGCGTTCGTGCGTGACTATTTTGCATCGGAAAAACGCGACCCGACGGAAACGGAACTCAAAGTAATCGACACCTACTGGTCGGATCATTGCCGCCATACCACCTTCTCTACCGAGCTCAAAGACGTGAAAATCACGTCTGAAAACCCTGCGGTGGAAAAGGCGTATCACCTGTATCAGGATTTGTATGAAGAGCTTAACGGCAAGCGCCCCGACAAGTATCCTTGTTTGATGGACTTGGCGACGATTGCGGCAAAGAAGCTCAAAAAGGACGGCAAGCTCGATAATTTGGATATTTCCGACGAGATCAACGCCTGCTCGATTTGTATTGACGCGGAAATTGACGGCAAGACGGAAAAATATTTGGTTATGTTCAAGAACGAAACGCACAACCACCCGACGGAAATCGAGCCGTTTGGCGGCGCGGCGACCTGTCTTGGCGGCGCGATTCGCGACCCTTTGAGCGGTAGAACGTATGTTTACCAGGCAATGCGCGTGACGGGCGCGGCTGACCCGAGAGAAAAGCTTGAAGACACGATGAAGGGCAAGCTTCCCCAACGCGTTATCACCCAACGCGCGGCGGCAGGCTTCTCGTCCTACGGCAACCAAATCGGGCTTGCGACGGGGATTGTAGACGAAGTTTACCATGAAGGCTATAAGGCAAAGCGCTTGGAAACGGGCTTTGTTGTCGGCGGCGCAAGACGGGATATGGTCTATCGCGAAGCGCCCAAGGCTGGCGACGTGATTATTTTGCTTGGCGGCGAAACGGGGCGCGACGGCTGCGGCGGCGCAACAGGCTCGTCCAAGGCGCACGACGCGCACTCGGTGGAAAATTGCGGCGCGGAAGTACAAAAGGGCAACGCCTTGACGGAAAGAAAACTGCAACGCTTG
>SVIJ01000042.1 GCA_015069565.1 Clostridiales bacterium
CCTTCGATAAAGGACTTGGAAACCGCCGACTCATCAGTCGCGCGAAACGCCGTCAAAAGATTCGTCATATCTATCTTGGCTTGGATGGAACGTTTCAAAGAAAGGTTATGCTTGCATATATCCAGCATCTGCCTATAAAGCGCGCGTTCAAAAATCACTCCGATTTCCATCCCCGTCAGCTTTTCTTCGGATGAGTATATCGATTCAATATTTTCACAAGCGTCTTTTAGACGAGAAAACTCCGCAATCGCATCGTAATTACTAGACTCAACACAACTTGATAAAGTCGAAAGAGCAATCATCCCTTGGCTTGCAAGCAGCTTTTCCGCATCTACCCCCAAAAGCTTTGCTTTTACTAACGCCTTAGCGTTATGGAAATCTCTGGGAAGAAGAAAATATGCGGCGTCAGCCTTCGTCGGCGCATATTCCAAGATAAACGCATCTAAAAGCTCTTCTTCTCTTGCTATGAGTTTTTCATACTCGTATACGGAATTTGCCGTTTCCGCGCCACCGCCAAAACCGTACTCCAAAAGAGAGCGAAACGCATCGTCAGCCGTCATTTCACACAAGCGTAAGATTTTATCTTTTAGCAAATATTTATCTCTCGCGGCGATTACGCCTTCCGTGTACGATAAGTCGATTGCCATAATTCACTCCATACCTGCCTACAACAAATTGCAAAATACAGGCTTAAAAGATTTCTGCCGCTATCTCAGCTAAATGGGCTTCCTTATCCCGCTGAATCAGCGCGGCAAAGGATACGTCCTTGTCCGCTTTTTTACCTACAAGCATCATACCGCCGTCTATCTTTGCGCGTTCCTTTGCCACCTGTAAGTTCTTCTTTTGAAACACAGGCAGCATCGCCACCGAATCGGCTATATCAAAGTCTTCGGAAAAATAAACAACGTCTCCGTCTTCCGCATACAGCTCTAACAATTTGGCATAAAACGCCGCGCCTTCTTCTTTCGCCCGCGTCTTCAAGCGCGCAAGCGCGACAGCGTAGATATAGTCAAGTACCTTTCGCTTTTCCGCAAGGGCAATTTTTGCGCATTCAAGCCGCGCCGCCGCCAATTTCTTTTCCGTCAAATCCTTTGCGAACGCTTTGCACTCCTGCTCCGTTTCCGCCGTTTCGTTTTTTGCAAATGCGTCAGCATCCGCTAAAATGCGCGCCGCTTTCGCTTGGGCGGTTTTTATGATTTCATCCCCTTCCGCTTGCGCGTCGGATAAAATTCTATCTATAATATCTTGTTTTCCCATAACAAACGATTAAATTACCGTAATGCCTACTGCCCCCGAAAGCATAATCGAAATAATCAAGCCAAGAATAGCGTAGAACTCGATCATACCAGGGTATACGATCAACTTACCCGAAAGAGATTCTTGCTTAGCAACTGCTGCAATACAGCTTGCCGCCGCTTTCCCTTGGAAGAAAGCAGAAACTATACCCGAAACAGCCATAGGCATCGTTGCCGCAAATATTGCCCAACCTTCCGCAACCGTCATTGCCGCCTGTGCCGCTTGTCCTGCGGGAAGGGCGCTAGATGCAATAATCCCGATGATGAACCCGTAAATACCCTGCGTAGCAGGAAGGAGCACGAGCACCATCACTTTACCGAACTTTTTGGGATCTTCGCTCAATACGCCAGCCGCCATCGTCGAAGTCTTATACAACCCCAAACATGAGCCAACGCCGCACACAAGCACGCAAAGCGCAATACCTAAAAGCGCAATACTATAACCATTCATAATAAAAATCCTCCGATTTTGTTTTCTTTATTCATTCTTTTCAGGTACAACTGAAATATACCTGTATTCGCCGCCCAAAGGACGGAATAACTCCCCTTCCCCTTCGTAGAACTTGCCATAGAATTCCACGTACTGCAAACGCGCATCGTGTATATATGCGCCAAGAAGGTTCATCACCAAGTTGAAGCCGTTGCCGACAATCAGCAACACAACCGCCAAAATGATGAGCGCAACGTTACCGCTAGCAATAAATTGACCGCTATAATCCGCGATAATTCCCGCAATAACCGCACCTGACAGCATCAAGCCGTACAAACGGGCATAACTCAAAATATCCGACGCGTAGTTGATTACGCCGTATGCCGCTCCAAAGCCCTTGGTCACCTTGCCAAAGCCCTTGGCGTGTCTACCAGCCGTCAACATCGCAATCAAAAGGGTCACGCCTGCGGTTATCCCCCCGACAGGTACGAGCTGAGGGAGCTTTGCTTCTTCCGTAAAGCCGACAATCGCAAGCCCTACGCCGATGGAAAACAACGCCCAAACAACGCCGTCGAAAAGCCCGTCAAGGAAGTTGCCACGTCGCCATTCCTGCACCGCTTTACAAACATAGCCCACCATCAAATGCAAAACGCCAATCACCATACAAATGATTAAAACGGACGGTACGCTGATACCAGCTAAAATCCACATATCTGTCTGCGCATTTGGCATAAACGCTTTTTCAAAAACAGGGAAGCCAAACAGGGAATTAAACAACAATCCCCAAATAATTGCAAAGACGCCGCCAACCGCAAATGCGCCTGCAAGCCTAGATACCCCCGTAGGTCTTTTTCTACCCTTCCACCAAAGGATTCCACCGCCGAGAAGCATCATAATCCCGTATCCAGCATCCCCGATGATAAAGCCCATGAAAATGCTATAAAAAATACCCATAATTAGGTTGGGATCGAACTCTCGATAATTCGGGGGAGCAAAGGTGTTGGTAATCCCTTCAAAGCAACCGACTACGGAATTATTCTCTAAGAGCGTAGGCGGCTCGTCTTCATCGGTAGGATCGGTAAACTCTAAAAAGATTGCGCTAGAACAAGCGCCGAGCGCCTGCGTCACTTCTTCTACCGATTTTTCAGGGACGTAGCCTTCCAAAAGAAGGGTGGATTGCGTTTGCCGCATTTTTTCGCCCGTCCGTTCTTTTTCAAGCTCGAAACACAGGTAATCGTAATAGATTTTTAGAAGGCGGATTTTATCTTTCAACGCATACATGCCCTGCTCTAACTCGGAAATTTCCATCAAGATGCGCTCAACTTCTTTCCCCTTGTCTTGGACATTTTGTTTTCCTGAAAAATCCCCTTTATAAGGACATTCCGTAAAGCCGTATGCAGCAAGAACTGCATCCACGTTTGGAGCGTCGTCCTTATGAGAATACACCGCAACGGCTACCTGCTCGTCCACCGATATTTCTTCTATCTCGCAAAGCTCTATTTGAGAAAGCTCTTCCGTCACTGGCAACTTTGCCGAATACGGCAACGCCCCTACGCGCACACGCGTATGCGCGGTATCCTTATATATAGAAAAAGGAAGGGATACGTTCTCATAGATTTTAGCAACATCAAGCTCTCGTTTTGCCTTCGTCAAATCCCCTTTTAAGGCGTTCCGTCGATCCACCAAGGTTGCCACCTTCGACAAGACTTCTTCGGCTTCGTCTTGACGGTCTTTCACGGACATAAACTCGGCATAGGATACGTCGAATCCGTCCTTTTCCATAGACGATTTTACACCAGACTCCTTTTCAAAGCGGTCGGTTTCCGTGACGAGTGCAGTCAGGGCTGCTTCCACGGCGGCAATGCGCACAGAGAGCGCTTCTCCGCTCACTTTCATCGGAAGGGTGTCCACTTTTTCCGTTTGGTATATGATCTCAGCGGCGTTCGTCTTATGCAGGGCGTTCAAAATACGATCCCTATCATAAGCCATACCGATAAGATGCAGTTTTTTCATCTTAGCAATCGCCACTGATTATTCTCCCCACGATCCGTGCAACAACGGCATCAACGTCCTTCATCTTCTTTTCGCTATCCGTCTTTGCTTGCGCCGCTTTTTCCGCAACGAGCGCATCATACCTTGCCTGCGCTTCACGCATAGCAAGCCCGTTTTGCGTGGTGGTATACGCCTTGCAAACGTCTATTGCGTTCTTCTTCGTTTCCGACGCTTTCTTTTCCGCTTCTTCGACGATCACAGCCGCGCGATCTTGAGCCGCCTGCTTAATAGCCGCCGCCTTCTCTTCCGCTTCTGTGATTGCTTGCATAATGTTTTCCATATACCCACCACTTTTCTCGTTTTTTATATTGTTTTTAACCATAAAAGGTATTTACAATATACTATTTTTATTATACATATTTTGCACAATTTTGTCAACGCCTATATGAAAATTCTCTATCTTTTTATGTAAAAATTTAGTAAAAAAAGCCGACCTGAAAACAGGTCGGCTTGCCTTTGTGATTTTTACTTATCCAAATCAAGCAAATCTTGATACGTCTTTTGATTTCTCGACACGCAAGTACCGTTATCATACTTCAAGATAAGTCTTGTTTGTTCGTTGTTTGCGTAGTCTGCGCTGTACTGTTCCTTCATTGCTTCCGCATACATATTCGAGAAGGTACCTTCGATTGCAACGTCGTTTTCGTTGTAGCCGCCATATACGTCGCCTGCCTTATAGGTGTAGGTGACATAAATGATGTGCCAGCCGTAGGTGGAAGGACATACAACGTACGTACCTGCGCCCTGCGCGATTGCCCATTGTGCCGCATATTCGAACTCAGGAACAAACGAAGTCGTGAAGGGAGATACTGCATAACCCATATAGGTATTCAAGCAACCCGTATCGGTGCTGTACGCAAACATGAGTTCGTTGAACGCAGCGGCCGCTTTATAACCGTTCGTTGTAGGATTGAAGTAGTTTGCCGCGTTTACAGAATCTACGTTCACTTTACCCGAATAGTAAATGAACTGACTGTAATCGTTGAACTTCTTATCCGTATAATCATATTTGGAAGGATCGGTCACGTAGCTTTCCCAAACGCCGTCACCGTCCGTATCGCCAACACCGTTCTTCGTGATCGTTGCGCCCGACGCATAGGTAAGGTAGCCTTCCATTTCCGTCAAGAAGCTGTCAATCGTCAATACGTTGGACTTCAATTCGTACTTACCACTCTTCGACGCATCGGGAGCAGTCACCGTACCGTTGAACGGATATTGACCGTAATAAACGTTCAATTCTTCGTATCTTTCGTTGTTCGTCAAGTTATCTTCAAAGAAGAGATAATTGCTGTTTTTGCCGTTCAAATAGTAAGCACCGCTTTCCGCTTCAAACGCGTAGTTTTCGTCTTCGTGTTCGTTGAACCACGAGGTACGAAGATCCTTTGCCTGAATGTTGCTCAAAAGCTGCGCACGGTAAGCATATAAATGCGTATCATCCGTCGAACGAGCCTGTTCTGCCGCATACAATCTATTTTGTTCTTCGGAGAAAGGCAACAAAATGTTGTATACAAAGCCGTAATTATCTACGGGGCAATAGGTGACGAAGTTGGTATCGGAAAGAGAATCAATCGCCGTTTCAAACGCCGAAGCATCCGCTTCGTACGCCTGTTGCTGCGCCGCTTTCGTTTCGTTATAACGCTTGGAAAGATATTCCTTGGAAAGCTCGCCTTCCCCTTCCGCGATCAAATCGTCCGTATACTTTTCGATGAGCGCCTGTTCCAAACGGCTAGCAAGCTCAACGTAGTAGTAATCCATTTCCTTCAAAACGGACGTATTGTCGTCCTTCTTAATCAAACCGTTTTCATCCAAGTTGCCGATGAAGGAATTGTACGCCTTCATACGAGTGGTCGGCGTAGAGCCTTCCAACATTTCGTAGCCGTAAGGCACACCTTGATTTTCCTTAGCCGCCAAGCCCGTATACACTTCGTATCTCATCGTTTCCGTGCCGTTTACTTTGGGAGCGATATAGAAATCTTCCTTTTCGGTATTCACGTTCGTAGGCGTCGTGCGAACTTCGCCATGGTCGTGATCCTTTGTTGCTTCAAAGATGAAGTTCTTTTCTGCGGTGTCCAACGTGCTGTTGATCGACGAGTTCATTTGATAAAGCACCTTTTCAAACAAATCGTTTTTAGCGCCGTTTTCCGTCAAGAAATACTTCATTGCGGACACTTCGGGATGGGCGCTGAGAAGTTCAAGCTCCTTGCCAGACTTGCCTGCCTTTTCCTTTTCGATATACGCTTCACAGCTATTTTCCGCATCATCCGCCTTGCTTACCGACAAGATTTTTTGACCTTGATCGTCCTTCTTTTGCAAGTAGTACACCACAGCGTACTGGGTGACAATCTTACGGCTGACAAGCATATCCAACAACATGTTGAAGGTATCCGTGTAGGTATAGCCGTAGCTTTGTACGTAGGTATAGCCTACGCTCATAAAATAAGAAACCAGGTCACGCTTAGGAATATCCGTTTCCACGCCGCCCAAATTGATAACAGCCTGCAAATCGTCAACGAAATCCTTCGTGTCGTCATCATCGGAAAGTTGCGCGGAAATATTGACGGTTGCAACCGTTTGCGCCAAATCCTTCATGCTGTCCGTTTTGATGAAATCACATCCTGTCGCTCCTGCGGTCAATGCAAGACCGAGCAACAACGCACCTACTTTCTTGATCGAGTTCTTTTTGCTCATAGTTTTCTCCGAATTTTGTTTCGTGTTTTCTTGGTTCATACGCGTATGCGAGTGGGCATACGCCCGCGCATTATGCGCTAACAAACACTATTATAACCTATTTTTTCAAAAATCGCAAATTTTTTTTAGGGGGAATTTACGAAAGTTAGCGCAAATTTCAAAAATTTTGTCATTTCTGCCATCAAATCCACCGAATCCTTTTTCCCAAAGAACTCTAAGACGGGCGCAGATGCCATATTTAAGCGCACTCCACTCTTGAACTGATCGAGCGCCGCCTGTATGCGCTCATCCCCTAAAACCTCGATTGACGGGAACTCCAACGCACCCACACCGTCACCAACGCTGATCTTCTTCACCCCAAGCTTTTGAGCGTAGCTTTTCAGCACTGCAATCACCAAAAGATTGACAACCGCAATCGGCAACTCCCCATACGTTTCACGCAAGGATTCGTAAACGCGTTTATAGTCCGCAGTCGTCGAAATTTCCGCAATCTGCTTATAGGCATCGAGTCTTCCAGCACTCGATTCAATGTACCGATCGGAAATGTATGCCCCAACACGAATATCAAGCTCGGCAGGAATCTCTCTTTGCCCCGTCATCTCTTCTTTTAGAAGCTTGGAATAGAGCTCGTAGCCGACCCTATCCATATGCCCGTGCTGCTCCGCGCCGAGAACGTTCCCTGCGCCGCGAATTTCCAAATCTCGCATCGCGAGCTTATACCCCGAGCCGAGCTCAGTAAACTGCATAATCGCCTGCAAGCGCGCCGTGGCGTTTTCCGTCATTACCTTTTCCGCTTTGTAGGTAAAATACGCGTGCGCCAAACGCGTTCCGCGCCCTACACGGCCGCGCAACTGATAGAGCTGAGAAATTCCCAGCTTATCACTATCCGTGACGATGATCGTATTTGCGTTCGGCAAATCGATACCGTTTTCAATAATCGTTGTGGTGATCAAAATATTTGAAAGTCCACCGTAGAACGCGTGCACGGAATGCTCCAAAATGTTGCGGTCCATTCTGCCGTGAATCACGGTGATTTCCGCTTCGGGAACGATTGCCGCAAGTCTTGCGGCAAAGGTATGAATACTCTCCACTTTATTGTAGAGAATAAATACCTGCCCCCCACGTGAGATCTCGCGAATGCACGCATCTCGGATGAGCGTATCCGTTTCTTCCACGACGTAGGTTTGCACAGGCAAGCGTTCGCTGGGCGGCGTTTGAATGGTGGAAATATCCCGAATCCCCGAAAGGGACATATGCAAAGTACGCGGAATAGGCGTTGCCGTCATCGTAAGGCAGTCGATGTTCTTTCGCAAGTTTTTCAGTTTCTCTTTATGCTCTACGCCAAAGCGTTGCTCTTCATCGAGAACGAGCAAGCCCAAGTCTTTGAATTTCACGTCCCCAGAAAGCAATCGGTGCGTGCCGACAAGCAAATCGATTTTGCCGTCCGCAAGGTCACGCAAAGTGATTTCCTGCTCTCTCGGCGTTTGAAAACGGCTGAGTACGCCTACGCGCACGCCGAACGCTTCAAAACGCTCGCTCGCCGTCTGATAATGCTGATTGCATAAAACGGTACTCGGACACATAAGCGCCGCCTGTTTCCCTGCTAAAACACAAAGATACACGGCGCGCAAAGCCACTTCCGTTTTCCCAAAGCCAACGTCCCCGCAAAGCAAGCGATCCATCACTTTATCGGATACCATGTCCGCCTTGATTTCTTCTACCGAGCTTGCTTGGTCGGGAGTGAGATCGTACTTGAAGGCGTCTTCAAACTCCGCCATAAACGTTTCGTTATAGGGAAAAGCATATCCCTTCGTTTCGCTACGCTCCGCATAGAGCTGCTTCAAATCGAATGCCAGTTTTTTCAGCGAAGCGCGAACACGGGCTTTTACCCTTTCAAAGTCCGCTCCGCCGATCTTGGATAAAGTAGGCGAATCATCGCCAACGTACTTGGACAAAACGTCCATATTCTCGACGGGAACGTGCAAGACGTCGCCACCCTTATACGACAACGCGATATATTCCTTGATGCCGTCCGTTGTTTCGATTTTTGTCGTACCGATAATCTTCCCGATACCGTGTGTTTCGTGCACCGCATAATCCCCGATTTCGGGCGCGGAAAACATATTACCACGCTTTCTGCGTATACGCTTCGTATCAGGTGCGCGCGTGTATAAATTGCCCGTACCGATAATAACGAGCTTACACTCGTGAATAACGAGCCCGTTTTCCAAGTACTCCGAAGAAACGCAAACGCCCTTTACTTCCGATGCGCTTTCAGGCACTTCCGTAGCAGGCAGGTACGCGTCGAACAACAATTCTTGCATCTTTGCCGCACGGCTTGCTTCCCCGCAATAGAGCAAAATTCGATACCCACCGCGCAACCAGTTGGAAAGGTCGTCAAAGAGCCCCACAGTGGTATTCAAATATCGAGTAATCGGCGTTGCGGAAAGGTTATAGATAGCAAGCGGCTGGAAGAAAAGCGGATTGCCTGCAAACGTTTGCAGGGCAATTTTCCCGATCCCGTCTAAGCCGAGCATAAAACGTTCTTTTGCAATCAGTTGCGCCTTCACAAACGGGAAAGCTTCCCCGCCTTCGGCAAGCCGCGCAAACCGTTCTTCATGCTCTTTGTAAATTGCATTCAATTTATCAAACAACGGTTTGCCTTCGTCAAAGACGAACACGCAACCTTCGGGCAATACCCCAAAAACGTCCGTTGTGTTTTTGAGTAGCGGCATAAGATAGCCGTCCGCGTTCCCTGTTTCCAAGGCTGAACCAAGCTCATCGGCAATCGTGTTCGCACGATCGTACGCTTCCACGGAAGAAAAGCCCTTTACGCCTTCCGCAAGCTTTGCTTTAATCGTTGCCACTTCTTCATTATGCACAAAGACGTCGGTTGCCGCAAGCACTGACAGCGATTTTACAAGATGTAAGCGGTTTCCCGTGACAATATCGTACGGCTTGATATGCTCCACCGTATCCCCGAAAAAGTCCACGCGCGCAGGATTTTCACAGTTGATTGGATAAATATCCAAAATATCCCCACGCAAGGCAAACGAGCCTTTGGTTTCCAGTTCGCTTACACGGGTATACCCCATTTGCGTAAGTTTTTGGGGCAAAGAGAGAAAATCCAGCTCTTCCCCTTCGATAAAATCGAGCGTCGGCAAACGCTTGGGAAACAACTGCAAGAGCGCGTCAATTTCCGCAACGACGATGGGCACGCCTGTTAGCAATGCGTGAATACCGTTCAAACGACGATAAAAAGCGTCCTTGGACAGCGCTTTTCTATACAAAAGAACTTCGTCCTTTGCCGAAAGCAATTCCACCTGCTTTCCCGATAAGGTTGCTAAGTTTTCCGCCGCCTTTCTTGACGCAACCGCATCCGACGTAATATAGACGATAGGCGCGTCGATCATTGACGCGATTAAATATTTATGCGGCTGTGAAATGCCAAAAACCGCTGTCGGCGTACCGCAGCGGATATGTTCGCAAAGTTCGGGGTATTCCCCATTCAGTTGTGAAAACGAGAAAAAGTCTTTTTTCATCTTCACCTTCCCGCGCCGATAAAAACAGCGCTTTTTAGTTGGCGTTGTATTTTCCCATCACAAGGTCAATGCGCATTCCACGCGCAAAGTCTGCCGCCGCTTCCCCTGCTTTATGGCAAGCGGTAGCAAAAAGCTCATAATCGTCCTTTCGAACTTCGGAAAGGACATAGTCGATGATAGGAATGTTCAATTCTTCATCACGAATCCCGATACGAATCCGCGCAAAATCCTTGACGCCTGTTTCCCCGATGATGCTACGCATACCGTTATGCGTACCTGCGCTACCCTGCGCGCGAATACGCACCTTCCCCTTGGGCAAATCGTAATCATCGTAGATAACAAGAAGGTTTTCGGGGGCAATTTTATATTTAGACATAAGCTGTTTGACCGCCCTACCCGAGTTGTTCATATACGTCATGG
>SVIJ01000043.1 GCA_015069565.1 Clostridiales bacterium
ATCCGTTATTTTTGGTGACCCGTACGGGACTCGAACCCATGTTACCACCGTGAAAGGGTGGTGTCTTAACCGCTTGACCAACGGGCCGTTTGTTTAGGTTTTCTTCAAACCTTGTATAATATAACATCTTTTTTGCCTTTTGTCAATAATTTATCACCGCTTTTGCAAAATTTGTAGAAAAAAAGAGCAGAGTTTTTTGCTCTGCTCTTTTTGATGGGTTATTCTTGTATTTTGTCAGTCGTCGGTTGCTCAATCGTTTCCGTCGGGGCTTCGGCATCGGCGGCTGCGCATTCTGCGACAGGTGCTTTGATGGGGGCACAAACAACGGCTTTGATTGCCTTGAACTTGTCGCAAATGGCTACCCAAGTTTTCTTAAAGCTAAACGCTTTTACGTCCGCTACAAAGTTCTTATGATCAAAGATCATCGCCAAGCCGAAGGAAAGCGGCGTCACCAAAATAAAGCAAGGGAAAATCATCCAGAACCAAGGCCAATACTTTTCCTGTCCTGCGTATTCGCCGATGGGTACGCTCTTGAAAAAGTCGGGACAGAACAGGGACAGGAACTTACCGATTCCGTCGGGAAGATCGGGACCCCAAATGTACGACGTGT
The DNA here is from genome assembly GCA_015069565.1 of Clostridiales bacterium. Taxonomy (GTDB): domain Bacteria; phylum Bacillota; class Clostridia; order Christensenellales; family Borkfalkiaceae; genus Scatosoma. The sequence continues at coordinate 611 of SVIJ01000043.1, forward strand.
TTTTCCAGTTGACGTCAAACATATTATCGTCGCGCAAAGGAATAAACCCGAGCTCGGCTTGGAAAAGCTGATTGAGAATGATAAAGAGCATAAGCAGTAAGAGCCCTATCGGCGCGCAAAGGATGCGCTTCCAAGAAAGGGTATGCAGCTTCAACATAACCATAAGAAGGGGAATTGCAACAACCATCCAGTGGTGATAATAGAAACGTACAATGTCCCAAAATTCTCCCAGTTGATCGCTTTTTGCTAAAGGCTCTTGGGGATAGAAAAGCGCGATAAAGCCGCTAAGTACCCCTATGTAGAACATATATTCCTTTGCGCGTTTACTTTTGGAAAGGAAGATGAAGGGGAAAAGCGCGATATTTGCGCCGCAAATATTGACGAACCAAGAATCTCGCAACATGCGCGCTTCATCCGTCGAATAAGGCGGGATAAACACCTTTAAGAAATGCAGTAAAAGCCCGAATGCTAAAAAGGCAAACAAAATCGTCTTTTTGAACCAAGGCTTTTTGTCTTTGAGCCAAAAGTACAATCCGATAATTCCGCCGGCGGATAAAATCAGCCAGAAAAAGTACCAAAAGTTGAACATTTTGATAATCATAAAAGAACGCTCCTTGTACAATAATAGTATAAAACTTTATACTTAATTTTATTATACCGACCTATTTATTAAAAGTCAAGTGTTTGTAATAAAAAAGCATGACGAAAAAGCGACGCAATTTGCGCCGCCTCATAGACTAAAACCATTCGGGATGATTTTTCAGTTTATCCGCTTCGGTGATTTTTCGAAGGGGACGGCAAGGATTGCCGACTGCAAGAGAATAGGGGGGTATGTCTTTGCTGACTACACTACCTGCGCCGATTACACAGCCTTCGCCGATCGTGACGCCAGGGCATACAGTCACGCTGCCGCCGAGCCAACAATTATCACCGATTGTGATTGCGCCTGCGCGCTCTAAGTTGGTGACGTTGCCCGTTTTTTCATTGAAGAAAGAATTTCTGTCTTCATGGCATAAGGGATGAATAGGGCAAAGCAGGGAAACGTTCGGGCCGATAAAGACGTTTTCACCGATGGTCACACGAGCCGTATCAAGCACCGTAAAATTGAAGTTTGCAAAGCTACCTTTGCCCATGCGAATGTTGGTGCCAAAATCGAAAAAGATAGGGCCTTGCAGGTAAACGCCTTCGCCGCGATCGGGCATCAGCTCGTCCAAAATGGCGGCGCGTTTTTCCGCTTCGTCTTCGGCGGTCACGTTATATTGCGCGCACAGCTTGTGCGCTCTTGCGCGTTCGGCTGCCATGCCTTCCGCAAAGGGATCGTAGATTTTTCCTGCGTACATTTTTTCGTGTTCCGTCATATTATATAACTCCGTAAAATTTGTTGAATTTGGCTACCATGTCCGCGTTCATATTGATAAGCTGCAAGGTTTTTCCTTGCGATTTTGCTTTTTTGTCGATGCCTTTTAATTTTTCCATCGCTGTTTCGTCGATGCTTTGAAGCGCAGTGAAATCTACCGTAAGCTCGTTTACAGGCGAAAGCTCGTTTGCGATTGCATCCACAAGCTTATTCGCGTTCAAAAAGAAGAGTGCGCCGCGAATAGAAAGGGTGGTGCTTTCTGCGGAATCTTGTTTGTCGATTTTCAGCCCGATTTTACAATTCTTGATATTGAGCAGGAAGGTGATTGCCACGCCGCCTAAAACGCCGTAGGTTAAATCGAAAACAACGGTAAGGGCGAAGGTTGCAAGTAAAATGATTCCGTCGCGAACGCCAAAGCGCGTAAGCTTGAAAAAGAGCGGGAAACGGCTCATATTGATAGAAACGGAAATGAGAATCGCCGCAAAGACGGTAAGGGGGATGTACTGCAAAACACCCATCAAGGCAAAGTACATCACAAGCAGGAAAAGGGCGTGGAAGATACCAGCCAAGGGGCTTTTTGCGCCGTTTTCGATGCTTGCGGCTGTGCGGGCGATTGCGCCTGTTGCGGGCAAGCCGCCAAGCAGGGAAGAGCCGATATTTGCAACGCCTTGCCCGATCAATTCTTGGTTAGCGTCGAAGGTTGTTCCCGTCATGCCTGCCGCTACGGTGGCGGAGAGTAAGCTTTCGATTGCGCAAAGGAAGGCGATAACGATGCTGGGCACGATTAACGCGCCGAAATTGACTTCGCTGATTTTGCCAAAGTTGATCGGGTAGAAGCCTGCCTTGACTTCGCCGTATTTCGAGCCGATGGTTGCGATACTCGTTTCAAGCAAGCCGTTGCATAATAAGGTCGCGCCCGTGCATACGATGAGCGCAACGAACGCCGCAGGAATCTTTTTGTTGATTTTGGGAAGGAAAAGGACAATTAACAGCCCCAAGACGCCGACGCCGAAGGTGGCAAGGTCGAAGCTTGTGATGTTTTCGCAGTAGGATACGATTTTTTCAATCGCTTCCGTGCCGCTTGCGTTGAATCCGCAAAAATCCTTAATCTGTCCGATGAGTAGGGTCAAACCTACCCCTGTGGTAAAGCCTATGGTGATCGGATAGGGGAAGAACTTCATTACGTTGCCTGCTTTAAGTATGCCCATAAGGATCAAAAGCACGCCTGCGATAATGCCCGCGATAGCAAGCCCGAGTACGCCGATCTCAGGGTTGGCGAGATATCCGAATAAGATAACGACGAATGCCGCCGTTGGGCCGCCGATTTGGTGTTTACTGCCACCCATGGCTGAGATGAAGAAGCCCGCGACGATGGCGGTGATGATTCCAAATTGAATTCCGTTCGTCGAAACTTCGGCGGGAACGGACTGAATCCCAAGCGCGATAGACAGGGGAAGCGCAATGATGGCAACCATCAGACCTGCCATAAGGTCGTGGAGCAGGTCGCTCTTTTTGTAGCCCTTTAACGAGAGTAAAAGCTGTGGTTTCATGATTTTATCCTTCAACAAGTTTTTGAACGTGTAAATTATATCACTGCGAAAGAAGAAAGGCAAGTTTTTTTTAGCGGTTTATAAAAAACGCATATTTTTTTTCTGCTTTTTAATGCGGTTCATTTGACTGTGCTTTATAAATATGTTATAATCCAAAAAATGGACTTTAACGGATAGATATTCGAAAGGAAGAAAAACGGTATGATTTGGTCGAAGGAAGAAACGCTTACAAGAGCGGATATGGAAGCTTTGCAACTGGAGCGCCTGAAAGAAACGGTGGCGCGCGTCTATGAAAAAGTGCCGTATTATCGAGCGAAAATGGATACAATAGGGGTAAAACCGCAGGATATTCAATCGCTTGCGGATTTGTCCAAGCTTCCGTTTACCACCAAGCAGGATATGCGTGATTCTTATCCATTCGGTTTGTTTGCGGTTGGACAGGATGAAATTGTGCGTATTCATGCAAGCTCAGGCACGACAGGTAAGCCTACGGTTGTGGGCTATACGCGTGGGGATTTGGAAACGTGGACGGATTGTGTTTCCCGTATTGCTTGTATGGGCGGCGCGAGCCATAAGGACGTCGCGCAAATTTGTTTTGGGTACGGAATGTTCACGGGCGCGTTGGGGCTGCATTATGGATTAGAGAAAATTGGCGCGGCGATTGTGCCGTCGTCGACGGGAAACTCTGAAAAACAGCTCATGTACATGCAAGATTTTAGAACTTCCTTGCTAGTTGCTACCCCGTCTTACGCGTTGCGGCTGGCGGAAGTTGCGAGAGGACTGGGTATTCACCCCGAAAAGGATTTGAACGTAAAAATTGCTTTGGTGGGAAGCGAGTTGCTCACCGACGCTATGCGCGAAGAAATGCATTTAGCGTGGGGCAGGGACGTGATGATTACGTCAAACTACGGCATGAGCGAGCTGATGGGGCCTGGTGTTTCTGGCGAATGCTTAGAACATTGCGGTATGCACATTAACGAGGATTATTTCCTGCCTGAGATTATCGACAGCGAAACGGGAGAAGTATTGCCTGCGGGTGAAAAAGGCGAGCTTGTTATCACCTGCATTAAAAAGGAAGGCTTGCCGTTGATCCGTTATCGCACGAAGGATATAACGCGGCTCTTCTATGAGCCTTGCGCTTGCGGTAGAACAACCTGCCGTATGGAAAATCTGTCGGGAAGAAGTGACGATATGCTAAAAATTCGCGGCGTGAACGTTTTCCCTGGACAAATTGAAGAAGTGGTGCTTTCCATTCCCGAATTAGGCCCCCATTACGAAATCGTCGTGGAGCGAGAAGGGTATACGGACAAGCTCACTGTTCGAGTGGAGCTTAACAAGGAAACGGACTCCTTTGCGGAATTACAGCGCATCGAAGCGGCGACGCGTAATAAGTTGAAAGTCGTACTTGGTTTGGATGCGAAAATTCGCTTGGAATCCCCGAATACTTTGCAACGCTTTGAAGATAAGGCGAAGAGAGTTAAAGATTTGCGGAAGGTATAAGGTATGGTGACGAAACAAATATCGGTGTTTATTGAAAACAGAAAAGGTCGTCTTGGGGAAATTTTGGACGTTTTGAAGGGAAATAGCGTAAACATTCTTTCAATGAGCCTTGCGGACACGACGGAATATGGAATTTTGCGGATTATTTCGGATAAGCCGCAGGAAGGGAAGAATGCTTTGGCGGCGGCAGGCTTTTCGGCTATGCTGACGGAGATATTTATCTTGAAAGTTCCACATACGCCAGGTGGTTTGCATAATATTCTTCACGCAATATCCGAAGAAGAAATCAACGTGGAATATATGTACGGGCTTTCGGTGGATGGGGAGAACGCGTCGATTGTAATCAAGACGTCTGATCCTGAAAAAGCAGATATAATCTTTGCAAAGCGTGGTATTGAAACAATTTCTTTTTGTAAAATTTAAGAATAAAAACGAGCGGTGATATATGCCGCTCGTTTTCTTTTGGGACATAGAAGGTCTCTTTTTACTGGTGTTCCGTATGGGGGATTTCGCTAAAGCTCAAAGAAAATCAAAGATTTCCCGTACCTGATGGGTTCGCACCAAATGGTACGGGGCGACAGCAAAAAAGCACAGGACAATTCCTGTGCTTTTTGCTGGTGACCCGTACGGGACTCGAACCCATGTTACCACCGTGAAAGGGTGGTGTCTTAACCGCTTGACCAACGGGCCATCTATATAAACGCGTTTCCGCGTTGTTGTCTTTGGTAGCGGCGATGAGATTCGAACTTATGACCTACCGGGTATGAACCGGTCGCTCTGACCAACTGAGCTACGCCGCCATTTGGTTGCGGGGGCAGGATTCGAACTTGCGACCTTCGGGTTATGAGCCCGACGAGCTACCTAGCTGCTCCACCCCGCGATATGGGATCTTTGCTTTCTCTCGCAAAGAGCCTATTTATATTACTAAAAAAATAGGGGTTTGTCAACTGTTTTTTGCGTGAAAATTAAAAAAAATAAAAACTTTTTTCACTTAATTTCGTTTTTTCTTCAAAAACACTTTTTCCTTTGATGGAATTCTTCGGGAAACCCTTCAAAATACTTTACAAATACTGTTGCTTTTTGTATAATATATAAGTCATAATGCCGTAATTTTGCGGCAAAGGAGTTCGAAACGAATGAAAATCAGCGAAAACTGGAAGGATTATTCCATCATCGCGACGGGTGACGGCTATAAGTTGGAGCGTTGGAAAGACGTCTACTTGCTCCGTCCCGATCCGCAGGTGATTTGGTCGGCGCAGTTCGATTTGTTTGCGTATCCTAAGCTCAACGCTTATTATAAGCGTAGCGAAAAGGGGGGCGGCGGTTGGAAGTACTTAAAGCCGATGCCCGATGAGTGGAATATTTCCTACGATAAACTGGATATTTCCTTCAAAATTAAGCCCATGGGCTTTAAGCATACGGGCCTATTCCCTGAACAGGCAGTAAACTGGGAGCGTATGACCGAGCTTATCAAGGGCGCGGGACGTCCGATCAAGGTTTTGAATCTGTTTGCCTACACGGGCGGCGCGACGGTCGCTTGCGCGAAGGCGGGGGCGCAGGTCACGCACGTGGACGCGGCAAAGGGTATGGTCGAGCGCGCGGGCGAGAACGCAAGGCTTTCGGGTATCCATACGGGGATTCGCTATATCATAGACGATTGCTTGAAATTTGTACAGCGAGAAATTCGTCGCGGGAACAAATATGATGCAATCATTATGGATCCACCTTCCTACGGCAGAGGCCCGAACGGGGAAATGTGGAAGATTGAAAACGATCTTTATTCGTTTGTGCAAACGTGTACGCAGGTACTCTCGGACAACCCCTTGTTTGTGCTGATCAACAGCTATACGACGGGTTTGCAACCGATGGTGCTTAAAAACATATTGACGCTGACAATGAAGGGCTTCCCTGGAAGAGCGGAAGCGTACGAAGTGGGAATCAAGACGGAAGAAGGGATTTCGCTTCCCTGTGGAGCAGGAGGTATATTTATCAATGACGGAAACGATTGAAACGGTTGGAACGGAACAGGAATACACGCCTGCTTTTCCTATATTGTATGAAGACAATCACATCATCGTGGTTTTGAAGCCGCAGATGGTGGCTTGCTGCCCTGACGAGAGCAGGGACAATAACTTGCTTGACATGGTCAAGGAATACATTAAAATCCGCTATAATAAGCCTGGCAACGTATACGTTGGGCTTGTACATCGTTTGGATAGACCGACAGGCGGCGTGATGGTGTACGCGAAAACGAGCAAGGCGGCGGCGCGCTTGACGGACGGCTTGCAAAACGGCGAGTTTGAGAAGAAGTATCTCACCGTGCTTTGCGGCGCAATGAGCGAAGAACGCGGTACGCTTGTCAATTTCTTGAAGAAGAACACCGTCAACAATATGGTGTATATCTGTACGGAAACGGAAGAAGGGGCAAAGCTTGCTAAGCTTGATTATAAAGTCTTAGAAACCAAGAGCAAATACACCCTTGCAGAAGTGCGTTTGCATACGGGAAGAACGCATCAAATTCGCGTGCAAATGGCAGGGATTTCCCATCCGATTTTTGGGGATATGCGTTATGGCGGGCCGCTTGCCCAAAAGGGTAAGCTTGCCTTGTGGGCATACTCGTTGTCCTTCCTGCATCCCATCACGAAAGAACGGATGAAGTTTTTAGTCTGCCCCCCCGAAACGGAAACGCCCTGGAAGGCGTTTGACCTGTCTTCGGTGACGGAAATCCGCTAAAAAAGCAAAAAAAAAGAAAATATCCTATAAAATGCGTTTGACAAAACGAGATATAAGGTGTAAAATAGGATAGTACGATTTATATTATGGGGATTCTATGATATAAAGATACGAAGATACGAGAGGCATTTTGCATGAAACATCAAAAATCAAGATTTTTAACTCTTACGTTTGCGTCCTTACTCGGTGCGGCTGCTTTTTGCGGTGGCGCCGTTACGGTTTTTGCAGACGATTCGTCGACGGGAACGGCTACGGCAACGCCCGCTAAGTATTCCGTTTCCAGCGTTTTTACCACGGACAAGTTCGATGATGAAAGCGACTACGTTGCGTTCTCTTTGAAGCATAATGGTTCTGCAACCCTTTCTAAGCGCGACGTTGCTTGGAAGTGGTTTACGGCGGCTGACGCGGATCCGTCCTATTTGAACTTCAAATTGCAGTTTGCGGATACGAACTTTGCTAGCATCACTGTCAATTTGGAAACGGCAACCGCTACGGCAAACGAAGACAATATTGCAGTGAATAAGCTCGTCTTTACGAACGTTAGCGGTACTGTATATGCGTCCGTTAATGATGCAGATCCTGCAACCGAAGGTGTTGCAATCAACGTTGCAAACGATAACGTTATTCAAGTTCGTATTGACCAGAAGGGAAGCTTGGCGCTTGGCGAATATAACGTGTACGTAGACGACAGTGCGGTGCAAGATCCGTATGTGGGTCGTTTCACGAACGTCGGCGCGGCGTATGGCGAATATTCTTCGAGCGGCACGAAAATCACGCCGTTTAAGATTACGGCAACCCTTCCTGAAACGCAGGGCGATGCAGTTGCAGATCCTACGGTGGTTCGCTTGGTAGAACTCAACGGTCAAAGCTTTGCGCTTACCGAAGGTCAAATCGTAGATAACGCGGCTCCCGTTTTGGTTGTCAACGATGATATTCAATCGATTATGCTCGGTACGGCGTTTGCGGTGGATTTCGACTACGTGGACGTTTTGGAAACCAGCCTTCAAAAGAAGATTGAATACGCGCAGTACAAGCCTGGTGCGGAATTGAGCTATAAGGATATTTCCACTTCCTATTCTACAACGTATTTCTATGATACGCAGTATGAAAAGGACGGCAAGCTTACGTCCGTTTGGGAACAGGAAGGGCAGGAATACCTTTCCGTGCGTGTTTCCATTTCCGACAAGTTCTTCAAGGATGATACGAAGGCTGTATACGATATGGCTTGGTACGCAACCAAAACGGCGGAAAAGGACGGCAAGGACTACATTATCCTTGATAGAAATGAAGAAGGCGCAACCTATACCTTCTTGGATGCAGTGGCGGATACGGATGCGAACGGAAACGAACTCAAAACTGGTACGAACAAGCTCAACGATCCTACCAATAAAATTGATACCTATAAAGGCTTAGTAAAAGAAGCTGCAACGGATTTGAAGGCTGGCAGTAAGACCAACTTCTATCTTCCTTCTCTCGTTGGTTATATCAACGATAACGGCGGTTATACGAACTTGAAGTTTACGATTAGTTATAAATCGGATAACAGCACGTCGGCGTCTACGCGTTCTTCGCTTTCGTACTCGAACTTGCAGTTCCCTGTTGCGAAGTCTGGTGTATATCAATTCAAGGTGTTCGCGGTAGATAAGGCGGGCAACGAAATGATGTACTACAATGCGGATGGCGAGCTCGTGCCTGTTTCTTCTTCCAACGTTTGGGATATCAAAGAAATTCCTTACTTTGAATTTGAGATTCCTGAAACGTCTCTTTCGATTGAAGATAATGCTTCGAAGGATACGGATAGAAGAGATAGCGTTGCCGTAGGTAAGACGTTTGACGATTTTGATTTGAACGTTTTGGGCGATAACGCATCGACGTCGAAGATTGAAAGCAAGCTTTACCGTATCGACCTTGCGAAGTTCGCAAAGGCATTCCCGAATGCAAACCTTTCGGACAAGACGCTTGCGGCTATCACCTACGACAAAATTCAAGAAGCTTGGGCGACAATGGCGGCGGCTAAGGATCAGGATGGCAAGACGGGTTATGAAAAGATCACCGATCACGTAGA
>SVIJ01000003.1 GCA_015069565.1 Clostridiales bacterium
CACGGGCAGCGACAGCGCAATTACGCTTAACTGGTGTTTGTATAACTTGGACACGAAAGCGGTTGTAGAACAGAGCAGCATGACCACGTGGAACTTCTTTACGGGCTCGAATGCGCAAGTCGGCAATATGACCATCAACGACCTTAGCGGTTCTATCGTGCTTTACGGTAAGTTCGGCGCGACCTGTACGATCGACAAGCTTCACGGCGTAGAAAGCGGCGCGTTCGCAGACGTTGTAGCAAAGCATACCAGCGCGAACTAAAAACATCTAAAATTAAGCAAAAAACACACTTAAATAAGCTTAAAAAGCGCCCAAAAATGGGCAAATTTCCCCTTAAATTTTAATAAAAACCTGTTGGCAACCCCCGCAAAATGGGGGTTGCCGATGGGGAAAGGTTGGAGCTATTATGAAAAAACTCACACATATTCTTCTCTCGGTTATGATGCTTTCATCCGCGCTTTTGGCGACGGGCTGTCAACAGGGCTTGTCTGCGGATGAGCTGCCTGATTATTCGGCATACAACCATCAATTTGAATTCTACGGCTACCATTCGGCTCACGATGGGTATCATTATACCGATTTGGTGCCGACTTACGTAGGCGAGTCGTTTTTGACGACGGAACAATATCAAATGTATAAGGACGCAGGGATGACCATTTTCTATCCGCAGTCCATTTTCAAAATTCCCGACGAAGCGGACGCTGCCAGCAAGGGTACGACCCGTGAAGACGAGTGGAATAGGGTCAAGCCTGAAATCGACAAGCTCGTTTCGATCGGCATGGATAGAACGATCTTGTACGACGAAGGTCTTTCGTGGCTGGGCTTGAACGAGCCTGTCCGCGTTAAAGGTGACGGCCTTACGGACGGTCAGCGCGAAGCAGAAGGCTTGATCGGGGAAGCGGATGATCAATTCGATACGATCGAAGAGCTGGACGCAGAAGTAGAGCGCCATCTTGCGCTCTATGCCGATTATCTTGGCGTTGGCGGCATCTGCTTGGCGGACGAGCCGAAAAACGTTTGGTATAAGTCGTACGGTGATCTGTACAATTCCATCAAGCGCGTATCCGAAAAGAACGGTTGGGATTTGTATATTTCCTTCAACTTAAACCCTTTGAATAGAAACGAATACGTTTATCAGGAGTTTTATCCGTACGTAGAAGGGACGTTGCAGAAAAACCCGAACGGTACTAGCAACCTGCCTTTTGAAGACGCGATGACCCGCTATAAGCAGTACATCGAAAACTTTATGAGTTCGATGCAGCCCGACTATATCCGTTACGACGATTATCCTTTGCGCAACGGTTATCTTTCGGCTACCTACATTCCCTGTATGCAGTACATTGCAGGGGTTGCAAGGGATAGAGATATCGAATTCCGTATGGTCACGCAGTCGTTCGGGATGATTTCCGAAGGCAGTTTGTCCACGCGTAAGCTGACGGAAGAAGGGGCGCGTTGGCTCAACAACATGATTGTGGGCTTTGGCGCGACGGAAATTTCCTACTTCACGTACTATACGAGAACGGAAAGCATGACGGATGGGGAATCGTTCATCGACGACGAATCCTTCGTCACTCTGTACGGCAAGCCGACGAATATCTATCATTTCATGAAAGAAATCATGTCGGAAAACCAAGCCTTTGCGCCGACGGTATTGCAGTTCAAGTATCAAAAGAGCGGCGTATTTGTAAAATCGCCTACGCTTCATCCCACGCCTTATCTCGATTACGTAGAGGACGTCAATGAAACGACCTATGCGAAATTGAAGAAGGTAAGCTTGAACAAGGAATGCGCGATGGTCAACGAGCTGTACGATAAGGAAAACAACCGTTATATGTATATGGCAATGAACATTGTTGACCCTGCATATAAGGGAAGCGGCGTGTATCAGACGATCACGTTAGAGTTTGCGTCTGAATATAAATACGCGCTTGTGTATAGAGACGGCGAACGCAAGCTGCACAAGCTGGACGACGGCAAATTGCAAGTAAAGGCAGCACCTGGGGAAGCGTCGTTTGTAATTCCCTTCTAATTTTAGACACATCTTGGAGGTAAAATAATATGGTAGAAACTATGGAGTGGATCGTAGAGAAAAAGGAGTACGTTATTCCTACGGTTGAGTTGTATCGACTGAATACGTCGGACATCGTTCGCACGTCACTTGGCGCGGAGGAAAAAAACGACAACGAGTTTGACGCTGGGGAAATGGGTGATTCTTAAGGAGGAAGAAAAATGAGAAAAAGTATAAGATTGACTACAATTTGCACTTGTGTGGTTGCATTTTTTGCTTCCTTGATTTTATCTATTTCTTTTTCCATCATGCCCGCAAAAGCGGAAACCAGCCCTGTGTTGTTCCAAATGGAAAGCGGGGCAAGCATAAAGCTGAGTGGAAACGGGCTTCGTTTTAAGGCAAAGATGAGCCAAGATTATTATGATATGCTCGTCACGAACGATCCCGACGATAACGTTAAGCTTTACGGCTATATCGCGCCTATCGAAGTTTTGGATTCTATGACGGAATATAGTGATTTCATCAATGGCGGCAAAAGAGTCGGCGGTGAATTAGACCAAGATAAGATTTATCAAGACGAAGACGGATATTATTATGCGAATATCGTTATGACGAATCTTGATAAGCATAGCTATCAAGACGATTCTTTCTCTGCTATTATCTTTATTAAGGATAACAGTGGGTCTTCGCCTATATATATTTATCCCGAACTTGCTTTGGATGACGCGGGGCATATCAATATCGAAGCGCAAAACAGAACGCAATACGATATCGTCAATTCTGCATTCTTGGATGGTGAAGAAAGCTATGAAAGCAGAATCATTGCTACTTACGGAGAATGGTATGGCACGGAAGAATATCCTATCGTTATCAATACGGAAACAGAATATCAATCGTTTGTTTCCAAGCTTGAAGATGCTGAGTTTAAGGAGCAGATAAACAACAAAGAAAAACACGTATTTGTCAAAGAAGGCTTGGGGGATATTGAAAGCGTTGTTTCCGTAACGAAAACTAGCGGTCACACGGTAAGATTTTGGGACGGTAACAAATTGCTTGACACTTGCTACGTCGAAGATGGTGACTATGTCGCTAGTCCCGAGGACCCGACGCGTGACGGTTATGAAGTATCCCATTGGGTTTGCAATGGTCAAAGATGGGATTTTGCCTATCATACTGTAGAGGATGACTTAGATCTTTGCGTACAATGGAAAATCGCTAAGAGCCAGGAAAAGGATACGGGTAATTTAACTGTATACGGTGTTACCAGAGCAGACGGCACGGATATCACAAAAGATTCGGACGTAATCGGTCAAAAAGTCGTTTTAGCAAGCGGTTCTTTGGCTGACGGCGCGTATTATCCAGGTGAAACGAATGGAAATCCCGATCCCACCGACGAAACTAATTCGGCGGACCAAGCGTATATTGCATATGACGGTGAGTATGGTTTTAACGATTATTTCGTAGCCGACTTTACGGGCAAGAATATGCCCACGATGGCATTCTTTGCAAATCACTATAACGAATCGATTTTCTACGGCGACGGCACGAAGAACGGCGTTGTGGTTGCTACGGGCTTGACGTGGCCGAATGGTTTGCTGTTTACGGAACCTGAGGCTTATTGTACTTCCGTATTTAACGGCAAAGGGCTTTGTATGTGGGGTCCTTACATGATTTACTCCACGGCGAAGAATGATAATTCAAAAGGTGTATTACTTCATGAAAACGTAGACAACGTTGCGCTGGGTAGAGAAAATCTTGTAAGCGGCAAGCATTACCGTGTAATTATGGGCTTCCAACCTGGTGACGATCCTTCGAATATGGCAATCAAGCTTGTATACGTATTGTATGATTTGGATAATGATTGCATCGTTGAAAGCAAGGAAATGAATACGTATAATTTCTTTGCAGACGGTTGGGCGAAGGAAGGAAAGACGAAGGAAGGACAGACGAGAGATGAGTTCTGCTTGGGCTCTATCGTAGCGTACGGCTATTTTGCTACGCCGACCGTTTTGGATAAAACCTACGCAATCTATGAAGATACGACCATTCAGGATATTAGCCTTGCGTTTGGTATGAGCTCGCAATCGAATACAACCGAAAATGGTGATTCGATTGTTTTAGGAGCAAGCTCTATCGGTGACGGCGCAAACTACATAATCGGTCAAAATAACGGCGGTTACGTAAATCAATCGTATTATGCATTAAACGGCGATTATAATTTAGACGATTACGTAGCGTTTGATTTCACGGGTAAGAATATGCCCGAAATTGCATTCTTTGCAAAGAATTATAACAATTCGATGTACGCAGAGGGCACTTCTAAACAAGGTATCGTAGTCGTCACGGGTATCACGACTTGGGACGGTCAGCTTGGCTCGGGCGTAAACGGCGACGGCACGCAAATCAACTACGGTTTCCCGTATATGATTCAAAACACGGGCGACGGCGGTTTCGTAAACGGCTCGTTTGCAAACTCTGCGCTCGGCAGAGCGAACCTCGTGGACGGTACGCATTACCGCGTCATTATGGGCTTCACGGGCAGCGGTAGCGCAATCACGCTCAACTGGTGCTTGTATGACTTAGATAAGGATACTGTTGTAGAGCAGAGCAGTATGACCACGTGGAATTTCTTCACGGGCAGCAAGGCGGAAGTTGGCAATATGACGCTTAACGACCTTAGCGGTTCTATCGTGCTCTACGGTAAGTTCGGCGTTGCTTGTACGATTGATAAATTATACGGCGTTTACGAGGATACGAACATTTCCAAAATTATGCAGTCTTTCGTAATGTGCCCTAAAACGGTTACGTTCAAGAATTACGACGAAACGCTTTTGCAGGAAGAAGTCGTTGCAAGCGGCGTAATGCCTGAATATAAGGGCGAAACGCCGTATAGACCTGGCGACGCGGTATTCTCTTCCTACGAGTTCGTAGGTTGGAATAAGGAGCTTTCTGCGGTGACGGACGACGTCACGTACACGGCAGTATTTACGGGTACGGCAAGAGAAGACGTGACGTTTAGCGGTGATTCTGGTCATACCTACGGCGTAGAGCAGAGTAACAATAAGATTGTTTTGAAGGCAAGCGGTATCGGTGGCGGTGCAAACTATACATTCGGTCAAAACAATGATGACGGCGATGCGACGCCTAGTTACGTACATCAGTCCTATTTGGCTTTGGACGGCAAATACGGCTTGAACGATTACGTAGCATTCGATTTCACGGGTAAAAACCTGCCTGAAATCGCATTCTTTGCGAAGAACTATAACGATTCGATGTACGCAGAAGGCACTACTAAGCAAGGTATCGTCGTTGTAACGGGTATCACTACTTGGGACGGTCAGCTTGGCTCGGGCGTAAACAACAACGGCACGCAAATCAACTACGGCTTCCCGTATATGATCCAAGACGCAACCAGCGGCGGCTTCGTAAGCGGCGCATTTGCAAATTCCGCGCTTGGCAGAGCAAACCTTGTAGACGATACGCGTTATCGCGTTATCATGGGCTTCACGGGCAGCGGCAGCGCAATTACGCTTAACTGGTATTTGTACAACTTGGATACTAACGCAGTTGTGGAAGAAAGCTCAATGACCACGTGGAATTTCTTCACGGGCTCGAATGCACAAGTCGGCAATATGACCACTAATGACCTTTTGGGTTCTATCGTGCTCTACGGTAAGTTCGGCGTTGCTTGTACGCTCGACAAGGTACACGGCGTATTTGAAGATACGGATATTGCGACGATTGCAAGCGGTTTGAAGGATGGCACTACGTACACAGTCACGTTTAAGGACGCGGACGGGAACGTATTGCAGGAAGAAACTCTTGCGTACGGCGTAATGCCTGAATATAAGGGTGAAACGCCTATAAAATCGAGTGACCGACTCTTTGATTATACGTTTACCAGTTGGGATAAACCCATTGTTTGCGTTGCGGGGAACGTCACGTATACGGCGGTTTTTGAAGCGACGGACAAAGAAGTTGTTACCACGTATAATATGACTTTCAATGGTGAAAGTATTGTTTTAGGCACAGGTAGTATCACTAATGGCGCAAGCATTGAGACTGGCACAATCAACGGCGGTACTATAGATCAAGCATATTTGGCTTTGGACGGCAGCTACGGCTTGAATGATTACGTAGCGTTGGACTTCACGGGCAAGAATATGCCTGAAATTGCGTTCTTTGCAAAGAATTATAACAATTCTATGTACGCAGAGGGTACTTCCAAACAAGGTATCGTTGTGGTCACGGGTATTACGGCTTGGGACGGAACGACTTCCTGGGTAAACGGCAACAGCACGCAAATCAACTACGGCTTCCCGTATATGATTCAAAACACGGGCGACGGCGGTTTCGTAAACGGTGCGTTTGCAAATTCCGCGCTCGGCAGAGCGAACCTTGTAGATAACACGCATTATCGCGTGATTATGGGCTTCACGGGTAGCGACAGTACAATCACGCTGAATTGGTATCTGTATAACCTGGATACGAAAGCGGTTGAACAGGGCACTATGACGACGTGGGGCTTCTTCTCGGGTAGCAACGCGCAGGTCGGCAATATGACCATCAATGACCTTTCGGGCTCTATC
Organism: Clostridiales bacterium; assembly: GCA_015069565.1. Taxonomy (GTDB): domain Bacteria; phylum Bacillota; class Clostridia; order Christensenellales; family Borkfalkiaceae; genus Scatosoma. Next base: position 6,599 of record SVIJ01000003.1, read on the forward strand.
GTGCTGTACGGTAAATTCGGTACGACGTGTACGATTGACAAGCTTTACGAAGTATTTGAAGATACGACGTTGGATGGCGTAATCGAAAGCATTATCGTAACGGAAGGCGAGGGAAGCGGTGAAGGTGAACCTTCCGAGCCTACCTCAACTGCGCCTGATTATTCGAAGTATACCGATCAATTTGATTTCTACGCATATAGCTGTTACAGCGACGGTACGTATGAAATTAACGGCGAAAAGTATTACATCGGTAAGAATCTTGCAAACTTGAAGCAGTACGCTATGTACGGCGACGTGGGGATGACCATTTACTTCCCGCAAAACGATATGTTGATCAATGGGACGGCGGAGTCGATTGCAAACGCAAAAGCGCTGATTGACGACTTGGCAAAAGTGGGGATCAAAAAGACCATTTTGCAAGACAACAGAATTTTGAATTTGAGCATGACCGAAAAGGCGATCGTCGGTAGCGGCTGTCAATTTGCAGACAACGACGCTTTGGACGCATATATCTATGATTGCGTCAAAGATTATGCAACCTATCCCGGCGTTTACGGCGTTCAGCTTGGCGACGAACCGAAGTACGCTTGCCTGAGCGCGTACGCAGCCGTTTATAACTCTCTCAAGCGCGTCAACGCAAAATACGGTTTCAATCTGTTCATTCAATACAACTTGAACCCGCTCAACGTAACGCAAGACGTTTATGATAATTATTATCCTGCTACGTCTGGTACCTATGAATGGGAAAACTGGCGTTATACGCTTGGTTGGAATGACAGATTTACCGACGCGGTAAAGCGTTATACGCAATACATTAACGATTTCTTGGACGCAATGAATCCCGATTCGATTATGTACGACGATTATCCTATCAGAGAGGATAAAGACGGCAATAAGATTATACTCGATTCGTATATTCCTTGTTTGCAAATCGTTTCAAAAGCGGCTACGGATAGAGGAATTAAGTTCTACCACATTACGCAGGCATTTGACAACAATGCGAATGGTAAGGGAGAATGCAGACGTGAAGTTACGGAAGCGGGCGCGAAGTGGCTCAACAATATTTTGATGGGCTTTGGCGCGAAGCAGCTTGCTTATTATACCTACTATACGAGAGCGGAAAGCGATTCTACGGGATCTGAATCGTTTGCAGATGGAGCTTCGTTTGTGGATTACAACGGTAATCCGACGGCGCTTTACGGTTGGATGCAAGTTATTTTGGCGAACAACCAGAAATTCGCGCCTACGATTTTGCAGTTCGATTATAAGGGCAGCAAAACGTACGGTTCGGCGGCTCATTTGGCAGAGGTTACGGTTAGCAATTCGTTTGCAAAACTTTCTTCGTTTGCGGTAAGCACGGGCGCAGCGCTTGTAACCGAGCTTTACGACGACGAGAACGACAACTATATGTATATGGCGATGAACGTTCTCGATCCTGACGCGGACGTCACGGAAGAAAAGGTGACGATGACCTTCAACGGTTATAACCACGTTTTGGTATACGTAGACGGCGTTGCAACGAAAGTTGCGCTTGAAAACAGCGTATACACCGCAACCCTTACGAACGGCGAAGCAGTATACGTAATTCCTTATAACGAATGATTTTATAGGCATACCAAAAGGAAACCCCTTTGGGGTTTCCTTGTATGCTATATAGGCGAAATTTCAAAAAACAGACGGCGCTATATAATAACGCCTTTCAATAAAAAAGGGTACGATTATGAAAAAGATATTTACGGTTTCTATTTTGGGCTGTGGCTCTCGCGGCCATTATACCTACGGCAAGGCGATGTTTGGAATGCAGGATAAGTTCCAAATCGTTTCCGTTTGTGATTCCAACCCGAAGCAAATCGAGCTTGCCAAGTCCGCTTGGGGCTTGACTGACGAGCAGTGCTTTTTATCCGATGAAGAGTTCTTGCAGGAAAAACGTTCGGACGCGCTCGTAATTGCCACGCAGGACCGCGATCACGTCAAGATGTGTATTCGCGCGTTGGAGCTTGGCTACGATATTCTGTTGGAGAAGCCCATTTCTCCCTTGGAAGACGAGCTGTACGAGCTGCTCGAAGCGAACAAAAAATACCAACGCAAGGTGATCGTTTGCCACGTTTTGCGCTATGCGCCTGCATTCTTGAAAATCAAGGAGCTTTTGGATAGCGGCACGATCGGTAAAATTGTGTGCATCGACTGGCTGGAACAGGTCGCCTACTGGCACCAAGCGCATAGCTTTGTGCGCGGCAACTGGCGCAACGACGAAGAAACGTCCCCGATGATCATGCAAAAGTGCTGTCACGATCTCGATTTGTTGCAGTATTACGCCGATGCAAAAAGCAAGACGGTGTATTCGGTGGGGGATTTGTCCTTCTTCCATAAGGGGAATCAACCCGAAGGGGCGGCGGACCGTTGCGCGGACTGCAAGTATAAGTATGAATGCGCATACAGCGCGGAACGCCTGTACGTAGAAAAACGCCGTAAGGACTTCGACTGGGCGTTTGACAAGCCGCACGTTGACGAAGAAGAGCGCCGCCAAGGGTGGCCGTTTAACGTCGTCGACCTTTCCCGTCCGATCACGGAAGAATCCATTCGCAAAGCCTATGAAGAAGGGCAGTACGGCAGATGCGTTTTCGCTTGCGACAACAACGTTGTGGATAACCAAACGGTGGTCGTGCAGTTTGAAAACGGTATCAAAGCCAACCTGACGATGACCGCCTTCACCGCTCTGCCTGGGAGAAAAATGACCTTCCACGGTACGCTCGGCGAAGTGGAAATGGACGAAGAAAACGACTATATCCGTCTTTCTCGCTACGGACATGGTACGCGCTTTTTCTCGATTCGAGAGCTGTTGAAGGAAACGATGGAAGATACCTTTGGGCATGGTGGCGGCGATTACATGATGGTGCTTGACTTCTATAAGGCGCTTTGCGGCGAAGGGGAGCTTGGAACGACGCTTGATCGCTCGGTGGAAAGCCATTTGATGGCGCTCGCGGCGGAAAAGTCAAGAAAGACGGGCAAGGTTTGCGTGGTGCACGAATAATTTTTGCAAAATAATAGCCGAAAATACGAGAAAAATCGTCTAATTTGCTATTGACATATTCGGTTTTTGGTGGTATCATTTCACATGGGAATAGGGGTAAACCTGTTTTTTCGGTTGTAAAAAAAGGAAAGTAAAAAGTATGAGCGTTTATTTTTGTGAAGAAAATCAAATTTTTCATTTGCAGACGAAGGATACGTCCTACGTCTTTTGCGTATCCGATTTTAACGCGTTGGAGCATTTGTATTACGGGAAGAAGATCCCGACGGACAACGTAAAATATATCAGCAATCGGCAGATTTACAGCCACGTGGCGCACGAATCCCGCGATAAACGGGATTTTTGCGCTTCCGTGCAGGGCTTTGAAATTGCCCCCTTCAACGGTGGGGATATTCGCACGCCGTCCGTTGTTTACGACGTCGCGGGCGACGTACACGCAAACCGTTTGCGCTATCGTAGCCATAAAATCTATGCGGGAAGAGAGCCGATAGAAGGCTTGCCCTATTCCCGTGCGGACGAGAATACGCAGACGCTGGAAGTGGTGCTCAGCGACGATGATAACAACCTTTTCTTTACGCTCTATTACGTTGTTTTCCCTGAAACAAATGTGATTGCGCGTTATCAAAAATTAGAAAACAAGGGTAGCGTGTCCGTGTTCATTCGTAGATTTTCCAGCTTTTGCTTGGATTTTTATACGATGGATTTCGACGCGGTCACTTTGGAAGGTATCTACTTATACGAAAAGGCGAGCGTGTCCCGTTCACCGATCAAGCGCGGTGTATTCAAGTGCAACAGCTTGACGGGTACTTCGTCGCACAACCGCAATCCCTTCCTTGCGCTTTGCAGACATAATGCCGATGAAGATATGGGCGAAGTGTACGGATTCAACCTGCTTTATAGCGGCAACTTTATGCAGGAAGTTTCCGTAGGCTGCTTGGGGGATATGCGCGTGGTTGGCGGTATTGACGATACAGGCTTTTCGTGGACGCTTGCAAAGGGTGAAAGCTTGGTTTCCCCCGAAGCGGTGATGACCTATTCCGATCAAGGGCTTGGCGGTATGAGCCGCAATTTCCACGACCATATCCGCAGCCATATTATCGAACGGAAGTTTGCGTATGCGCCCCGTCCGATCGTAATCAATTCGTGGGAAGCGAGCTATTTTGCAGTATCGGAAGAGAAGGTTCTCACTTTGGCGGAAAGCGCGAGCTCCTGCGGCGCGGATACGGTGGTTTTGGACGACGGTTGGTTCCGTCCAAACGATCGCAAGGGCTTGGGCGACTGGCGTACCGATTTGGAAAGATTCCCTTCGGGTATCCACGGTCTTACGGAAAAGGTGCATGCGATGGGCTTAAAGTTCGGGCTTTGGTTAGAGCCTGAAATGGTGAACGAAGACAGCGATTTGTACCGCGAGCACCCCGAGTGGATTTTGTCCACGTCGAAGCTGCCGCTCATATCCCGTTATCAGTACGTGCTTGACTTGACGCGAGATGAAGTGGTGGAAAGGGTGGCAAGCCGTATTATTGAAGAGCTTGCAGGCGCGAAGATTGATTATATCAAATGGGATTTCAACCGTTATGCGACGGAAGCGGGCTCGCACGCCACGCCGTCGGGGGAAGTTTACCACCGTCAAATGCTGGGTGGATATAAGCTTCTTTCGCGCATTAAGGCACAATTCCCTGACGTTTTGTTTGAAACCTGCTGTGGGGGCGGCGGCCGCTTCGATTTGGGGATGCTTTTCTACTCGCCGCAGATTTGGACGAGTGATAACACCGACCCTTACGCGCGAACGTATATTCAGTACGGAACGAGCTACGGCTACCCCGTGTCTGCGATCAGTTGCCATTTCACGGAAGGGGATTGCACGTCGGGCAGGGAGTCTACCTATGCGTTCCGATACCGCGTGGCGTCGTTTGGCTCGTACGGCTACGAGCTTGACCTTAGCAAGTACACCGATGAAGACAAAGCGATTTTCAAGGGGTATTCGGAAGAATACAGGCGGGATGAAGCGCTGAACCTGCAAGGGGATCTTTACCGCTTGCTTTCTCCCGAAGAAACGGATTATTGTGCGTATATCAAGGTTTCCAAGGATAAAAAGCGCGCTCTGTTCACCTTCTTAGAGCTGTATGCTTCGGGGTTTGTGGAAAGCATGACCCTGCGCTTAAAGGGGCTCGATCCGAACGTGGCATACCGCAACGAAAGGACGGGGGAAGTATTGTACGGCGCAACGCTTATGAACGTAGGGATTCGCATCGGCGATTTGTATAGAAAGAAGCGCGAAGACGGCGATTCTATCCTGTTTGTCGCAGTGGAGTAAAGAACCTTCGAGAAATGATTATAAAAAGGATTAGCTTCTTGGGAGAATATTGTGGTGCAAACGTTAAATGAGTTTATTAAAAATGGCTGGGGCAGGGCTAGAACGACGGCTAGTGAAACGGATTTGCCGTTGCCTTTTCCGTTCATACCGCCGTCGATTACCGAAGACGGGATGCTTAGAACGCTCTACTACTGGGACACCTATTTTACGAACGTCGGCTTGATTGCGGACGGCTATACGGATTGGGCGAAAGAGAACGTAGACAATTTGCTTTTTGCGCTTGACCATTTTGGATGTGTTCCCAACTATACGCGTAAGGATGGCGCGGACTTTTGTTCGCAACCGCCGCTCTTGCACTTGATGGTGCGGGATATCTATCAGCAAACGAAGGATGAAAAGTGGCTGGAAAGAGCGGTGCAAGGCTTGGAAAAAGAATACGCCTTTTGGATGCGGGAGCGTATCACGGAGCTCGGCTTGAATCAATACGGCTGTAATGCTACCGACCGTAAGATTTTGCTCGGGTACTACGAGTACGTTTCCACGCGCTTAGAGCTGCCGCAGGATATTTCCGACGCGGAAAAGATGCGCATTGCAAAAAATTTCGTTGCAGAAGCGGAGAGCGGGGAAGACTATACGCCAAGATATGCTTCTCACAATGCGCTTGATTACGTGCAAATTGATTTGAACTCGCACCTGTATGGCTTGGAAAAATTCCTTTTCGAATATTTCACGGGCAAAGACGAGCAAAAAGCGGCGTATTACCGCGCGCAGGCGGAGCGTCGCGTAGAGCTTATAGAACGCTATTGCTTTAATGAAAATACGGGCGCGTATTGCGATTACGACTTTGTTTCAGGGAAGAAGAACGAGATTGTTTGTTGCGCTTGTTTCTTGCCGTACTATTACGGCTTTGCTCGCAAGGGCGCGGGGGTAGCGTTCGTCTATGAAGCCTTAAAAACAAAGGGTGGCGTAGCGGCTTGTCAGGATACGGGCGATTACGTATATCAGTGGGGGTATCCGTATATTTGGGCGCCGTATCAATATTTTGCTTATAAGGCGCTCATTCGCTACGGCTATACGTCGCAGGCGGCGGAGCTTAGAGAGCGGTATATGCGTCTACTTTCGGATACCTTCGATAAGACGGGAACGCTTTGGGAACGCTACGATGAAAACGGAAATGCGGCGGATTTGGAATATCCCACACAGCCGATGCTTGGCTGGACGGCTGGCGTATATAATTATTTGTATTCAGTAAAAGGGAAGTGAGAATGAAAATCGATCCGCATGCCTGTCACGATTTGTTGCTGGAAACGGATAAGCCGCATTACTGGTGCGAAGACGTTGTTTGGAAAGAAATAGATAGGAGCATTTAACACGTATGAAGCGTTATTCAGTAGAAGCGTTCGGCGCGGTTGCCGACGGGAAAACTTTATGCACGCAAGCGGTGCAAAAGGCGGTGGATTTTTGCCACGAAAACGGCGGCGGTATTGTTGAATTTGGGGTGGGCAGGTACGTACTGAGTACTGTTTTTCTCAAAAACAACGTACATATTTATTTGTCGGAAGGAGCGGAGATACTCGGCAGCTTAAGCTTTTACGATTATGCCCAGCAGGAGCAGATTGATTATCCCATCTATCAGGACGCTTCGCATACCTATTTCGACCTTTCCATGTTCGTGGGCAGAAACTGCGAAAACGTTTCGATTACGGGCAAGGGAAGGATTGATATGCGCTCGGTATGGGACGAAGACGGTGTGCGCGGCGAAGCTATCAAGCATCGCGGGCCGAAGTGTATCGCGCTCAAAGAGTGTAAAAACGTGGAAATTAGCGGTTTGGAAATCGTGAACGTGACCGACCTTGCGGTGTATTTTGCAGGCTGTGAAAACGTGGATATATACAATCTTACATTGAAGGTGTATATCGACGGTATTTCGCCCGATAATTCGAAGAACGTGCGCATTCACGATTGCGACGTGGAAACGGGGGACGATGGGATTGTTTTCAAAAGCTCGTATACGCTCAACCGCTTGGATATTTGCAAGGACATTCACGTTTGGGATTGTAAAATCAAGAGCCGTTGTAATGCGCTGAAATTCGGCACGGAAACAAACGGCGGTTTTGAAAATATCTTGATTGAAAACGTAGAGATAAAAGATACTCGTATTACAGGTATATCCATTGAAAGTGTGGACGGCGCAGTGATTGACGGCGTGACGATACGAAACGTAAAAATGCAAAACGTGAACGCGCCGATATTCGTACACGTAGGCAAGCGTATGCGCGGACCTAGCGGGCGCGCCATCGGCAAGATAAAAAATATAACGCTTGAAAACATCACGGCGGCAGGTCCGTATGAAGAATACGAGATAATGCCGTGGAATTATTTCAGCTACAAGGCAAACGACACACGCCAAAACCCCAAGGTGTTTGGTGTTGCGGAAAGCTTTGACGGAACCAAGGAAGCGGAAGACTGGCAAATGACGAGCAATATTTGCGGCTTGCAGGAAAGTCCGCTTGAAAATATCACGCTCAGAAACGTGCATTTGAAGCTGGACGGCGGCGTGCAGGAATACAACCGCAACGTTCCCGAAGACGCGCAGGATTATCCCGAAGTGTACGTTTACGGGCGGATATTGCCCGCGAAAGGCATTTATTTTAGGCATATCGACGGCTTGATACTCGAAAACGTGACGGTGGACACCTATCGTCCCGATGCAAGAGAAGATTTCGTCTTTGACGACGTAAGGAAATAATCATGATGTGGAATGGAAAGAAAAAGGCAATCACTTTTAGCTTTGACGATGGGGTTGAACAAGACATTAGAACAATCGAAATTTTGGATAAGTACGGATTAAAGGCAACGTTCAATTTGAATTCGGGAAAATTCGGGACGAAAAATCCGTACGAGCCGAACGGTCGTGTGGTTGAGAGAACCTTGATTGAGCCTACGCAAGTGAAGGAACTGTATAAAAATCACGAAGTTGCGGTACATACCGTAGGGCATTTCAATTTGACGACCTTGCCCGATTCGTGCGTGGCTTGGCAGGTGGAAGAAGACCGCAAAATGCTGGAAAGGCTTACGGGAAAGCCCATTCGTTGTATGGCGTATCCTTGCGGCGGCGTCAACAACGACGCGCGCGTTGCGAGCGTTATCAAAAACGAAACGAAGATTCGCTTTGCAAGAACGATTACCTCGTCTTATTCCTTCGATTTGCAGAAAAATCTGTTGCAATTCCAACCTACGGTGCATTTTATAGATGAGAAGCTTTTCGACCTTGCTCAGCAGTTCTTGGAGCTTGAAACGGACGAGCCGAAGCTCTTTTATATCTGGGGACATACGTATGAGCTGGATGCGGAAGACGGCGCGTGGGAGCGGTTTGAAAGGCTCTGCCAAATGCTTTCGGGGCATGAAGATATTTTTTACGCTACGAACGGGGAAGCTCTGTTAGAGGACTGAAACTATAAAACTTTGTAATAAAAAACGCCACGCGGCTTGCGTGGCGTTTTGGTTAGCGTTTTGCTTGTTGATTTTTTTTGTACTGCATGGGGGAGAGCCCTTCCTTATTTTTGAAGATAAGCCCAAAATAGTTCGCGGATGAAAAGCCGCAAGCTTCCGCAATCTCTTCCACTGATTTTTTGGTACTCACCAGCATCTCTTTGGCTTTGGTTAAGCGCACGTTTAGTAAAAAGTCGATGGGGGAACAGCTCGTGTGCTTTTTGAAGATATAGATGAGCGACGTTTTGGAAATGAAAAAATGCTCGGCAAGGCTTTGCAGAGTGATTTGCTCGGCGTAATGCGCGTGCAGGTATTCGATGATTTTCAAAACGAGCGGCGGAATTTCCTTTTGCGTGGCGGCGATGGGCGGCAGCGCGCTTTTTTCAAGCTCGTCTAAAAGGTAAACGGAGTAGGAAAAGAGCGCGTGTAAAACGTGCGTCGCGTGTTTTTCGCTTCGGTCGGTTTTGCTCGCTTTTTCAAAAAGATTCGTCAGCATTTCCGTTTGCGCGCGGTCGGGGTGTAGGATTTGCAACGCGTGCGCATGCAAAGTGTCCTTTTGATAGGGGTTTAGATAGTCGGCGGAAACGTTGACGTTGTACCGCTCGAAAGCCGCCCCTTCCGTCTTGTGCATCACGTGGGGCGGAATGACGACCACAACGGGCGCGCTCACCTTATAGAGAGCGTTGGATAAAAAGAACGCTCGTTCCCCTTTGCTCAAAAAGTAGATTTCATAATGGGTATGCGAATGCAATTCGTGCATCGACCATTCCTGCTCACGCACGGATTTTTCAATTTCGATAAAAGCCATAACTCACCAAAAAATTTCTAATATATATGTAATTTTATTAAATATTATCATTTTTTATATTGAATTGTCAACGAAATTGTAGTATAATCATAGTGCAATTATAGCAAAAGGAGCACAAAGATGATTAAAATTTTGCAATACGGCGAAGGGAACTTTTTGCGTACGTTTGTGGACGTGTATTTTGATACGCTGAATAAGAGCGGCTTGGGGGAATATGCGGTGAGCATTGTGAAGCCCATTACGTTCGGTACGCTCGAACGCTTTGAAAAGCAAAACAACAAATACCACATTATCCTGCGCGGCATGGAAAACGGTAAGTCGGTGGAGAACGTCTACAAGGTAGACAGCTTGGAAAAGGTGATGGATCCGTTTGCGGATTACGAAAGCTATATCGCCTTGGCAAGAGATCCCGAGCTTAAAATGATTGTTTCCAACACGACGGAAGCGGGGATTTGCTTTAACGGCGAAGATAAGATGGACGGCTTCGACGGCATTACCTATCCTGCGAAGCTGACGAAATTCCTTTACGAAAGATACAGCGCTGGCTTGGGCGGTGTGTACCTTCTTCCCGTCGAGCTCATCGACAACAACGCAGATGAACTCAAAAAATGCGTGGATAAGTATATGGAACTTTGGGGCTTGCCCGAAGCGTTCAAGACGTGGAACGACGAGCAAAACTTCTACTGCAATACCCTTGTAGACCGTATCGTATCGGGTTATCCCCGTGACGAAGAAACGAAGTCGCATTTGACTTCGCTCATCGGCGAGGTGGACGAGCTGATGTCGATCGGGGAGCCGTTCGGGCTTTGGGCGGTTGAAAAGAAGAGGGATATTGCAAAGTATATCCACGAAGGGGTGCACAACATTGAAGTGGTGCTGACGGACAACATCGGCTACTACAAAAAGAGAAAGGTACGCGTTTTGAACGGTAGCCATACGAACCTTGTTCCCGCAGGCTTACTGCTTGGCGCGGTGACGGTGTACGATTGTATGGTGGACGAAAAGCTGTCCGCGTTTGTGGAAGAAACGCTGAAAGACGAAATTATCCCCTACGTATCGAGCGATATTGCCGCAACGACGGTGTTTGCTGGTAGCGTAAAAGACCGTTTCATGAACCCCTTCTTGAATCACCAGCTCATCAGCATTTCGCTGAACTCTATCTCGAAGTGGAGAGCGAGAGTTTTGCCGAGCTTTAAGGACTATTACGCAGACCACGGCGAAATTGCACCCAAGCTGACGGTGGGCTTCTCTTATTTGATGGCGCTCTATTCGTTGATTGAAAAGGTGGGGGACAGGTATGAAGTGAAGCTGAAAAATCGCACGGTTGAGCTCAAAGACGACCTGCCGTATCTCGAATATTTTGCAAGCAAAAAGAGCGTTATTGACTTTATGGCGGACGAAAGCGTATGGGGCGAAGATTTGACGGCATACGCAGGCTTTGCGGAGAAAGTGCAAGAAAACGTAGAGCTCATTAAGAAAGGTGTAGTTTTAATCTAAAAACATGGAAAAACAAAAGATTATTAATGAAGCAAAAGGCTATATTGGAATGGTTGTTGGCTGCGTATTTTATGCGCTGAGCATCGTTCTCTTTTTAGAGCCTTGTGGGATTGTTGCAGGGGGTGTAGCAGGACTTTCCACGCTCCTTCATTTGCTCAATGAAAAGATTCCTATTGGGTTAATTTCTATAGCCATCAATATTCCGATTTTTTTGCTCGGATTAAAATATACGGGTTGGAAATTTATTTTGCGCTGTTTATTGACGGTTGTGACGTTAGGATTGTGTACAGATTTGCTTGCCTTTTTGCCTGCAATGACGGAAGAACCTTTGCTTGCATCGCTTTACGGTGGCGTTTTTCAAGGGATTGGGATCGGCTTGTTTATTCGTTTTGAGTTCAGTAGCGGCGGCACGGAACTGTTAGGGCGGGTTATTTCCAAGTGGGTAAAAATAATCAATATTCCTGTCTGCGTTGGGTTGTGCGATGCCATTATCGTTGCAACGGGCGCAATTGTTTTGAAAACGGCAGATAATATTTTGTATGCGTTGATTGTGGTATTTGTCAGCACGAAATTGAGCGAACTTATATTGGTGGGGTTAGAGAAATCTAAACTGTGTATTATAATTTGCAATAAAGGGAAAGAAGTTGCTGAGGCGCTTATTGAAAAGAGTCCGCGCGGTGTTACCATGTTAGATGGTGAAGGGATGTATAAGCACGAAAATCGGGATATACTCCTTACCTGTGTAAAGAATCGCCAGCTGACGCAGCTTCGACAAATTGTTCATTCTGTGGATGAATCTGCTTTTGTCATCATCAACGATTCCGTTGAAGTGCGAGGGAAAGGATTTACTGCATGGGAGAAGGGGCTATAATATGAAAACAGTAATTATCAACAAAAAGGACAACGTCGGCGTATGCTTGGACGGCAGCGATAAAATCCCTGCGGGGCACAAGTACGCCCTGCGGGCGATTGCGTGCGGCGAGTACGTTATAAAGTACGGCGAGATTATCGGGCGAGCAACGCAGGACATTGCGGAAGGGGAATGGGTGCATACCCACAACGTTCGTTCGCATTTGGATGAAAACGTGGCATACAGGTACGAGTTTAACGCCGCAACGCTCACAAAAGGCAAAGCCAGCTTTATGGGCTACAAACGTGAGTGGGGACGTGCGGGGATTCGCAATGAAATCTATATTATCCCGACGGTTGGCTGCGTGAACAACGTTTGTATTCGTTTGGCAAATGAAATCAAGCCCTATATCACGGGCAGTATCGACGGGGTGTATGCGCTCACCCATCAGTTTGGCTGTTCACAGCTTGGCGAAGACAACGAAAATATCAAAAAGCTCCTTTGTTCGATTGCCTTAAACCCGAACGCAAGCTACGTTTTGTTCGTCGGCTTGGGCTGTGAAAACAACGGCATGGACGGCATCAAGGAAACGCTTGCGCCGTACAAACGGAAGAATATCGAGTATTTTAACTGTCAGGACGTGGAAGACGAGCACGCCTACGGTATGGAAATCTTAAAAGGCTTTATCGAAAAGGCGAAAGGCTTAGAGCGCGAAGAAGTGGATTTTTCCGAGCTTTGTATCGGCTTAAAATGCGGTGGCTCGGACGGGTATTCGGGCTTGACGGCAAATCCGCTTGTTGGAAAAATTACCGACCGAGTGGTGGCTTTGGGCGGCAGCGCAATCTTGACGGAAGTGCCTGAAATGTTCGGCGCAGAGCAGCTTCTTATGAACAAGTGTAAAGATGCGCAGGTGTTCGAGAAATACAAGAAGATGATCGAAGACTTCAAGGCGTACTACACAAAACAAGGCTTCCCCGTCTACGAAAACCCCAGCCCTGGCAATAAGAAGGGGGGCATCACCACGCTTGAAGAGAAATCCTTGGGCTGTATTGAAAAGGCAGGCTCGACGGAAATCGTCGACGTGCTTGCGTATGGTGAACAGGTAAAGGAAGGGGGCGTGTCCGCGTTGAACGCGCCTGGCAACGACTTGATTGCGGCAACGGCTTTGGCTGCAAGCGGCTGTCAAATTGTTCTTTTCACGACGGGCAGGGGTACGCCGTTTTCGACGTTTGTACCGACGATGAAGATCGGTACGAACAACAATATTTCGTCCTTTAAGGGGGGCTGGATCGACTTCAACGCCTATTCGATGGATGAAGACGGGCTCTTTGACCTGCTGCAAAAAACGGTCAATGGCGAATATCTTTGCAAGAGCGAGGACGTCCGCGAAATCGCATTCTATAAAACGGGCGTGACCCTGTAAACGAATTAGGAGTTCTACGATGGAAGAAAACAAAAAGCTGGCACTATTGCGCATCTTGCACATCTTGCTGTATCACAGTGACGAGCGGCATCCCTTAAAGCAGGAAGAGATTGCCGAGTATTTGGAAAAGGACTACGGCATCGTCGTGGAGCGGAAGGCAATCGGCAGACAGCTTGCGCTTTTGCACGAAGCATACGACGCGCCCAACTCCCCCATTGTTTTAATATCCGATCGTCGCAGGGGTACGTATATTGAACAGCGTGAGTTTGAAGACACCGAGCTTCGCTTGCTCATCGACGGGGTGCTTTCCAGCCGTCACATCACGGCAAAGCATTCAAAGGATTTGATCGAAAAGCTGTGTAGGCAATCGAACAAGTATTTCCGCTCGCACGTGAAAAACGTCTATTCGGTCAGCGACTGGAACAAGACGGACAACAGCGCGGTGTTTTTGAATATCGAGCTCATCGACGAAGCGATTGAGCGCGGCTTGCAGCTTCGGTTTGTATACAACAAGTACGGCGCGGATAAGAAGCTTCACCAAACGTCCCATCCGCGCGTTAGCCCGTATCAGCTTATATTGCACAACCAGCGCTATTATTTGATGGCGCGGCACGAGCGGTTTGAAGATATGCACTTTTACCGCTTAGACCGCATTACGGAAATGCAAATCGTGGAAGACCGCGCGCTGACGCCCGTGCGCGAAGTAAAGGGGTACGAGAGCGGCATCGACTACAAAAAGCTTTCCACGTCCCTGCCGTATATGTTTGCGGATAACCCCGAATACGTAGAGTTTTGGGTGGAAGAGTGGGCAATCGACCACGTGATCGACTGGTTTGGTAAAGGCATCAAGATTGAAAAGGTGGACGAGCGGTACAAGGTCGGGGTGCTAGTCAGCCCGATGGCGATGGAGTACTGGGCATTGCAATACGTGCGCTCGGTGGAAATCATCTCCCCTGCGTCCTTGCGTGAACGGGTGCGTGACGCGCTGGAAAAGGGCGCGGATAAGTACCGTAAATAAGCACGCAGGCGTATATATTAGATAGTCGCGCGTATGAAAAAATTGAGAGCAACCTATGTGGGTTGCTCTTTTTTTGTTGGAATTTCACACAATTTTTAATTTTTTGTTATTTTCAAACACTTTTTAAGAATTTTTGAAAAGGGCGTTCAATTAGTTAGGTTTGTGCTATAATGCGTTTCCCAACGACCTGCCCCCTTTTTATAATTTTTAGAAAATATTTTTGGCGTACCGTTTTTGGTGCATAGCTTCGTGTATAGTATAATTGTAAACAACCGAAGGAGAAAAGAAAATGTTGAACAATCGTATTTACACAACGCAATTTAATGAAGGGAAATTTTCTGTTTTGGCGCTTTTGCGCGGTGCGGCGCAGGCGTGCGATACGCTCTATGATGAAGATGCAATCGCTCCCTATGCTTATGAGGGAAAGGCGGAAGGGAACTTTACCGTCCCCGAAGGGGTACGCCACGTCGGATATCGCGCGTTTGCTGCTTGTGAAAAGCTGTACAGCGTCTATATTCCTAAGAGCGTAGAAAGTATGGCTTCGCCGTTTGATGGGTGTGTAAACCTGACGCATATTTATTTTGGCGGCAGCCGTAAGGCGTGGAATCGGCTTGTTTCGGGCTGGCGGCTTGCGGATACGGGCTCGGACGCGTTGACGGTGTATTGCGCGGAAGAAGACGAAGGCGGGCGTGCGTATGATATTCGCCGCCGCCATCTTTGTCCCGTGTGTGGAAAGACCCTTTTCCCCGATGAAAACTCGCTCGACCAGTGCACGCATTGTGGCTGGGAAGACGATGGGTGTGCGGAAAGAGAACCGTTTAGCGCGGAAAATGCCAACGGTGTTTCCTTAGATATATACCGCGCGGCGTACGCGAAAAAGTGCGCAAAGGATAGGGAATATCACTGGTGGACGGAGCTGAAAAAGGGCTTTATGCAGGGAAGAATGTAAAAAAAGCGATGAAAAAAATAGCAAAAAAACGCCAAAAAACAGGCAAAAAAGGGGGTAAAAATGCGTAAAAAAGTGAAGGAATTTGCAGTGGCTATGACGGCGGAAACGACGCTCGATGAAATTTGGTCGGTGTGTAAAACGCCCGAAGAAATCCGCTACGTGTTGGGACAAGGGGAAAGATTGCTGGAAAGCGCGCCGAGAAAAAAGCTTTCGATTAGCTTGCGTGTAAGAGCGTTGTAGGCGTTTCAGGATACGCCCGCGCACGACATTACAACGCTGCTTGTGCAGAAGCGTTTGAGCATCGGCTACGGCTCGGCGGTGCAGGTCAAGCACTGGTTGCTGGAACGCCGTTTGGGAGGCTCCGCTAAGTGAGAGCGGTTGAGAAAAAGTCGTCAAAAAGGGTAATTAGGGGCAGGCAGGTACGAATTGAAAAAAATTAGTTGAGGTATATTGATATGGAAAAAGCAAAAGAAATGAAGGCATTTGACAAGATTATCGGTTATGGCTCGATCAAAAAAGAGCTGATGCGCATTTGCGATATTATGCGCAACGAAGAGCTTTATAAAAAGCTCGGGGTGTTTGTGCCCAGCGGCTTGCTTTTGTACGGCGCGCCCGGCGTGGGGAAAACCACTATGGCGAATTGCTTTATCGCGGCGAGTGGCAGAAAAGCCTTCGTTTGCCGTAAGGACAAGCCTGACGGGGATTTTGTCAACGCGATCAAGAAGACGTTTGAAAAAGCGGCGGAGAACGCTCCGTCTATCGTCTTCTTGGACGACATGGACAAGTTTGCAAATGGGGACGATCGGCATAGAAACTGTGAAGAGTTCGTCACCGTGCAATCTTGTATCGACAGCGTGAAGGGAAAGGGTGTATTCGTCTTTGCAACCATCAACGAAGAAGACGCGCTGCCGCAATCCCTGCTTCGCGCAGGGCGGTTTGATAACCGTATCTGCGTGAAAGCACCGCGCGGCGAAGACGCGGAAAAGATCGTCGGCTACTATATCGCGCAAAAGAAATTCGTTGCGGACGTGGACGTGCGTATGGTGACCCGTCTTCTCGACGGCGCGTCCTGCGCGGAGCTGGAAACGGTGATCAACGAAGCGGGCGTGTACGCAGGGTATATGCGGAAAGAAAAGATTGAGATGGAAGATATCGTCAGCGCGTGTCTGCGCGTTATCCATTCGTCGCCCGAAGCGGAAAACCCCTATTCGCCCGTGATTTTGGAGCGACTTGCCTATCACGAAGCGGGGCATGCCGTGATTGCGGAGCTGTTAGAGCCTGGCTCGGTGAACTTCGTTTCCGTCCGTCCGCACGGCGGCAACGTGGGCGGCTTCACGAGCTACTTCCAGCCCGAAGAATACTGGTTCTGCGCGTCGATGATGGAAAACCGCGTTCGCTCGTTGCTTGGGGGCAGGGCGGCAACCGAAATTAGATTTTCCGAGCTGGACGTGGGGGCAGGCAGCGATTTGAACCGCGCTTTCCGTATTGTCGGCCGACTTACGGACGATTACTGCGCGCAAGGGTTTGGCAACTATACGTCGGGGGAAAACTCGGATGGGTTGCTTGCTCGTCGCGACGTTTGCGTAGCTTCGGAAATCGACCGCTACTACAAAGAAACGAAGAAGCTCTTGACGGACAACCGTGCCTTTTTGGACGGCGTTGCGCACGCACTGATGAAAAAGGACGTCTTGACCGCCGCGGAAATTGAAGCGATCAAGGAAGAGAGCCTTGCCGCATAGGCGGTAGTCTAACTTGAAAAGCCTGGAAGAATTTCTGGGCTTTTTTGTTGCGAAAAGAGAAGAAGGGGCAGGGTTGCAGAAGAAGGATAAGAAGATTTGGGCGGGTGTTTTTTTCTTGACATTTTTGCGCTCGGTAAGTATACTATACGTATGGAAAACGTACAGGATAAAATCAAAGGCTGCCTGCTTGCAGGCGCCGCAGGGGATGCGCTTGGCTACGCCGTCGAGTTTTGCTCGGAAAAGGAAATCCTTTCTCGCTATGGCGAATCGGGGATTACCGAATACCGAAAAATCAACGGCTTTGCCCGTATTTCCGACGATACGCAAATGACGATGTTCACCGCAAGCGGTTTGCTCGACGCTATCGCGCAGGGGAAAACGGACGTGCAAGACTGCGCCGCCGTCGTTCACGTGCATTATTTGGACTGGTTGAAAACACAGTACTCGTCCTTTCCGCAGGAAGGGAGCTCGTACCTTATGGGGGTGCAAGAGCTCTATGCGGCGCGTGCGCCTGGCAACACCTGCCTTTCCGCGCTCGAAAGCGGCGGCAGGGGAACGACAGGGATGCCTATCAACCGTAGTAAAGGCTGTGGCGGTGTGATGCGCGTTGCCCCTGTTGGGCTGATTTATGATGGGCAGGTACGCGATGAAGCGTATATCGGCGCGCTTGCCGCAGAGATTGCCGCAATTACACACGGTCACCCCTTGGGGTATTTGCCTGCCGCAGTTTTGGCAATTATGGTGGCGCGGCTTGTCTACAAAGAGGACGACGTGGAGAGCGCAGCGTGCTTTGCCATGAATAAGACGGGAGAGCTGTTTGGAAACACCGACGAGATGCTTGCCTTGAAGGGCTTGCTTTTGGAAAGCCTTTGCTTAGCAAAAGGGGACGATCCCGATTTGGAAAGCATACACGAGCTCGGCGAAGGCTGGGTGGCGGAAGAAGCGCTAGCGATCGCTTTGTATGCGGCAAAGAGATATGAAACGGATTTGAAAAAAGCGCTGATTTGCTCCGTCAATCACCGTGGGGATAGCGATTCCACGGGCGCAATCTGCGGTAATATCTTGGGAGCAAAGCTTGGCTTGCATGCGTTGCCCCTTTCCTATCGTGACGATTTGGAGCTCTATGGCACAATCGAAGAACTGGCGGAGAAAATGATTTATGGATAAGAAAAAAGTTTCGCTTGGCGCAAAGGGCGCACAAAAGGCTGTGCCGCAAAAGGGAGCGCCAAAAACGGCAAAAAATGTAAAAAGTGGGGGGCATGGTCGCGTTGAAACGCGCGGCAAGAACAATAAAACCCCCTATCTTTCCACCCATAAGGTGCAACGCAGTGACGAGCTTTTGGAATTTCTGCTCAAAAAGCTCAACACGTCGAGAAACAACGTTAAGGCGCTTTTGTCAAGAAGGCAGGTGCTTGTAAACGGTTGCGTGGTCACGCAGTACAATTTTGCTCTTGCGAAGGACGACGAAGTGCGGATTGCGCGCGAGAGCGTAAAGGGCGCAGACGTAGAAAAAAAACAACCTGTCAAGACGGATAAGCGCGGAAAGTCGGAAGCCTTGCCTATTCCCAAGGTGACCGTTCTCTACGAAGACGATGATTTGATTGCGGTGGATAAGCCCGTGGGCTTGCTTTCAGTGGAAAGCGATAAGGAAAAAGAGTGTGCGTATGCGCAAGTGCTCCGATATTTACAGGAAAAGGATAAGAGCCTGCGCCCCTTCATTTTGCACCGCATCGACAAGGAAACGTCGGGGGTATTGCTCTTTGCGAAGAATATTAAGCTTCATTCGATGCTCCGTATGAATTGGAACGAGCTTGTGCAAACGCGCGAATACGTTGCCCTTTGCGAAGGGACGTTTGAGAAGAAGGAAGATACGGTGATTTCCTATCTTCGTGAGAATGCGAACAACCTTATGTATTCCACGCAAGATCCGTCGGGGCAAAAAGCGGTGACGAGATATAAGGTGGAAAAGGAAGGGAATGGATATAGCCTTCTTCGCGTAGAGATTGATACGGGTCGGAAGAACCAAATCCGTGTGCATATGCAGCTTTTGGGGCATCCGATCGTTGGCGACGATAAGTACGGACATACGAAAAATCCGCTTGGGCGGCTGGGGCTGCACGCAAGCTGTCTTTCGATTATCCACCCTGTGACGAAGGAGCTTTTGACCTTCCGTTCGTCCGTGCCTGCGGCATTCCGTAAATTTTTTGTAAAATAGAGGGTTCTTATATGAAAACGACGTCTAAACAAATAGCTATGACGGCGGTGATGACCGCCCTTTGCGCAGTAGCTACTTACGCGATTGCGGTTCCCTTTCCTTCGGGGATCGGGTACTTTAATCTCGGGGATGTGATCGTATTGCTCTCTGGATGGTTGCTTGGCCCTTTATACGGCGGACTTGCGGCAGGGCTGGGAAGTATGCTTGCCGATTTATTTTTAGGGTTTACCGCATACATGCCTGCCACTTTTTTAATAAAAGGCGGTGTTTCGATTGCTGGTTGGGGCTTGTATTTGCTTTGCAAAAAGCTGATTCAAAAGGATAAGCTGGATATTCTTCCCCGTTTATTTTCGGGCGTTTTTGCTGAAATGGTAATGGTGGGGGGATACCTGTTTTTTGAAGCGGTTTGTCTTGGCTTGGGGGCAGGGGCTTTGGCAAGCGTGCTTGGCAATGCGGTGCAGGCGCTTTGCGGTTGCGTTGGTGCGACGGCTGTAATTTTGGCATTATATCCGTTGCCAGCCATAAGGCGATTGTTTCCTTCGATTATACTATATAAATAGTGTTCATCGCTGACATGGGTGGCGAAAAATGATAAAAAAGGAGTATGCTTATGACTGAAATGAAAGACGTAAAATCTGGGCGCGAGCGCTTGGGAAGCCGACTCGGCTTTATCCTTTTGAGCGCTGGCTGCGCAATCGGTATGGGGAACGTTTGGCGCTTTCCGTATATCACGGGTCAGTATGGCGGCGGCGCGTTCGTACTGCTCTATTTAATCTTTTTGGCAATTATGGGAATTCCCGTAATGACGATGGAATTTTCCTTGGGCAGAGCGAGCCAAAAAAGTCCGCTTTGCGTATACGACGGCTTGCAAAAGCCCAAGCAAAAATGGCATATCCACGGCTGGGCGTCCTTTATCGGCATGATCGTTTTGATGATGTTCTACACCGTTGTGGCAGGGTGGATGCTCTACTATTTCAAGGCGATGGCGTTCGGGGATTTTGAAGGAATGACGAATACCGAGATCGAAGGTCAGTTCGGCGTGATGCTCTCGAACCCTTGGGCGATGATGATTTGCCTTGCCATCGTGGTTGTTGCGGGGTTTTTGATCAACTCCTTCGGTGTCCAAAAGGGTTTGGAACGGGTGACGAAGGTGATGATGATCGCGCTGTTTGCTTTGATGGTGGTGCTCGTTGGGCATAGCTTTACATTGGAAGGCGCGGGCGAAGGCTTGAAGTTCTATCTCATTCCCGATTTTGGGAAAATGATGGACGCGGGCATCTTCAACGTAATTGCCGCGGCGATGCTACAAGCCTTGTTTACGTTGAGCTTGGGAATCGGCTCGATGGCGATTTTCGGCAGCTATATCGGCAAGGATAGAGCGCTCCTTGGGGAAGCGGTAAACGTGGCGGTACTCGATACCATGGTCGCGATCATGGCAGGTTTGATTATCTTCCCTGCGTGTTTTACCTATAACAATGGGCAAACGGCAGGCGGCCCCGGGCTCATCTTCCAAGTGTTGCCGCAAATCTTTGCAAATATGCCGCTCGGCAGACTGTGGGGAAGCTTGTTCTTCGTCTTTATGACCTTTGCGGCGCTCTCGACCGTGCTTGCCGTGTTTGAAGCGATTTTGGCGTGCGTAATCGAAAAGTTCGGTTGGAGCAGAAAAAAGGCGTGTATCATCTGCGGCGTGGGAATGTTCCTTCTCTCTCTGCCGTGCCTGTTCGGCTACAACCTTCTAGCAGGCTTTGCGCCCTTGGGCAAGGATATTCAAAGCTGGGAAGACTTCTTGGTGAGCTACGTCTTGTTGCCGCTCGGCTCGCTTGTATACGTGCTCTTTTGTACAAATAAGCGCTTTGGCTGGGGCTTTGACAATTTTGAAAACGAAGCCAACCAGGGCAAGGGCTTGAAGGTCAAAAAATGGATGAAGGGGTATATGCAGTACGTGCTGCCCGCTATCATGCTCGTCGTGTTTGTATTCGGCTTGAACGAGTTCTTCGGCTGGTGGTAATGCTTAAAGTTGTTTTGGCGGCGTCGCGTTTAGCGGCGCCGTTTTTTATTTTTCCAAAGGCAAAGATCGGGCAAAAATTGCCTATAACAATTTATATCTTTTGTATATGCACACACGCGTGCGTGCAATAAATTCGATTACAGTAATCGATTTTTTCGATTAAAATGTGAAAAAATATTGAAAAAAATGAAAAATATACGTTCATAAAAGGAAAAGGGGTTGACAAATAGACAAAATCCATTTATAATACTATAATGGAAAATGGGGCGGAAATGGCAATTTTTCGAACGATTGACTGGTTGGAAAACCTTGAAAATACTATGTATTTTATAGGCTCTAAGCCCCCGTTTTTGCGGTTAAAAGGAATACTGGCAAAGCCGACGAAGATCGAAAAAAGGACTTCGTTTGGCTCTTTATGCGCTTATTAGACCTTGAAAAAATGGAAAAAAACCGCTAAAATGGGAAGTTTTACTATGTAAAAGATTCTATCTTGGCAGGGCTTTCGGGCATTGCTGAGAATTAGAACGAAGGAGAGAATATGACAAAGAGATGGAAGCGCATCATTTGCACCGCGTTATCGCTTATGATGACGGGGTCGTTGGCGGCGGAAGGGCTTGTGCGGAAGCAGGCGGTCGGAGAAGCTCCGAGCGCGGCGGTATCCCAGCTTGCGAAAAACGGAAGCATTGACTTCACCAACGTCACGGGGCAATTTGATACAACCAAAATCACGACGGCGAATTTCAATTCTTCCGTGATGGAAAACGTGGACGTGGGCTCGACCCAAAAGCACGGGGAGCATACGCTCATCGTCAGCTTGAACGGCGACGGCTTGGTGTCCAAGGCGGGCGGACAGGACGTGGACGCGTACTTACATACTAAGAAAGGCGCGGAAGCGGCGAAAAACATCAAGGCGCGTCAGGATCAGTTCCTTGCGGCGCTTGAAGGGAAGAACATTCCCTATACGCTCGTCGACCGTTATAGCGCGGTGGATAACGCGGTGGCAATCCGAGTGAATACTCGCTACGTGTCCAAAATCAAGGATATGTCGGGCGTTCGCAGCGCGGTGCTTTCGCAAACGTATAGCCGCCCTGAATCGGTGGTCAGCTATGCGGCGACGGAAGGCGGCGTAGCCACCAACGAAACGACCGTTTATAAGACGGGTATTTACGATTCTTCCGAGTTTGCTGGCAGATATGCAGGCGAAGGCATGGTGGTGGCGATTCTCGATACGGGCTTGGACTATACCCACGAAGCCTATCAAACGCCCCCGTCCGATTTGACGAAGCTCGGCTTGCCCTTGGATGATTCCTACGGGACGCCGTCGGATACGCAATCGCTTACTTCGCTCTTTGCGAAAAAGAGCTTGCGCGCGGAAGAACGTACCAAGCTTTCGGGTGGGAACTTGACTGCGAAAGACGTTTACGTTAGCGATAAGGTGCCGTTCGCATACGACTATGCGGACGACGATGCCGACGTATATCCTTCCTATTCTAACCACGGTACGCACGTTGCGGGTATTATCGGCGGCAGCGCGGACAGCTATACGAACAAGGATGGTGAAATCGCTACCGACGAAAACGGCAACGTTCTGCCCTTTATCGGCGTTGCGCCGAAGCGCAGCTTGTGATCTGTAAGGTGTTCACCGACGACCTTGATTCGAAGGACCTTGGCGGCGCAATCAGTGAAGATATTTTGGCGGCGCTTGAAGACTGCGTAATGCTCGGCGTGGACATCATTAACATGAGCTTGGGTACGACCGCAGGCTTTACCTTGACCAACGACGGCGACGACGAAGGGGAATATTTGAGCCGCGTTTACGAAAGCATTCAGGACGCAGGTATTTCCCTGATGGCGGCGGCTTCCAACGACTATTCGGCAGGCTACGGCGGTACGTTCGGTACGAACAAGGCATCTAACCCTGATTCGGGGGTTATCGGCTCGCCCAGTACCTATCCTGCGGCGATTTCCGTGGCAAGTATTAGCGGTCAGAAGTCCGAATACTTAGTGGCAAATCAGGGCACGGAAAACGAAAAAGCGGTCTTCTACTATGAATCGAGCGACGAAAACAGCGTTCTCTACGACTTCTTAGACCAAGTGCTGGGCAAGCCCGGTACGGACGGGGCTGTGGCGAACAAGACGCTCGAATACGTCGTTGTTCCCAACTTCGGGACGGCGGCGGACTATACGGCAATCAAGAGCTTGTTCAGCTCCAAGCCCGGTCAACGCTATGCGTTGGTTTCCCGTGGTGACAACACCTTCCAAGAAAAGGTGGACATCGCGGCGGAAATGGGCGCGGCGGGGATCATCGTCTACAACAACGTTGCAGGTATGATCCGAATGAACCTTGGTGAAGTCAAGAGAGTAATCCCTGCCATTTCCATCAACTTGGAAGCAGGTAGATCCATGCGTAATGCGGCAGGTACGTCCCGCGTCGGTACGTTCACCTTGGACCGCGAAAACCTTGCAGGGCCGTTCATGAGCGACTTCTCGTCTTGGGGCGCTACCCCCGACTTGCGCTTGAAGCCTGAAATCACCGCGCACGGCGGCGAAATCACGTCCACCGTTCCCGGCGGCTACGACGAGCAGAGCGGTACGAGTATGGCAACGCCGAACATGGCGGGCTTTATGGCGCTGGCAAGAAGCTACGTTGAAAGAGAAATGAACGCGGAAATCCAACGCGTGATGGCGATGGGCGAAGGTTGCAGCCGCGCGCAAGCGGTCACTCGACTTGTCAACCAGCTGACGATGAGTACGGCGGTGACGGCGCGCGACCAAAAGAGCTTGCCTTATTCGCCCAGAAAACAGGGCGCAGGGCTTGCAAGCCTGACGAACGTAATCGGCGGCACGAGCGCTTACCTTTGGACGAGCGACGAGTTCAACGATTACCGCCCGAAGATTGAATTGTATGATACCCATTTCACGGATGAAAAGGTGAGCTTTGCGCTCAACTTCAACCTGACCAACTTCGGCGACAAGGCGCTGAGCTTCACGACGGAAACGATTGCAATGACGGAAACGCTTGCGTTGGACGGATTTGCGGTTGCGGAAGAAGCGTATATTTTGGAAAAATGCCAAGAGAGCGCGGTTTGGAAGGTTGCAGGGGAAAAGGTCGTAGACGGTACGATTTCGGTCGGCGTTGGCGAAACCAAGAGCATTGAAGTGGTGATCACCTTGGACGAAAGCGAAAAGGATTACATCGAAACCACCTTTAAGAACGGTATGTACGTAGAAGGGTTCTTGCGCTTGAACTCGACGACGGCAGGGCAGTGCGCACTGGCAATTCCCTATATGGGCTTCTACGGCGACTGGTCGGCTGCGCCGATGCTCGATTACTCGGTATTCGAGATTGATGCGGCGGAACAGGATACGTCCATTGACGACGCGGATAAGCCGCAGGCAAGCGTATACGAAACGCAACCGTTCACTTCCTACTACAACGATAAATACATCCTGCCTATGGGCGGCTATATGTACCTTCTTCCCGACGATGCGGAAGAAATGTACGCAGACGTCGATAAGTGCTCGGTATCCCGCTATAACGAATATTTTGGGGAAGCAGGTACGGATGCAAGTGAAAATAACTACCTGACGTCCACCCGTATCCAAGCGGTGTACGCAGGGCTTTTGAGAAACGCAAAATACGTCAACTATCAGCTTGTGGACGAATACACGGGCGAAATTATCCACACGGACGTAATCAACCGCGTCGGCAAGGCGTATAACAGCGGTAGAGCATCGGGCGTTCCTGGGAACGTGAAGCTGGAACTCTATCCCGAAGATTATAACCTTGCGGCAAACGGCAAGTACCGTATGGACTTCGAGTTCTTCTTGGACTACGGCGACGGCTCGGCAAACGAGAACAGGTTCTCGTTCACCTTCTACGTGGACTACGAAGCACCCCAGCTTGAACAGGCGCGTATCCGCTACCAAAACTACAAGCAGAACAACGTTGAAAAACAAAAAATCTATCTCGATTTGGACGTTTACGACAACCATTATCCGCAGTCGATAATGCTTTGCTATCGCACCACGGACGGTGTGATGGAAGACGGCGTGACGCCCAGAACGGTGCTCAACCTTGCCACCGAATATATCACGCCCGTTCGTGACGCGGTGCGCGCAGGTAAGACGACCGTTTCCTTGGAAATCACCGACATCTACGAAAAATACGGCGATAAGCTGTACGTGCAGGTGGACGACTACTCGCTGAACAACAGCTTGTATTATCTTGATTTGCAAAAGGCAAACAGCGCGGTGCTTCCCGATGACTTCTCTCTTGTGCTGGACAATCGCTTGACGGCGACGGAAGATAGAATGGCGCAGGCGGAATTGACGCTCAGCGTCTACGAAGCGTACAAGGTGAAGCTTGCCTACGAAGGCAATGCAAACCTTTCCAACTTCGTTTGGAACTCCGTTTCTAGCTCCATCGTCGGCGTGAAGAACGGCGAAATCGTCGGTTTGAAGGCTGGCACGAGCTACGTGAAGGTTTCCAACGGCGCGCATAAAAACATGATGATCAAGGTGACGGTCACGGATGCTGTGAAGAAGTTGCCGACGCCGAGCATTTCGTTTGGTACGGTGGAAGAAACCCGTTATAAAGCCGTCTTGAAGGCGAAGGGCTTGCTGGAAGTGTTCGCAGGGAAAGAGTTCCAGCTCACGGTCGACGTCGAGCCTTGGTACTACCCGATGAAGGGCACGTCTATGGTTTGGGAATCGAAGAATCCCGACTATGCGACCGTGGACGAAAACGGCAACGTCAAGACCTTGAAGGAAGGGCTTGCGACCATCCTTGGCTATCTCTACGATGCAAACGGCAAGAAGCTGGCGACGACGTCGGTGCTCTTGAACATTGAAGAAGAATTCCTTGTATCCAACTTCACGCTCACCGAATACAACGGCGTGGGCTACAACGAAGTGATTAAGGACGAAAACGGCAACGATATTAACGCGCTCGTTCTGCCTACCGATATGAACATTATGTACATCGGGGAAGACGCGTTCAAGGACGATACGTCCGTGGAATACGTGGTGATCCCTGAAACGGTGGTGCAGATTCAGCAAAACGCGTTTGAAGGCTGTAAGAACCTGAAAAAGGTCTACTTCGTTTCGGCGCAAAAGAACGAAATTGCAACGTCCAAGCTCACGCTTATCCACGATCAGGCATTTTTGAACTGTACGTTGCTTGAACGCCTTGACCTTTCCAACGTCAAGAAGATCACGGTGGCGCGTCAGACGTTTATGAACTGTACGAGCCTGAAAACAGTGGCGAAGATGACGGCAATCGGCACGATGCACTCGGAAGCCTTCCTTGGCTGTACGGCTTTGGAAGAAGTGGATTTGACGGGTATGCACATGGCAGGTAGCGCAGTCTTCTACGGCTGTACGAGCTTGAAGACGGTGCATACGGCGAAGTTCACCGACATCGGCGAAAGAATGTTTATGGGCTGCTCGGCGCTGCAAAGCATTGAGATCAATACCCCCAACGTCGGCGAATATGCTTTCTCGAATTGTAGAAACTTAACGTCCGTGACCTTCGCGTCCCCCGAAGGGGAAGCGTTGAAGTTCATGATCGGCGACGGCGCGTTCAACGGTTGTAGAAGCCTTTCGAGCGTAAGCTTCGGGGGGGAAACCGTTCGCAGCATCGGCGACGGCGCGTTTGCAAGCACGGCGCTTACGTCCTTCACTATCCCCGCAGGGCTGGAAAGCCTTGGCGGTGCGGTGCTTGAAGGCAGCGGGGTTGCGCAAATCGTAATCGGCGACGGCTTCGATATCGCGGCGGTAGAGCTTTCTGGCGCTCCCTTTGCAGGCAAGCAAATCACGCTTGCGGCGGGTACGCAAAAGTATAAGATTGAAAACGGCGCTTTGTACAGCGCTGACGGCAAGCAGCTCTTGCTTGCAACGGACGCTAAGGACGCGTTTGTCGTTCCCGAAGGCGTGGAAAGTATCGGCGAATACGCGTTTGCGGAATCGGCAATTACGTCCGTTAGCCTGCCTGCAACCTTGAAGGAGCTTGGCGAAGGCGCGTTTATGGGAAGCAGTCTTTCGGCTGTGGAATTTGCAGACGGGATCGAGCTTAGCGAAATCAAGGCGTACACCTTCCGTGAATCGCAGCTTGCGAACGTAGCATTGCCTGCATCCGTACAAACCGTAGGGGATTACGCTTTTTCTAGCACCCCGATTACGGGCTTTGCGTTTACGGGTAAAGCGCTTGGCGACGGCGTGTTTGCGTACTGTCGGGCTTTGGATAGCATCGAGCTGTACGACGGCATTGAAAAGATGGGCTCGAATACCTTCTATCAGTGTCAAAGCTTGAAAACGGTTCGCATGCCTTCCGTAAAGGAACTCGGCACGTACACCTTCAACGGCGCGACGAACTTGGAGAGCGTAATCTTCGGGGAATATGCGACCACGATCGGTACGGCGACCTTTGCAACCTATTCCTTCGACCACGAAACGTACACGAATAAGTACGTGGAAGTTCCTAAGCTGAAAACGGTGGTAATGCCCTTGGCTATTTCGGAAATCCCGATGAACACCTTCTACTGGTGTACGGGGCTTACGAGCATCGACCTTGGCGGCGCAACCCATATCGGCGAATATGCGTTTGCAAACTGTACTTCTCTTAGAGAAGTAAACGGCATTGAAAAGGTAGTTTCTACCGATAAATACGCCTTCTACGGTTGTAGCGCGTTGACGAGCCTTTCCTTGAATGCGCTCGAAAGGGCAGGCGAATGGTCGTTTGCGCTCGAAAACACGACGGCAGGGTATACGGAGCTTTCCATTCCTAGTATTCAAGTGATTGAAGGCTATGCGTTCCTTGGCAACAAGGCAAGCGAAATTGCGTTGCCTGCAAGCTTGACGAAAATCGGCGACGGCGCGTTTGCGGCGGCTACCAGCCTTACGGCGTTCACGGTGGAAGGCAACCGCTACTTTGTAGAAAAGGGCGGCTTGTACCGCTATATCACGGATACCACCTACGAGCTCGTTTGCTACCCCGCAGGTAGAAGCGGCGCTTCGGAAAACAGAACGCTCTCTATTAAGGAAGGCACGTTGCGCGTGCAGGCGTACGCGGTATCCTTCTTAAAGGACGGCGTATTGCAAAAGGTGGTGCTCCCGTACAGCGTAGCGGCGATCGGCGACGGCGCGTTCTATCGCTCGGGAATCACCGAATACACCTTCGAAAGTGTAAACGCTCCTGCGCTTGAATACAGCTACGACCAGACGGTTGTGGATTATTTGACGGAAAACATGGTGCAAAACCGTACGAGATCGTACTTCAACGTGAACTTCGAAACGTGCGTTTTGGACTATTCGCAGTACGGCGAAAAGGCGGGCAAGAGCCCCTTAATCGCGAAGTTCCCCGTCAACGGCGTGGGCTATGATAACTTCCTGTACAAGACCTATTTCGGCACGCGTGAAACGACGGTGATCGTTATGACCGAGAAAACGAGAACAGCCACCGAGCTGATTGACGGCTTCCCGACGGCGGACGAGATTATGGCTTGGGCGGAAAATATCAACGATGGGAACAAGGCAAAGGTAGAAGCGCTTGCTACGGATGCGAAGACGGCGCGCGCTTACGCGAACACCGCTTTGTCGGACGAAGCGCAGGCGGAATACCTTGGCGCGGAAAGAGTGACCAAGCTCGAAAGCGTAGAAACGGCGCTCCGCGCGGCGAAGAAGGCTTACGGCATCGAAGTAAAGATTGCAAGACTTTCCTACGACAAGAACTCTCCGTTCAAGCAGGAATACCTTGTGGGTGAAACCTTCGATATGAGCGGTTTGGTAATCACCGTGGAATACGACGACGGCTCGAAGGAAACCGCAGATCTTTCCAAGATGACCTTGGTGACGAACGGTCCTTTGAAAGAGACGGACGTCATTGTGAAACTGTCGGGCTATGGAAGAGAACTGAGTATTGTCATCAAAATCAGTCAGCGTCCTGCGGATGGCAGCGGCGACGGCGGTAATACGGATAGCGGCGACAGTAGCACACCTTCAGATAGTTCTTCCTCGTCGGCGGATCAAGGCGGTAAGGCGGAAGAGGGCGGTTGCGGCTCGGCGATTGCGCCTGTCGGTGTAGTTGCGCTCATCAGCGCGGCGTTCGTAATGGTTTGTAAAAAGAAAAAGGAGAATCGAGCATGAAAAAGCGGCTAAAGCTTGGTTTGCTTGGAGGATTGCTTGCGTTAGCGTCCCTGCTTGTGATGGCAGGATGCTCTCTAAACAAGACGGCAGATCAAATCAAAACAGAAAACAACTTAAACGCCAGCGTTACCTATTACGCGAACGGCGGTATGTTCAACAACGTGCCTTTGAAAAAGGAAGTCACGCTGTGGATGGACGCATCTGTGGAAGCGTATCCCTTCGATATCCCTTCGGATAACGATGAAGACAACGCCGATTCCTTGCACCAAATCGACAAAGGCTCGATGCAGGTTTCCCGTAAGCAGTTTATTTTTGATGGTTGGTATCATGCGGTCATCGACGAGAACACGGGAAAGCCTGCTGTCAGTCAGGCGACGGGAAGCATGGTCACACTGGAAGAAAATCTGGTGGACTTTTCCGTACCCCTTGCAGTCGGCGACAGGCTGCACTTGGTGGCAAAATGGACGACGGTACAAAAGGTGGAAATTCACTTGGTTGCAGATGTAGCATTCACCGCAACGGTCGAAAGCATCAGCGATAAAATGGAGCA
Organism: Clostridiales bacterium; assembly: GCA_015069565.1. GTDB lineage: Bacteria > Bacillota > Clostridia > Christensenellales > Borkfalkiaceae > Scatosoma. The sequence continues at coordinate 36,635 of SVIJ01000003.1, forward strand.
CAACAAGGACTCCAACGGTACGATTATTAAAGAAGAAAAGACAGTGCAAAACGGGGACGTTATCGGGCTGAAAACGTATAGCACACGTGACAATACGGTGAAGCTGGACGGTGCGAGATCCCCTGCGGAGAACGCAAACGGTGCAACATTCTTGGCGTATTATTTCGACGAAGCGTGCACCCAGCCCGTTTTGGGGGAAGATTTGACGATTCGTCCCACCGATGGGGAAGGCAATCGTATCATCTACGCAAAGTTTATCACGGGCGACTGGACAGTAATTCGCGATAAATACGGGGTGAGCGATATGTTCCAAAAGGCGACGGGGAATTATTACCTATTCGCAGATGTCGACATGGGCTCGACATCGGTCAATCCAAGGACGGAATTTGGGGCAACGCTGCAAGGCAACGGCTATTCGATTAAGAACTTAAAGGTCGCAATCGGTAGCACGCAGGTGCAGGTCAACGGCGTGTATGCGGTATTCGGTAAGTTGACGGCAACGGCAAAGATCAGCAATTTGACATTGGAAAATATGTCGTTCAACGTAGAGAGTAACCCCAGTAAAATTAAGGCATTTTCGGCGTACTTCTTCTGTACGGGGGTAGAGAGCGGCGCTGTTTTGAAAGGTGTTACGATCAAGGGTGGCAGTATGAGCGTGCTCAAAGCAGTGGATGCTACCATCGCGAACATCTCGTGGATCGAAAACGGCGAAGGCGGTAGCTGGGAAGCGTCGAATTACCTCTTCGGCGGCACTACGTCCGATGAAGCGTTCCTTTCGACAAACACAGGCGTTAGGGTGGAAACTGCGCCTACGCTTACCATTGAAGAAAAATAATTATGCAAAAAACATTGGAGGATAGATTATGAAAAAATGGCAGAAAGCGCTCAGCGTTGCGCTCAGCGTGATGATGTTGAGCTCGACCCTGCTTATCTCCGCTTGCGGCGATAAGGGGGACAACAGTAGCACGGGCGGCGATAGCACGGGCGGCAACACGAACGTTGGCGGTACGCCCGACGCTACGCAATACGATGCGGAAAACCGTCCCTTGGTTTTGGCTTCACAGGCGCTTGACGGGAATTTTAACCCTTTCTTCGCTACGTCTGGTCCTGATACCGAAATCGCAGGACAAACTCAGCTTTCGCTGATGACCATCGACGAAGATGCAAAGTCTATTTGCGGACCTGACGAAGCAACGGTTGCTCTTGATTGGAAGACGATTTATAAAGATGAAAGCGGTGCGGTGGTTTACGACGACGCTTCGGCAAAGTTTACTACCTATGAGTTCGTTATCAAAAATGGTATCCGTTACAGCAACGGCTCGCCGCTTACGATCGACGACGTGCTTTTCAACCTGTACGTTTACCTTGACCCTATGTACGCAGGCTCGGCTACTATGTACTCGACGGACATTGTAGGCTTGCAAAAATACCGTACGCAAAATCCTGACGTAAGTGACGGCACGGGCGGCAGCTACGACGACGAATTCGTTGCGGAAGCAACCACTCGTATCCTTAACCTGACTGAATGGTTGGATATGGATGACACCGAAAAGATGATTTGGGAAGCGTCCAACCCCGAAGCGTACGAACAAGTCTTGCTCGATTTGGATAAGACGGAAGAACTGTTCATGGAAGAAATCACTTCCGACTGGGCGGAATGCGAAACGAGCTTGTCGAGTTACAAAGAAGAATACAACTTCACGAATGCTTGGGAAGTGTACTTTTTGAACATGGGCGTTGTTTCGATTAGAACGACGAAGAATGAGAATGGTAAAACGGAGCTGATGAAGGATTATGAAGATCCTACCGATCCTGAAAACAGTCCCTTCAAGTATGTAACGACGCTTGATCCAAACCCCGAAGATCCCGATGCGTTGCCTTCCGAGCATATTGGCATGATCGCGGATTTGACGACGGAAGAAAAGCTCAACGCTTGGATCGAGGAAAACAACGACGCAAATGTTACCTATTCGCAAGAAGACGCGTATAGAGAAATTACCAAAGCGTATGCGATTGACGTTGTTTACGACACCTATATGTCGACGGCAAGCGGTTATCTCGGCGTGCTCTCTTGGTGGGAAACGGCTTCCAATCTTCGTACCTATATCGAAAATGAAGCGCGTACGGAGTATTATAGCAATCCCGAAAATAGAAAGGTCGGCAAGATCGACGGTATCACTACTTATCAAACGTCTTCCTTCAATGGTGTGAACAAGATCCAGCTTGGCGACGTGCACGACGTTCTTTCCATTACAATCAACGACGTTGACCCGAAGGCGGTATATAATTTCTCGTTTGCAGTTGCGCCTATGTATTACTACTCGGATGAAGCAACAATCGCTGACAAGACGAACTATCCCTTCGGCGTGAAGATGGGTAACCAAAGCTTCTTCGATAACGAACTTAAAGCAAGCGATAAGAACGGCTTGCCCAAGGGCGCAGGCCCTTATATGGCATCTAATGCTACGGGCAATCAGTCCACGGTGGATAGATATTCTTTCTACGCAAACAACATCGTTTACTTTGAACGCAACCCTTACTTCTACACGGTTGGCCTTGACGGTGCAGGCGTGACGAAGGATCAAATCGAAGCGAAGATCGCAAACGGTACGGGGAATGATACCTCAAAGCAAATCCACAACGCGCGTATCAAGTATATGAACTACAAGGTTGTCGGCGATGAGAGAATCGTACAGAACTTGGAAGCTGGCAATATTGACTACGGTCAGCCGAACGCGGAATCGGAGAACGTAAGAAAGGTGGGCGCAGCAAGCCACTTAAACTACCGTTTGATCGATACGAATGGTTATGGTTACGTAGGTATTAACCCTAAGTTCGTTCCCGACGTGGAAGTGCGTCAAGCGATTATGCGGGCGATGAATACGCAAATGACGGTTGACTACTACGAAGGTAATGCGTCCGCAATCTATCGTCCCATCTCGAAGACATCTTGGGCGGATCCTGGCGTTACCGAACCCTTCTATACCTTGACGAGAACGCACGAAGATATTGAGAATCTTTGCCGCAGCGCAGGTTGGGAAAAGAATGCCGACGGTATCTTTGAAAAGAACGGCAAGAAGCTTGAGTTCAAGTTTACGATTGCAGGTGAATCGAAGAAGCACCCTGCGCTTGCTATGTTCGAAGACGCGGCGAAGTTCTTGAATGAATGTGGTTTCGTTATTACCGTAGGTACGGACGTTTCGGCGCTTTCTAAGCTTGCAACGGGCGGCTTGGCGGTATGGGCGGCGGCATGGTCGACGGGCGTTGACCCCGACCCTTACCAGACCTATCACAAGGATAGTACCGCAACTTCGGTGAAAAACTGGAATTACTCGGAAATTTTGGATACGAATAAGACGGAATTTGACTATGAACGCAGTATTGTTGAGCAGCTCTCTTTGAAGATTGAAGAAGCAAGAAAGAAATTGGATGAAAGCGAACGTAAGAATATTTATAGCGAAACACTTCGTCTTACTATGGAACTTGCTGTGGAACTTCCTACCTATCAAAGAAAAGATTTGATTGTTTGGAATGACCAAGTGATCAATCCCGATTCCTTGAATCTCAAGAAGAACACCCCCACGGCGGGCGTATTCTACAAGATTTGGCAGGTAAATTACAGATAATCAACGCTTTATAAAAAAGCAAACACATTTCGAATCGGACAGGAAATTTTTTCCTGTCCGAGCACCATGCGTGTGTACGCGCATGAGTGCGGACAATATATACAATAGGGCAATATTATGGTAAAATACATAATTAAAAGAATATTGATTTCCTTGCTCATTCTTCTGGGGGTATCCATCTTTTTGTACTTCCTGGTAAGATTGATGCCAGTAAACTATATTCGCGATCAATATTACGCAACGCACGGACAATCGGATTCGAGCGAAGAAGAATTGTATAGATTCCTGCAGATGTACGGCTTGCACGACAACTCCTTCGGCGGGATCATCAGCGGCTACTGGGGCTGGCTGACAAAGGTATTTCATGGGGATTTCGGAAAGTCGTTCATCGACAACCAGCCAGTGGGACAGAAAATCTTCAACAACATGGGCGTATCCTTCTCGATTTCCTTCGTGTCCTTGATTTTGCAGATGATTATTGCAATCCCCTTGGGGATCAAGAGCGCGTGCAACCAGTACGGGAAGCTCGATTACACCGTCACTGTTTTGACGATGATCGGTATGTCCTTCCCCACCTTCTTCTTCGGCAGTATCGTCATCAAGATATTCGCTGTGGATCTTGGCTGGTTTGAAGTTGGCGGCTTGCATACGGCAACTCTGCCCAAAAACGCAACCTGGTTTGAAAGCACGGTCGACCTTTTGTGGCATATGGTAATGCCTATGTTCGTTTTGGTTATCTTGTCCATCGGCTCGTTGATGCGTTATACGCGTACCAACACTTTGGAAGTGCTCAATGCGGACTATATCCGTACCGCGCGCGCAAAGGGGTTGTCCGAAAAGACGGTTGTCTATAAGCACGTGTTCCGCAACACGCTCATTCCGCTCGTCACGACCTTGGCGGGTACGCTGCCCGGGCTCTTTGGCGGTGCAATGATCACGGAAACGATGTTTGACTTACCTGGCATCGGTTCGCTTGCATATACGGCGCTCACAAAGGGCGATATTCCCTTCATCATGGCGTACAATATGTTCTTGGCGGTGCTCACCGTTATCGGCGTATTGCTCTCCGACTTGATGTATGCGGTGGTTGACCCGCGTGTAAAACTTGGGAAATAAGGAGGGGAGTACAATGGAAGAAAAGAAAATTTCTGAAATGGAAGAAGAAGTTGTCGCTACTGCCCAAACGCTTGAAGGGGCGGAAACGGAAGTTTCCCAGCCCACCGAAGAAGATTTGCACGGGGAAAACCTGACCGACCGCGTGAAGGTGCTTTCGCCTATGGCGACGGTTATGAAGCGGTTTTTCCGATCTAAGCTCTCCATTGTCGGGTTGGTGGTCATCATTGCGCTGTTCCTCTTCTCGTTCGTAGGGCCTTGGTTCTCGCAGTGGTATGATGGTGGTGGGCGATCGTTGGTGGATCAAACCCCCCGTGTTTCCGTAGACGAAGTGGCGATAACGTATATCGTGGAAAACGCTGATGGTACGAAGGAAAAATTTACCACCTACGAGATTGTTATGACGGAAAACAGCCATTTTGTGAAAGGTGATATTTCGTGGAAACATTTGCTCGGTACGAATGAACGCGGCGAAGATATTTTCACGAACCTGATGCTCGGCGGTAGAGTTTCCTTGACGATCGGGTTTGTCGTCGTTATTTTACAGACCTTGCTGGGGGTTCTCCTTGGCGGCTTAGCGGGTTATTTTGGCGGTTGGGTCGATCAGCTGATTATGCGTATATGCGATATCTTATATTGTATCCCGACGCTACCGATTATGTTGATTTTGTCGGCGATCTTTAACGAGGTGAATACCGTTTGGAAGCTCTACTATATGATGGGCATACTTTGCTTGATCGGCTGGGCAGGCACAGCGCGGCTTGTGCGCGGTCAAATCCTTTCCTTGCGTGAACAGGATTTCATGCTTGCCGCAAAGGCGTCGGGGCTTTCGACGTTCAGCAAGATTTTCAAGCACTTGATGCCCAACGTTATGCCGCAACTCATCGTCACGATGACCCTTGGCTTAGGGCAAATCATTTTGACGGAAGCCACCCTTGGTTTCTTGGGGATCGGCGCGCCCTTGGGTACGCCTACGTGGGGTGCGATGATTGAATATGCAAACGATACTGCATATTTGGAAGGCTATCCAAACTTCTGGTTACCCGCAGGTGTTTGTATCACGGCGGCAATCTTGGCGTTCAACTTTGTCGGTGACGGCTTGCGTGACGCATTCGACCCGAAAATGAAGAGGTAATGTGTATGAGCATCTTGGATATTTTTAAGAAGAAAAAGGAAGGCAATTCGCATTACATCACTTCGTCTGAATCGAAAAAGATTATGCGTGAGAATGCGAAAGCCATCAAATACTACGAAAAGCGTAAGAAGAGAAAGGTGGTAGAAGCGGAATTTTTGACCGAGATGAAGGACGAAAAGAACGTTATCGAGTTCGAGAACCTGCACACCTATTTCTTCTCGGACGCAGGCGTTGTAAAGGCGGTCAACGGCGTCACCTTCTCGATTCCTGCTGGCTCGACGGTGGGCGTCGTAGGGGAATCGGGCTGCGGTAAGTCGGTCACGTCCCTTTCGCTTATGCAGCTTGTGCAAGGGCCTTCGGGGCAGATCGTAGACGGCTCGATCCGTTTCAAGACGAACGCGTTTAAGCTGGACGAAAATGGAAAGAAGATACCCGTGTACGAGTTGAACGAAGACGGCTCGGTGAAAACGGACGAAAAAGGCAAGCCTGTGTTTGCGAAAAACGAGCTGGGCGGCAACCTTTACGAAATGGAAGAAAAGGTGGTGGATATCGCCAAGATGCCCGTCGAAGCGATGCGTTCCATTCGCGGACGCGAGCTCTCGATGATCTTCCAAGAACCGATGACTTCCTTGAACCCTGTCTTTACCATCGGCAACCAGCTCGATGAAGTGGCGTTCTTGCACATCGAAGGGATTTCCAAGGAAAAGGCAAAGGCGCGCAGCATCGAAATGCTGAACCTTGTCGGGATTGCGGACGCGGAAAGCGTGTACGGAAAGTTCCCGCACGAGCTTTCGGGCGGTATGCGTCAGCGTGTAATGATCGCGATGGCGTTGCTTTGCAATCCGAAGCTCATCATCGCGGACGAGCCGACAACGGCGCTCGACGTGACCATTCAGGCGCAAATTCTTGACCTGCTTCGTGAAATCAAGAAAAAGATCAACGGCAGTATCATGCTCATCACGCACGACCTTGGCGTCGTTGCGGAAATGGCGGATTACGTCGTGGTTATGTACGCAGGTAAGGTAATCGAAATGGGTACGGCGGAAGACATTTTTGACAATCCCTTGCATCCGTACACGATCGGCTTGCAAAAGAGTAAACCGACCGTAGACGGCGACGTGGATAAGCTGTACTGTATTCCTGGGTTCGTTCCCAACCCCGTCAATATGCCCAACTATTGCTATTTTAGAGATCGTTGCGAGCGTTGCAAGGCGGAATGTGCAGGCGAATATCCTGCGTACGTGCAGGTATCTCCCACCCATAAGGTGGCTTGCTATCTGTATAAAGACGAAAATAAGGAGAATTGATCATGGCGAAGGAAGAGCAAAACATGAAATTTTGCACGGAATGTGGACAAAAAGTGCCTGAAACGGCGTGGGTTTGTCCCCATTGCGGTTGCCAAATTGCAGAGCTTGAAGCAGAAGCAACGAATGATGATACTCCTTTATTGGAAGTAAAAGACCTGAAAAAATACTTCGTCGTAGGCACGAACTTTTTCGGCAAGCCCACCAAGTATTTGCACGCGGTAGACAACGTTTCCTTTTCGCTCAAAAAGGGGCAGACCTTGGGGATCGTAGGGGAATCGGGCTGCGGCAAGACGACCATGGGCCGTACCATTTTGCGCCTTCACGACGTGACGGGCGGTGAAGTTTGGTTCAAGGGGCAAAAAATCAGCGATTTGTCGGATAGAGAGTTTGATAAGCTCCGTCCGCAAATGCAGATGATTTTCCAAGACCCGTATGCCAGCCTTTCGCCCAGACTTACCGTTGGGGAAATCATCGGTGAAGCGGCAAGAGAACACGGCATCGTGTCCCCTGAAAACTACAAGGAATACATTTTGAGCGTGATGAAGATGTGCGGCTTACAGCCCCATTACTTCGAGCGTTATCCGCACGAGTTCTCGGGCGGTCAACGTCAGCGTATCTGTATTGCGCGCGCGCTTGCCTTGAAGCCCGACCTTGTTGTTTGCGACGAGCCCGTATCTGCGCTTGACGTATCCATTCAGGCGCAGATCATCAATATGCTGAAAGAATTGCAGGCGGAGCTTGGCTTGACCTACGTCTTCATTTCGCACGACCTTTCCGTCGTCAAGCATATTTCCGATCAAGTGGGCGTTATGTACTTGGGCAGTATGGTAGAGTTTGGCGCGAAAGAGCAAATCTTCGGCAACACCTTGCACCCTTACACCAAGGCGCTGTTCTCGGCAGTTCCCGTGCCCAACCCGCACGTGAAGATGAACCGTATCATTTTGAAGGGGGATATTCCTTCCCCTGTCAATCCGCCGAGCGGATGTAAATTCCATACCCGTTGCGAAAGCTGTATGGAAATTTGTAAAAAGTTTGCGCCGACGTATAGAGAAGTGGAAGAAGGGCATTTCTGCGCTTGCCACCTGTATGCGTCCGAAGAAGAACTTGCAAGTATGAAGGCAGAGCTTGAAAAGCCTGCGGAGAGTGAATAACAAGCATGAGTGAAAAAAGATCCAAAAAACCTGACGATTTAGACACGGAAACGACCTTTGCGAATATGAACGTAGAAGGTATGCCTTGGTACGATCCTTCGAGAAAGGACAACCGCAAGAAAGAAGGCATACGCTTGACGCGCGCGGAAAAGTGGGCGATGTTCAAGGCGGGCTTTGTGGCGGTTATTCCGTTCGTTTTGGGCTTTGCAGGGATTTTCCTGCTGCTCTTTGCGATCATGGCATTGTGGATCAAATAAGCGTGCTTCGGCCCTAATATAGCAAAAGAAAAACTCGGCTTAAAGCCGAGTTTTTTGCTTGTAAAGTTTAGTTGGATTTTTGAACAATGGTTCGTAATAAGGAAAGAATAGCCGCTTTGGTTTCGTCGGGCACAGCGTGATACAATTTTAATAATTCCTGCTCGGACGGCGGATAATTCGTTGCATCGTGATCGTTAAAAAATTCCGCTAAGGTAATACCAAATGCACTGCATAAACATTCTAACGTGGTAATAGAAGGCAAGGTTTCACGATTGAACATATTGGTAAGAGTGGACTGCGAAATGTTTGATTCCACCGAAAGACGATATATAGACCAGTTTCGTTCAAGTCGCAACTGATTGATTCTTTTCAATACATCCATAACGCATTTTCCTTAGATGAAGTAATTCCCATATGTATATATAATATCACAAATTATAAAAATTATAATATCCAAATGGGTTGACATTATAACCCATATGTGTTATAATGTGGTATACATATGGAAATATGTGCAAAAAAACAGAAAAGGTGGATGCAAAAACAATGGAAGAAAACGTGAACGTACAGCAAGAAATGAAATTTTGCTCGGAATGTGGACAAAAAATCATGAAAAAAGCGGTGATTTGTCCGCATTGTGGCTGTCAAATCGGTGCACCAACAGTGAAAAGCCAGCCGCAGATTATCAATAATGATCACAAAGAAGAAGGGAGTAAAAAATTTGTTCGTTTTTTGCTTACTTTTTTCTTGGGGTGGATCGGAAGTATGATTATTAACCACACCAGCTTGAAACCAAAGGGATTTACATCTAGAACTCTTGCCTATTTTTTCCTTGCATTTTTTACATTTGGAATTTATCCCATTGTAGCGTCTGTATGTAATTTGAGTTTCGATCCTTCGATAAGTAGCAATATCGGTTATATAAAAGATTAGTAATTGCTTTCGCTAGTGCGTGAAATCAGAAATATTTTAGATTTTAATCTAATATAGCAAAAGAAAAACTCGGCTTAAAGCCGAGTTTTTTGCTTCTAAAACGAGTGATTTTCCAGCGCGAGTATTTCTTTGCGTCGCAGAATAACGTGGCAATTATGAGCGATTTTTCGCTTAAAAAAGCTCCCTTTGAGAGAAGGGAGCTTTTCGTTTTGTTTTTAAGCGGGTTGTTAGCCGATCAGCGTCAGAGTGATGCTGAAAGGATTATCAAACATATTGAATACCGCCGTGTATTGCTTGCCATCATCGTCGTTTGTCAGCGTCATTTCGATTTTGCCGAGCGTCATCGAGATGTTCGTGAGAACGTACTTGTAGGTCGTGACAACCGCGCCGTCCTTATCCGTGACGGTGATCGTACCAGGGTTGCTTGCGGACGTGTATCTTCCGTCGAAGGTGAAGGTGTTGCCTGACGTCTTTTCAACCGCTTGGATCATGTAGAGTTCGTCGATCGAAGTGAGCGTGAATGCGCGCGTTCCTTCGTCGTTGACGTATGCGCCCTTGGCGGAAACGTCCGTCCATTCAAGCAGGTAGATACGCGTTCTATCGCCAACCGTTGCATACAAACGGTATACGTCGTGTTCCGCCATGTATTCGTAGGTGAAGATGGTTGCCGCCGAAACGCCTTGTACTTGACGAGCCGTTGAGTACACAGAGTTCGTTTGGTTTTCGCTCTTACCCGTACCGTCGAACAGGAAGGTCGTGGTGGTGAAGCTCTTATACGTCCACGTCGTGCCAACCAAGTCGTCCATCTTCGTGCAAAGCTGATAGAGTTCGCCGAGCGTAGCCGTCGAAGAGATTGCAAAGTCGCCGCCGCTCAAAGGAATGAGATAGCTTGCACCGTAGGTGCAGGTGCCTGTTTCCGCATCGTAGGTTGCGGAGATGCTTCTGCCGTCGAACGTGCCGAGCATCTTGCCCGTCAAATCCATGGGAAGCAGGGTCAAACGAGTGGTGTAAGCGCCGCTCACCGCCCAAGTGCCCACGAACGGGTTGTTCAAGTACAGGAGCGTTTTACCAGTAGCCGTCGTCCAAACGTAGTTGTTGTTTTCTACGCGGATGGTTGCCACCGTTTCACTGCCGAGCAGAACCGCCGTTTCGTCGTTTGCGTTCTTGTAGTTATAGACCGTTTCACCGCCGTTTGCGTCCTTTACCGTGAGCTTGCCGCCTGCGGAAAGGTTGCCGCGACCGTCAAAGGCGTAGGAATTGCCGTTCAAATCTACGATTTCAAGGCTTGCGAAGTCGTCCTTGCGTTCGTAGGTTTCCTCATTCGAGCCGTCTTTAATTACCATCGAGCCGTCCGCCGTCGTATAACGGATCGTGTAGGTTTTACCGTTGTAAGTAAACGCGCCCGACAAAATATCTCCGTTTGTTGCCAGCGTGTAGGGGGTGGTTTTGTCGTCGATCGTCACGTAGCCCGTGAAGCCTTCCGCGGTGTATACGCCGAAGCCGTTGAAGATTACTTCGCCAAGTTCTTCGTGTTCGCCTACCCATTCGCCTATGAATACGTCGTAGTGGTAGAAGACGTAAGCGTTCGTTTCGTCGATCATCGACTGGTTGCTATCGTACAGGTATGCAACCAAAGTACCGTTTTGCTTGTCGTAGCTCATGTAGCCGAATACGATTGCGCCGTTGTACAGGGTGATTCTGCCGTATTCCATCGCGTAGAACAGCTCGTAGGTGTTGCCGTCCCAGTATTCGATCGAGCCCATACCGCTACCGTCTACGGTGATACCGTTCAGGGTGAGTTTGGCACTGCCGTTCTTGTGGGCGGCAGACCATGTACCCTTGTAGCTGTTTTGGTCGGCAAAGGTGATGCTGATGCCGTTACCTTCCAAAGAAAGGAAGCCGTTCGAATCCATCACAACGTAGCCGAACAGCTCGCTACCTGCCGTCAATACGGCTCTGCCGTGTTCGTCAATGGTGTAAGTGCCAGTAGACGTATTGATGGGCGCGTGGTTGCCGCCGTTGCGGTCGTAGTAAAGCTGTTCCAGCTTCCACGTACCCAAGCCGTCCATCGTCAACTGATAGCTTTCAGAAACGGAAACCGTCCAAACGCCGTGGAAAGAATCCAACGCGGTAGCCGCAGTGCCGTTCAAGGTGAGTACGCCGTTTTCGTACGTACCTGCATCACCGTTGCTTATAGTGATTGTGCCGTTATTCAGCGTATACGTATAGGAGCTGTTGCCGATTTCCACCGTCCAGTCCTTCGCGAAGGAATAGCTGTTGCCGTTGTAGGAATATTCCTGCTCGAAGCCAAAGCTGGAAAGGGCGGTCAAGGGGTTAGCCTTGGTGAAATAGGTGCCGTCGTAGATGCGAAGCCCGTCTGCAACAATATCCGCTTGGAAGGTGTAGAAGTCGAGCTGGTAGATATCCGAGATCGTGCCGCCGTTTGCGTAGCGAGCAAATCTTGCGCTGTTGAATACGATCGAATTGCCGTCGTAGCGGTAGAGCCCGCCCGAAACGATGCCGCCGTCTTCGTATTCGTAGCTGCCGTCTTCGTTCAGCGTCAGGGATGCCGTATCACCTGCGCGCACAACCATTTCATACGTACCTGCCACCGCCGAGTAATCGATGAAGCCGACGTAGATCGTCTGTTCGAGCTGCATGAACAGGTAGGCATAGGGCGCGCGTTGGGTGCACGCTTCGTCCAAGAAGAAGCCGTAGGAAATCGCGCCGTTGTCGCCGGTCATGTATTCGCTGACGAGCACTTCCGTGCTGATGATTGCAAAGGAAAGACTGCCGTATTCGGTGATGTTGACGGTGTAGCTTGTTTGTCCGCCGCGCGTTGCGCCCTTGTAAACAAACGTGGTGTTGAAGCCGTCTTCGTATTTGTCATCGTAGTTGAGATAGAAGGAAGGATAGGATTCCCCATCTTCGTAGATCCAGTCGAAGGCATACCAGCCGAGCGTGTTATACAGGAATTCTTCGGTGGAGAAATCCATCGAGCCGTCCACGCCGCCTTCCGCATAGTAGTTGTCAGCCGTATAAGCTACGATTGCTTCGGGGGAGAGCGTGCCTGCATCGTCCATCTTTGCAACAACGCCGTCCGTAAAGGCGTATCCGTCTACCGCTGAGCTTGCGTCCAAGGTGGATGCCGAGAAGCAGCGCACGATTGCGGTTTCATTTTCCGCATAAGCGACTACGCCACCAGCATAAGCGGTGCAGTATTCGGGCATCGAAGTATCGTCGATTTCAGCAATCGCGGAAACCGTACCCGTTGCATACGAGTTAAAGACGGAAGCATACGCCGCAAGATGCCCGACAACGCCGCCCGTTTGGATTGCGCCGTAAACCAAGACGTCGCGCGCATAAGAAGTATGCAAAATGGTGGTCGCGAGATAATCGGCAGCGAACACGTAGCCTGCGATCCCGCCTGCGCTAGGAATGATACCGTCGTTTGCAAAGACCGTAGTATCGGTCACGCTTACGTAAGCGATTTCCGTCGTGACGCGGCTTTGGTAAGAGCCAAAGTCGAGAAACGCCGATTGCACAACGCCGATTGCGCCGCCGACGTAGGAAAGGTACATTTCGTTCCCCGTTGCGGAAACCTGACCGCCGTTAATCGAGCAGTTGATTATTCTAATACCGATACCGTAGCCAACCAAGCCGCCGACCGCAAGCATTTTGTTTGCATCACCTTCCATAACGCCGCTGACGGTGAAGTTTTCAATATGCACGTTGTTGAGCGTACCTAAACTCGGATCGTTCAAGCTCCCCATCATGTAGCCGAAGAGCCCGACGTAGGGGGTGTTCGTTTCTTCAATTTTGAAGTTTTTGATGGTGTGACCCATACCGTTGAAGTAGCCGCCGAAGTAGGTTTCTACGTTGTCCGCGCCAACGGTGGTCGCGTCGCCGATTACGGGAATCGTTTCTCCCTTAAAGTCAAGATCCGCTTCTAGCTGATAGTAGCCTTCAACGTAGTTGACGTTCCCGATCTTGACCTGTTCCGCAATGAACAGCCAGTCCGCAGGGGTATAGATAAGGAAGGGGTTTTCGCTGTCCGTCCCGCCCGTCGTACAGGTAGCTTCATCCTTGACAACGTCCAAAACGGAAATTACCGTATCCGACGTTGCGTAGACGGTATAGACGCCCTGAGCGTCTGCCGCTTGAATGCTTGCGCCCGCGCGAACAACGGCGTTCTTCGCCGTGTAGAAGGGGTTCACGTCCAACGAGAAGGAAATAGGGGTGTTGAAGGGAACGGTCACGGTGTCTTGATACTCGCAAACGTAGCTTACGCCTTCCGCTTCGTTGAAGGAAACGGTCACGTCCGCAAAGCGCAAGGTGAGCGCTTCATTCACCGTCACGGTGTATGTACCCTGTTCGTTGGGGGTGATCGGCTGATCGCCTGCAAGCAAGGTGAAGTTCTTCGAGCCCTTCCAAGCGGAAAGATCGAGCGTAAAGGTAAGGGTCGAGCCCTTTTCGATCTGACCGTTCACAAGGTCGTCGGTGACGAACACGATGCCGTCCACTTCGGGGAAGGAAACTTCCACGCCGTTTTGCAGGGTGCTCGACGAGTCGCCAGTTTTATCACCGCAAGCCGCGAAGCCAAAAGCCGCAAAGCCTGCCATGATTGCCAGCAACATAGAAAGGATAATTTTTTTCATATAAACTCTCCGTAGATATAGTTTTTCGATTGATCAAGAACTTTCCATATAAAAAAGGCATAGTTCTACGGATATATTATACTATATATCCGTAAAAAACACAACGATTTTTATATTCTCAGATGCAATTTTCAAGAACTTTCCATCATTTTGCGCAGGAATTTTTACTTGACAGGAAGGCGTATATGATATATAATAAAGTCGGGTGTATGCGCGGTTGCGTATATGCGCGTGCGCGAGCTATTGATGCGCGAAATAAAAGGATATGAAAATGAAAAATAAGACAATTCGTACAATTTATGGAGTTGCGTTCTTGGCGTATACGGCGCTTGTAGGCGTGCTGAGCGTACTCAAAGCGCTCAACCTGCATTTGGGGGGCGGCTACACCAAGGACGGAGTGGAAACGGCTCTGACGGAGCTGCTTCCCTTCCTGCTTGGCTTTGCGGCTTGGGTAGTCGTCGGCGTGATTGTATACGCAATTTTCCCCGTGGAACAGGAAAAGCTTCGCGTGAAGCCGAATACTGCTACGCAGATTGCAAAGTTCGCGCAAAGGCTGCCCGAAGGCGCTTGGTCGGAAGGCAAACGCGCCTTGAAGAAAAAAACGTTGTTGCTTTGGGGAATTACGGGCGGCGTGCTTGCCGTGCTGTTCTTCTTCCCCCTTTGCTATCTTTTGAACGGCAAGAACTTCAATTATACGGATACGAACACGGAAATGGTGCAGGCGGCGGCGCATACGTTGCCCTTTGTGGCGGTGGCGTTCGCTGTGGTGATCGTCGCGTATCTTATGTATACGTTTATGCTGAAAAAGGCGCTTGCGGAAGTCAAGGCGCTTACGGCGCAGGCGGCGAAGGACGGAACGATGGTAAAAGGCGGCGTGGCGGGCGTCAAGGAAGGTTGGCTGGACGATCCCAAGAAGCTTTGGATCGTGCGCGGGATCTTGATTGCGTTAGCGCTGGTGCTGACGATTTTCGGGATCGTAAACGGCGGTATGAACGAAGTGTTCAAGAAAGCCGCAGAGCTGTGTACGGAATGTGTGGGGTTGGCGTGATATGAAGAAGGTAAAGAATTTTTTCCGCAAGATAGGCGGATGGCTGAAAAATCACGCGCCGAGCAAACGAAGGCTCATACAGCTCTACACGGCGCTGCTGTATAATGCAAACCTAAAAGGCTACATAGATGGACAACTGTTCAATGGCGCAACCAAGAAAATGTGCTTGCCTGGGTTCAACTGCTATTCCTGCCCTGGGGCGATCGGCGCGTGTCCGCTTGGCTCTTTGCAGGGTGCGCTGACAAACTCCGATCATAAATGGACGGCGTACGTCTTCGGGATCTTGGCGATTTTCGGGATCATGCTTGGCAGGACGATTTGCGGCTTCTTCTGTCCCGTCGGGCTGTGCCAAGAGCTCTTGTATAAAATCCCGTCCCCGAAGGTGAAAAAAGGGTGGCTGACAAGGCTGTTTTCCTATTTCAAGTACGTGATTTTGGGCTTGATGGTCGTGATCCTGCCGCTCATGTATATGGACGGAAGCCCTGTTCCTTCTTTTTGTAAGTACATTTGCCCCGCAGGGCTGTTTGAAGGCGCGTTTGGGCTGTTGCCCAACAACCCGAGTTATTACGGAATGCTCGGCGTCGTCTTCTCTTGGAAGTTCCTGCTTTTGGTGGCATTCATCGTACTGAGTATTGTATTTTTCCGTTTCTTCTGCCGATTCATCTGCCCCTTGGGCGCGATTTACGGCTTCTTCTGCAAAGTGGCACTGCTGGGCGTGAAGGTGGATAAGAAGAAGTGTACCGATTGCGGTATGTGTATTGCGGTTTGTAAGATGGATACCAAGACGGTGGGCGACCACGAATGTATCCATTGCGGCGAATGTATCCGCGTTTGCCCGACGAAAGCGATTTCTTGGAAGGGCGCGTCGCTGTTTGTGCGTACCAACGATTTGGATGCGCCAACCCCCGAAGGCAAACCCTTGACCGAGTTCGTAGTCCCGAAAGCGGCGGAAACGGTTGCCGTAGCGGCGGAAACGCAAAACGAGCCTACCATGGTCGGGTTAAAAATGGTGGATAGCCAGCCGCAAACGATGCAAGAAACGCTGAACGCGCGCGCAAAAGAACGGTATAGGAACAAGATTTTAGAGATTGTAGCGTGGTGCTTGGCAGGGATTATGCTTCTGGGTGCGTACCTGTACGCGAACGTTTTTGTGAAGTCTAAACCTAAGACGGATCCCCCTGCGGGCGTGATTAGTAAAAACTTTACTTTGCAGGTGTACGGTGGAGAAAGCTATACGCTGTATGATCACGCGAAGGAAGGAAAAATCGGCGTGGGCGGCGGTAGAGCGTCGCTGGTACTCTTTTGGCAAGCGGACAAGAAAGAATGTGAAGATTTTATGCCCGTTTATGGCGAAGTGGCAAAGCGCTTCGGTGACAGCGTGAATATGCTGGCGGTACACTCGGAAGAAACGTACGGCAAGGATATCGGCAAATGGGTGGAAAAGTGGGAAGATACTTCGATTATTTTCGCACAGGATAGCGTGCAGGAAGGCTTAGGCGGTAGCTTATACGATTATTTGGTGGGTGGTACGGCAGTGTATCCGACGCTTGCAATCATCGATAGCGAAGGCAGAATTCGTCACGTGACCAACAACGGTTTCTTTGAGGAAGACGAGTTGTTTAATGTGGTAATTGAGAACTTGACGGGGGATGCAGAATATACCGTAGAAGGCAAGTTCTTTAAGCGTGATATTCAATTAAAAGAACTGATTGCAGGAACGGAAGTTTATTACGATTTATCGGCGATAAGCAAACCGATTATACTTAATTTCTGGTATACGGATTGTTTGCCTTGCCAAGAAGAAATGCCTGAAATTAACGCTTTCCATGAAGCGTATGCAGGCGCGATTGATACGGTAACGGTGCATCAGCACAAAGAAGGGCTTTATAAAGAAAGCGGCGTTATTGATTTTATCAATAAGAAAGACGATATTCATGGTAAAATGTGGCGTGATTATTCGATCGGATTTACGATGGATAGAGTGTTTGGTGGGGCGGAAGAAACCTTACATTACTATTTAGGTGGAACGTCTGCTTGGCCCATGACGGTTGTGCTGGATACGAACGGATGTATTATTTACCGCAAGAACGGCAAGCTGGTGGAAAGCGATTTTGCACGGCTCAAGATTGTGTTGGATGAAGCATTGACAAGATAAGCAAAGAAAAGAGCGGCTACAAAGCCGCTTTTTTTGTGTTATTTTAGCCGTTTTGAGCCACTTTTTGTCATTCTGGAGCGAAGCGATAGAATCTCGGACGGCTCATTCCAGAATGACAGGTGTGGGGCGATTCGAAACCAAATAAAAATGAGAGCATATTTCTATGCTCTCATTCTTTTTGTTATGCAAATAGTGATTAGATTACTTCATACCAAGCATATTGCGTTGCGTAAGTTGTTACCCCAGTATTTGCAGCGCGCATACAGCCGTCGCTGGTATGATAATACAAAGCACGATTGGTGTGCGTAGTATTTACAATACATTGCGTTGATTCATCGAACGTCCAAGTTTGCGCGGATGCTTTATCCGTTGCGGTTGCGATGGATGCAGACGAAGTAGCGCTACTCAAATACAAATATTGCGCTACCCCATCAGCCAAGAAATAAATGTAGTAATTGCCATCGCCAGCATCTTCCATATAGTAGGTGGTTGCGGATGCTGCGTCAGCAACAGTAGCGCATTTGCTTGCGCTGCTCCATTCGCCCGCATATTTTTCTTTACCAGGGAAAGTAATTCTGATTGCTACGCCAGCAGTGTCGCCGCCTACATCATCGCCACCTTCCGCTACTTTTTCCGTTACGGTCAAAGATAATGCGTCGTTGGGGACATCCCAGGATGCGATACCCATTGTGTATTTACCTGCGGAAAGAGTGCCTTCAAATACAGCTTGGCTATAGCCGCTTACGACGACTTCACCAGATTCGCTCTTTACTCTAAACCAAGAGTCTGTATTATCAAAGGTGAAAACAAGTGTCTTGCCTTCCGTCAATGTGAAGGTGTACCAAACCATATCGGGATCGTTGATGCCAGTTTTGGTAACGATAGGAGCAGCGAAAAGATCTTCGATAACAAAGGGAGCTTCTTCGGAGCCGTCAGCTTCAACTTCTTCGTTACCGCCTTCGCTGAGTACTTCTTTCAATTCAGCCGTAATGGTGTATTCACCAGGTTGGAAGACGTTAGGCATAAAGTTGTAAGCGATAATCCAATATTCTTTACCAGCTTGGAGCGTGTATTGACCGCTTGTTGCTGTAATTAAGTCGAGGGTATCGTTATCGTAAACAACAGTCTTTAAGTCGCCTTTGAATTGATACTTGCCGTACGTATCGGGCGTAAAGGTAAGGGAAACACCATGTTCTTCGTCGATGTTTTCAGCTGTGATTTGGAGCTTTTCTGCTACGCCTACTTCCAAAACGCCGTCCGTATCGGAGCCGCCGATAACGTCGTCGCCGCCTTCTTCGCCAGTGTCTTCAGGCGCGATGATCGTCAAGGTGTATTCACCAACAGCCATACCACCAACAAGTACCTTGTAGGTTTCGCCAGCCGTAAGGTTTACGATACCCATACCAACCTGCATATCGTTGGAGTCGTATACTATTGCGCGCAAGTCGTTGCTTGCAAAGGTGTATTGACCCGTCACGTAAGCGGTGAAGGTACATTCAACGCCAGTTTCAAGGACATCTTCCGTGATGGTGATCAAGTTTTCGCCTTCAACAAGTGCAAGGGGAGCAACGTATGCGCTTACCGAAAGGGTAGCGGTGGTTTCTGCGTTTGCGCTGATGATGAGATTCTGGTAGAACATGTTCATAGGGCTACCAACATAGATAACCGTTTCGCCAGCTTCATAATATGCGCTCGGCATACCAAGCGTTTGAACGCTCATGCCTTCGGGCACTACGAACTGGAAGCCTGCGCCTACAAACTGAGCGTAGAAGTCAGCGCCAGCCAAAACGGTGATTTCATAATCGCCTGCCGCTTCAATTACCAAAGGATTTTCTTCCGTGTAGCCAGGGATGCTTTCATCAATTACGGTATCGCAGTTTTCGTCGTTGCTAAGCGTTGCGCCAAACGAGAACGTCCAAGCGGATTCGTTATCCAAGTAGCTATATGCCTTGAAGGAAACCGTTTCGCCTTCAGCAATGTCGATAGCTACGCCACGGTTGAACATGTTGTATTCTGCGTCAAAGAATTTGAAGCTTTCAGCTTGCGTTGCCCAATCGCTAAGCGTCAATTTGTATTGACCTGCGGAAGGAGCAGTGAAGGTATACCAAAGACCTTCCCAACCACCTACGGTGTAGGTTTGACCGTCTGCTACGGTAATAGGAGCAAGCTCGCTACCGTCGGGTTCGTAAGTATTAGCGTCGAACGACAGGCTGAATACTGCGTCGAAATAGGTGGTTGCCCAAGTTTCGGGATCTTCTGCACTGGAGATTACCCATACATTGACGGTAGCGTTTGCTTGTACGGCGAAGGACGAACCGTCCGTAAGCTCTGCAACAACGCCTTCAACGGTAACGACTACGGGGTTTTCATTTTCCGATTCAGGAATGTGAAGGGTGTAAGTACCGTTTACCGAAGATGTAAGGGTGTAGCCGATGCTGCTGCATGCAGCCGATTGTGCTTCCTTGCTTGCCTTATAGTACTTGCCAGTTTCGATTTGGAAATAATCGTATTCCAAAGTGATATCATCATACGCGCCCGTACCGCCGATGGGTTCGGAAATCGTGATGCTTTCTTCAACAACAACTTCGGAGATGTTCGTTGCTACCGAGTAGAGATACTTGCCGCTGGTAACGTAAACCACATAGCCTTCTACCTTAACGGTTTTGCCGTTCAAATCAGCAAGGATTGCCTTGTCTGCATCGGTGGGGGTGACAAGGCTACCGACTACTTCCGTGCCGTCAATCGTGATGTTGTAATATTTGCCGCTAACCGCAAGCGTACCAACGAAAGAAGCGTATTCGGGAACCATGTTTTCAGCCGCCTTGTAAGCGTCGCAGTCTGCCGCCGTGAGCTCCTTGATAGCGCCTGCTTGGATAGCCGTGCCTTCTGCTGCTTCAACAGCCGTAGGCTTCAACTGAACGCAGTTGCCGAAGGTTGCTCTGGTACCCGTCACCTTAACAATATCACCAACGGTTGCATCGGTCGTGCCGTAAACGAAGATGCTACCCGTTGCGTCTGCCAATACGTAGCCTTTGCCACTGTTTGCAAGAACGGTACCCGTAAGAACGAATTCTGCGTCGTTTTCACCTGCGATTACTTCTGCAACGGTGTTCGAAACAACAGCAGGCGCTTCTTTTTCAACAAGCTCCACTTCATACGTAAGCGTGCCAGGAACGGTGTCGAAATCAAACGCTTCGTAATCAGCGTAATCATCGCCGCCGCCGTTGAGTGTTTGAACGTGGTAAACGGTTGCATCTTCATCATACTTGAAGGTGCATACACCGTTTGCATCCGTCTGAATAGGCTGGCAGTTTGTGCCAGCGCACGCTTGAAGCCAGTAGCCTGCTGCGGGCGTGCCGTCGGGTTTCTTTACAGTGACAGTGTACTGCTTTTCTACGGGTGTAGAATCGTCAGGTGTCGAATCACCGGGGGTGCTTGCAGGGGGGGTGCTATCAACAGGAGTACTGCTGTCGCCCTTGTCGCCGCAAGCGGTTGCCAGACCAAGCGTCGCAACTGCCGTCAAAGACGCAAGCAGAGCGAGAAACTTTTTCATTTTGGTCATAAAAGTGTCCTCCAAAAATAAAATTTTCAAACCTTTTTTTCGATAGAAAACGCAAACAATATCGAAAACTTACATTTATTATAGCACAGATTGTTTCATAATGCAACTTTTTTTACGGCAAAAACGCAAAAAAGAGAAATTCCTTTTTTTATAAAAAAGGGGGGCTGAGGGTGATGAGATCCTTCGGCTACGCTCAGGATGACAAAATGGGGTATGCTATCGTAGGGCGGGGGCTTGCTCCCGTAAAAAAAGCCCTTCCCACAAAATGGGAAAGGGCAAATATGCGCATCTATGCAATTATGCTTTTTGGAAATTGAACAAAATGCTAAAATACTCGTTTACCCCTTCGGAAACGGCAATATAATAGCTTTCGCCTGCCGTCAAATTAAACGAAATTTTTCCTTTTCCGAGAAGCTTTTTCACAGTCGTGCCGTTTGTTGCGCCTTGGTATACGTACAGGAAAATATCGGGATGATCGGAAGAGATCGTGTACGTACCCGTTTCCGTCGGCGTAAAGACGTAGTAGAGTGTGGTTTTTCCTTCACTTACCGCCGTCGTTTCGCCGTAGGTCAAGGCGTACGGCTTATCCGCAGAGCCGAGAGATTCGTCCTTCGGCTTTTGTGCCGAATAGCGGATCGAGAAGGGAAGCTCTGCGCTCGTCCAGTCGCTGGTGCAAATTTGCAAAAGGATTTTGCCGCCCTTTACTACGTTATCGAACGTGTATGCGTTCGCGCCTGCGATATCGCCGCTGTCCGTTGTGGCGGTGAACTGGTCGCCGCTTGTCACCGAATATTCGTAAACCATAGCGATTGCCGCCTTTTCAGCATCAGTCGAAACGGTGATAAGGCCGTCCTGTTCCACCGTATAGGTGTAGTAGACCACGCCGAAGGTCGGCCCAAACGGAGCGCAGTAATCGCCAAGCCCGACGACGTAAGGGCTGTTTTGCGAGCCGTTGCCGCTCGTGGGCTGATTGCCCGTCCAGTCCGAAACGTCGGGCCTATCGTCTACGGGCGCGCCCGTTTCGTAATAATATAAGGGTGCTTTCCAACGCAAATTCGCAGGGATCAAGGCTACTTTTTCCGACGCATTTGCCGCTACGTACGCGGTCAAAAACTCGTGCATTTCTTGCGTCAACGGATACATGCCATCCCCATTTACTGCCGAAGGGTAGATTTCGTTGATGAGCGTATTGTATTCCGTGATCGTCACCTTGCCCGTTGCTTCGTCCGTGGAAGTCAGGTGCAGGGTGGAAGGCAATGCGTTTTCGTTGAGCGTGGGATTGCCGATAACGTTGAACGCTACGTCTAAGAGTCGAGTGGGCGTGACCGTGAACGGCATCACAACGAGCGCGCCGTCCTTCGAGCCGTAGTGATAATAACGGTCTGTTTCGTTGTAGACGAGCGGCGCGTTATAGGGCAGGGGGGTAAGCGTACCTTCCTGCGCGCCAAAGGGAACAACGTTTCCTTCGCCATCGTACAACGCTTCGTCCGCCGTCGTCAGCGTGATAACGGTGGGCGTATCGTCTTCGGGGGGTGTTTCGACGTCGTAATCGTCGCTGATTTTATCGACGTAAAGTATTGTTTGCGCCGCCGAAAAATCGGTGGCTTTGTCAGCGTATTCCATCGAGAAATAGAGCTGGTAATCCCCGTTGCCGTTGAGTGATGCAAGGTCGTCGGGGGTCACTTGGAATTCGTAGGAAAAGTTTACGCCGTCCGAATCGTCCACCGTCAGGGAAGGAGTAGGATTGATCCACACTTCCGAGCCGTCGTGGCGGTGGAGCTGTACGTCTGCGCTGCCGATCGAGCGAATGCGGTACGTACCTGCCTTTTTAGGGGTGAACGCGTAAAAAGCAGACGCGTTTTTCGCAAGGGAAGCAGCATAATAGCCGTTGTCGATTTGGTAGGGAACGCTGTCGTAGCCTTCGCCCGATGCAGGAGCTTCCAGATAGTAGAGAAGGACGTCCTTTTCCCCCGTCAAATCGGTCTTCGTTTCGTACACGGTATCCCCGTTTTCGTTTTGAAGGCGTACTACGTATTCGGCAGGCATGAGCGTTCTTTCTCGCTTCCCGCTGTTGTCCAAACGCATCGTTCCTGCCAAAGTACCGTCGGGGTTATAGACGGCAAGCTTTGCACCTACGTCCCCCAAAGCAACGTCGGACGCCGCAAGCACCTGAAAGGTGTATTGTACAGGCGTTGCGGGGATGATGCTGTCGGGCGTGGATGAAGAATCGTCGTTGGTTTTTCCGCAGGCGGTAGCAACACAGCCAACCGCGCATACGGATAAGAAGGTGAGTAGTATTTTTTTCATAGTAAGTTTCCTTATATAGTTGACTAAAAGTGAATTGCACCCTAACGCGTGCGTGAATTGCTACTGCGTAGCGTGAATTGAAAACCGTAGGTTTTCGTGAATTGATTGCTTGTGCAATCGTTGCGGAAAAAATCCATTCTTCCATAACGCAAGGCAATGCCTTGCAATTCACGCATACGGAGTATGAAATTCACAAAACCATAGGTTTTAATGCACGACGGCTTTGCCGTCAATTCACTGAGCGTAAGCGTTTAGAATAACTCCCGCGAAGATTCGCGGGAGTCGGTTTCAAATTAGGTTTCCTTGTAGTAGTAGCACATACATTGCCACGAATCGTAGAATTCCTTGCCGTGAATCTTGATGGTGAGCAGGCGCAGAGCTTGATAGATGTCTTCCGTCACCTTTACCATACCGTAAAGTTCGCTGTCTTTATCCACCGCAAGCGCTTCTTCCAAAGCCGCCTTCATCAGGTCGGTGTAATCGGGGTAAGCGTTGCCGTTTTCGTCCTGCATATCGCTCATGTTGAAGTTGATCACCAAGCCCGTTTCTTCGTCGCGCATATTGCTGGAAAGGAGCGCTTGAAGGGTGGTGGTGCTTTCAAAGAATCTTGTAGGAGCAATCAAATCGACGTAGATATACGAACCGAAGGTGGAATCGTGCTTCAATTCTCTTGCGAAGCCGTCGCTGTCAAAGCCAAAGGCAATCCCGTCCGCTCTTTCGCCGATAGAAGCGCCGTCGGGGCCAAGGATGGAAACGTAAGGAGGCGTTGCACATTCCGTAAGCGTTTTCACGGTTTCGCCGCCATGGTAGCGGATAACAAGTTCATATTTATCCCCTGTAAACTGGGGGTTCCAGTCTGCCGCCGCAATATAGTAGGATTGACCTGCGGTCAAACGAACGGTGAACAGGAAATCGCCGATTTCTGCGTCCGATTCATGCTCGAAGATAACTGCGCCGCTTTCGTCGTATTTCAGGTCGGTGGAAGTAAAGAATGCGGAAGGATCCAGCTTGCTTGCGTCTTTCGAAATGGTACGATCGGAAAAGATGGTGTATACGCCCGATTTCGTCGGCGTGAAGAGATACTTGTAGCCACGGGGCATAATCGCCTTTTGGATATCAACCACCGCTCTCACTTCGGGAACTTCCTGCGAGTAGTCCATTTCGGGAATTTCAATCGCAAAGTAGAAGTGAACGCCAACGCAAGGGTTGGGTACGTGGTCGGTGTTGTACGCGTCGAAGTAGCAGCAAAGCTCCAACCATTCGTTTTCTTGACCAGAGCCGAATTGTTCGGTCATGAATTGCAGGATTTGCGCAAGCTCTTCGGTGACGGGCACGTAGCCGTTGTCGGAGTGGAGCTCCGCGTTCGCATATTGCGCCAAAATCGGTTCAAGGTCGCCGATTGCGCCGTTGTCTTCATAAATGAAGAAGTCGTTGACCGCCATATCGTAGATGGAGTAGGTACACCACTGCGTAGCGGTATCCGAAAGGTCGGTAAACAAAATCGGGCCGTCTACGGTGTTGACGTGGTACAAGCCGTCCGTTTCGTTCAAAACAACCGTTGCGTACTTGCCAAAGCGGGGGGAAGTTTCAGGCACGTCGTTTTCCGTCTTGTAGCCTTCCTTGTTGCTCAATCGTTCGGTCGCCGCATAGCGGAGTACCGTCGTGGAGTTTTCACCCAAGGACTCGAAGCGCAGGTTGGAGATGTATACCGTGTCGTCCCCTTCGGAATCGGTAAGGTCTTTTGCGTAAGCAAGGGAGAGAACGTGTTCGCCGCCCTTGACGGGAACGTAGGCGTAGCAGGTCTTCCATTCCAGATCTACGCCCGTGTACGTCTTCATGGGCACGCCGTCCACCAAAACGTGGAAGTAGTCGCCGCCGCCTTCGCAAGAAATTTTATAGTCAAAGGTGAATACGTAGTCTTCGTAGCCCGTTTCGGGAACGTCAACGTGTACGTTCAGGATGGAAGTCGTCATCGGTGCGTACAAGCCTGCAAGCTGACCGTTGGGAGCGTAGATACAATCCCTGCCGTCTTTTTGCGTCGGGATGAACGGCCAAACGTATTCGTTTTCGTCAAACGAGAAGGTCAAATTGTCCGAGCCGAGCGCTGCGTTGAGCTCGTCGTCCGTAGGATCGGGAACGGTGGGCTCGATCCAAATAAGATCGTCTAAATCGCCCGTATCAACGTCGCCGCTGTTGCTGAAATCCTGTTTGTAGTCCGAGCCGAGATATTTATCGACGCGGAGCATAAACTCTTCCACGCTCGAGAATGCGCCCACGGCGATGTAGGCTACTACGCCGTAGCGGTCGATGATGTACGTTGTGGGCCAGCCCTGGAAGGAACCCATATAGTTTTGGATGTCCGTCAAATCGAAATGGCTTACAGGGTAGTCGATGGAAAAATTCTTATCCTTCCAAAGTGCAGGATACAGCGGATGCCCCTTGGTGGGGTCTTGGGGGTTTTGGTTGGAAACAAAGCCGCGCACGTTGTCAAGCGAGTAGCCCATGTTGTGGTGAATAGCAATCAGCTCGAATTGATCTGCAAATCTCGGATCGTTATACACTTCGCTAAAATCGGGCATTTCGCCAAGACAGGGGCTGCATTCCATATACCAGAAGTTGAGCATTACCATGTCCTTTTCTTCCAGCATTTCGGAAAGGGTCAATACTTCGCCGTTCAACGTTTCGATTTCAAAATCGTGCATAACGTCCCGATGGAGTAGATGTGACCTT
>SVIJ01000044.1 GCA_015069565.1 Clostridiales bacterium
GAACTTCTGCAAGCCTTCGGTCATTGCCAAGGGGCAAATCACGTTCACACGGATTCCGTCGGGCGCCCATTCGGTTGCCGCTACTCTCGAAAGACCGCGAATCCCTTCCTTCGCCGCCGCATAGGACGACTGTGCAATTCTGCCAAACAAGCCTGCGCCCGATGCAAAGTTGACCACCGCGCCCTTGCTTTCCTTCAAGTACGGATACGCCTTTTGCATATAGAAGAAGGTCGCATAGATGCCCGAATAGATGGCAAGGTCGAGATCTTCCTTCGTGTGCTGAACAAGCATTTTACCGCTTGCGGATGCCTGCGCGTTATTGATTACCGCGTCGATTCTGCCGAAGCGTTCCACCGTCTTGTCGATAACGTTTTGGATTGCCGCTTCGTCCGCGCCGTCCGCCGCCACGCAAAGCACTTCACAGCCGTGAGCCGCTTCCAGCTTTTCCTTTGCCGCAGTCAAGGTTGCTTCCGTTCTACCCGTGATTACGATCTTCGCGCCCGCTTTTGCAAACGCAGTCGAGAGTCCGAAGCCGATACCACGGCCGCCACCAGTGATAATTACCACTTTGTCTTTCAAAGAAATCATAAATATACCCCTTTATATTATTTTATATATTTTAAAGAAACCGTTTTCCTTATATTCCTTTAACCGTCCCTATGCTCGTCCCCTTTGTTAAAGGCGCGGTGGATTTTCGCGCAGGGAGCGTACTAGCCGTATGTGACCACGTAAAAGAGCCCAGCTCTTGTAGGGCGGGGGCTTGCTCCCGCCGTCTTCGGCAAGCTCCGTCCAACGCAAGCAAATGCGGTGCAAGATGCAAGCAAGACAAGGCGCGGTGGATTTTTGCGCAGGAAGCGTACTAGCCGTACGCGACCCAACAAAAAGACAGCGCAACGCCGTATTGCGCCGCAGATTCACCGCATTTTACTGAGTGACGACGACCTTTGCATACCGCAAAACCTTCTCACCCTTCTTATACCCCTTTTCGTGCACCATCTTTACGATTCCGCTTTCTTCCCCTTCCACAGCAGGCATCGCCATAATCGCCTCCGCAACGCTAGGGTCAAAGGGTTGTCCGATCGGGTCGATCTCTTCCACCCCTTCCGCTTCTAAAAGCTTATGAAAGCTTTGGAGCACCATTTCCAAGCCCTTTCTCGTGTTCTCATCCGAGCAAACGGAAAGCGCGCGCACTAAATTATCCCCGATGGGAAAAAGGGAAGCCAAAACGTCGTTTCTGCCTTCTGCGTATCTTTGCGCCGCCTGTGCCGTAGTACGACGGCGGTAGTTTTCGTACTCAGCCGCCACCGAGTACCATTTGCGCTTATATTCTTCCGATTCCGCTTGCGCCGAAGCAAGCTCCGCTTTTACGCGTTCGAGTTCTTCATTCTTCGCGGACGGCTTTGCCGACTTTTTCGTTTTCTTCTCCGCTTTTTCTTCTACGGTTTCTTCCGTCTTGATATCCTTTTCTTCCATGTCACAGCCCTACCTTTTTTGTGCATTTCCTAATATATAACGCAAAAACGCAAATCTTAAACTTCAATATGCGCAAAATTTTCCCTGGACGAACGGCGATAGAGAATCCCCTTTCTGCCGATCACCGCAACGGGTACGGCATCCAAAAGGTCAGCAAGGTTTTCAATCAAATCCCAAGGCTCGTCTTCTGCGTTTTGCAAAATATTAATCTTGATCAGCTCTCTTGCTTCCAGCGCGTCGGACAACGACTTCACCATATTTTCGGTGACGCCGCCCTTGCCGATTTGCGCAATCGCAGGCAGCGTGGATGCGATGCCTTTGAGCTTACTTCTTTGTTTACTGGTAATGGTATCTCTCGTAATCATATTTTCTCCTATTTTTCACTTTCATCGCGTACACGGTACGCCAAAACCGCTATTTTTCTTACAATACGAAGTCAAATTCCACGTCGCCTATCGACACGGTATCCCCTTCTTGGCAACCCATTTTCGAGAGCGCTTTAATTACGCCGCGAAGACGGAGCACCTTTTGGAAATACTGCATCGAATCGGGGTTGTTGAGCGCAACGTTTCTACAAAGCATATCCACCAAGCCACCCTCGACGACGTACACGCCGTCTTCGTCGCGGTAGATTTCAAAGGAAAGATTGTCGCTCGCGCCGTATTCGATCACTTCATCGGGCTCAATCGGCTCTACGGGCGGCAGGGTATCCAGCACAGAGAAAATCCCTTCAATAAGCTCTCTTGTGCCGTCCCCCGTCAACGCCGTAATGGGGAAAATCTTGTATTTTCTGCCGTACTTTTTCTTGAACGCCTTCAAGTTCTCTTCCGCGCCGTAAATATCGCACTTGTTGCAAACGATAATTTGCGGCAGCTCTGCAAGCACTTCGCTGTATTCCTTCAGCTCGGCGTTGATCTTCTTGAAATCTTCGATCGGATCGCGATCTTCACAGCCGGAAATATCCACGACGTGGCAAAGCATACGGGTACGCTCGATATGTCTAAGGAAATCGTGCCCAAGCCCAGCGCCCTGCGCCGCCCCTTCAATGAGCCCGGGAATGTCCGCCGCCACGAAGGATTTTTCATAATAACGCACTACGCCCAAGTTCGGGGAAAGGGTCGTGAAATGATAGTTGGCAATTTTCGGGCGCGCCGCCGAGATTTTGGAAAGGAGCGTGCTCTTGCCCACGTTCGGGAAGCCAACGAACCCAACGTCCGCAATCACCTTCATTTCCAGGATCACAACGTGCGGCTTCACCTTCTCGCCCTTTTGCGCAAAGTTGGGGGCATGTCTGCGTGCAGTGGTAAATTTCACGTTCCCCTTGCCGCCGTTGCCGCCGCGCGCAACGAGCACCTGCTGACCGTCCGAAAAGACGTCGCAAATGAGCTTCCCCGTTTCCGCGTCGCGAACGAGCGTCCCCAAAGGCACTTTGATATACACGTTTTCGCCGCCTTTGCCGTAGCACTTATTCGAGCCGCCCATCTCACCGTTCCCTGCATAGAACTTGGAAGTAAAACGGAAGGAAAACAGATCGGTCATATTCTTATCACCGACGAAATACACGTCGCCGCCCCTGCCGCCGTCACCACCGTCAGGTCCGCAAGCAGGCTTGCCCTTGAACGCCTTGAACGAGTTCATCCCGTCACCGCCGTCGCCAGCCTTGATGGTAATTCGCACCTTATCGGTAAATTCTGCAATCGCCATAAAAATCACTCTCCTTCTCGCGCTATCACAGCGCATAATCGTCCATTATCTTCCACATTATACCAAACAAATAGCAAAAAATCAATAACTTTCGCCTACTTTTGAAAATATATTTTCAAACAAAAAACCGCCTGCCCCCTGCAAGCGGTTTACATATTTCTTTATTTTGTTGCCGTTTCCAAAACCCCCGTCGTCACCGATTTCTTTTTGCCTTCCCTTCCCCTGCAAACAGCGTCTTCTACGAGCGCCGAGAAAAACGCCTTCGCTTCGGAAATCCGATCGCAAAACAGGTAATAGGCAAGCGAGCCAGGCACGGTGTTCACTTCGCTCAAATACACCTTATCCCCCTGCACCAAATAGTCTACGCGCACCACACCCGACATATTCAGCCGCTTATACACCGTCCGCGTATATCCACGGATTTTTTGCCGCAGAGCACCCGTCAACAAGACCCTGCCCCCTTCCTTTTGCTCTTTCTTTATGTATTTTTGCTCAAATCCATACACGCCGTCGTAGGATGAAAAGGCTTCTTCCGCTTCGGAAACGTACACTTCCCCACCGAGCGAATACGCCGCGCAGTTCACGTCCTTCTTCCCCACCAAAAACCGCTCGATCACCACTTCGTCGTCCAAGGCAAACGCCGCGTCAAGCGCCGCCCGCGTTTCCCCTTCGTCCTTGGCTACCGCAATCCCGATAGACGACCCCAAGTGCGTCGGCTTTATAATCACAGGGAACTTCAACCGCCGCTCCATATTTTTCAGCAAAAAACCGCCCCGTTTTTTATAGTCTTCTTCGCGAACGCGCATACCGTCTACCACGGGAATAGAGAGCGCCTTCGCCAAAAGCTTTGTCAGCGTTTTATCCATACAAAGCGCCGACGGCGTGACGGGCGGCGAAGCAAGCGGAATACCGTTTAGCGCAAACAGCGCCGAAACGCCGCCCCCTTCCCCTAAGCCGCCGTGACAGCAATTCAGCCCACCGTCCAAGCGGCACAACGGCTTACGGCGTTTTTCCTTGCCGTAGAGCTCATACAGCCAGCCGCCGTCAAAGACAATTCTCTTCGCGCCCTTCATAAAATCCCCTTTTCGAAACCGCTCCACTTCGAAAAAGGCTTGCGACGTATACGCACGCCAGTTTTCGTCAAAATACACAGGCAAAACGTCGTACTCGCCCCGCAAAAGATTGCACGCAAACGTGCCCGTAATCACGGAAATTTCTCTCTCGCACCCAGCCCCACCAAACACCACCGCAATTTTTTTCAACAAAAAAACACCTCCGCTTTGATTTTTTCGCTTTGGTGTTTCTATGCTTTTTTCTTCCGCGCAACCGCCTTTACACAACGTCGGGCAAATCGTTCATAAACAAAATGCAATCGCCCGCACTAAGCTTACCGCTAATTATTTCCACCGCCTTTTCCAAGGACGGAAGGACGATGAGCTTCTCTGCTTCGCCCCCTGCTTGCAGGTACGCTTTTTCGATCACACGCGCCTGCGTTTCCCCAACAAGAACAATTAAATCAATACCTGCCCCTGCCAAAACGCATCCAAGCTCGCCGTTGATCTCCGAATGAAGCACACCCGTTTCCACGATCCCAGGCGTGATTACGTACTTCTTTTGCTCAAACCGACAAAGCGCCGCAATCGCCGCCTTTGCGCCTTTGATATTGCAGTTGTACGCGTCGTCCAAAATATACACGCCGTTTTCCTTCGTGAGCTGTAGCCTATGCTCCACAGGTTGGAGCTTTTCCACGCCGCGCGCAATCTCGTCGCGCGTGAGCCCGAGCTGTTCCGCAAGGCAAGCCGCAAGGGAAATATTTTCCACCGCGCCTTCCCCAAGAAGCGCCGTCTTCACCGCCACTTCGCCGCTATTGAGCGCCAACGTAAACGCCGTTTCCGTCGCACGAAGCTCCACGTCTTTCCCTTTTCGAGCAAAAACGCACTTTGCCGCCTGCTCGGGATAGACTTTTGCGATTCTATCTTCTAAGCTCTTGCCGCAAACCACCGTTTTTGCCGTCGAAAAGAGCGCTTCACACTTCGCGCGGAAAACCGCTTCTTCGCTGCCGAAGGTTTGAATGTGTTGCGCGCACACGCCCGTGAACAAAATATAATCGGGCTTTACAAGCTCGCACAGCTCTTTGATATCCCCTTCTTGGCGCGCGCCCATTTCAAAAATAGCCACTTGCGCCTTTTCAAATCCGTCTGAAAAGACCGTCTTTGCCACGCCGATAGGCGTATTATAGGACGCGGGCGAAACCGCCACGGAGTATTTTTCTAAAAGCAAGGTATGCAGGATATTCTTCACCGACGTTTTGCCGTAGCTCCCGACGATACCGATCTTGATCATTTCACTTTCATCAAGCACCTGCCCTGCCCTTTTTATAAATTTACGGTTTCTCGCGTTTTCAAAAGGCGCAGTAATTGCATTTGCCAAAAGTAAAATATACGGCAACAGCAAGGGCAAAAAGCACAAGGGCAAAAAGCGCATAGCGCGCAACCAACCGTACGCCATCGAAAGCAACGGATCGAGAAGGGAGCAAAGGCAAATCAAACCAAACGCCACCACCGCAATCAAGATGCAGTACGCCACGCAAAGCCGCGCCCAACGCCCACTCTTTTTTGCCTGTACCTTCAAGGCGAACTTTTTATCCACCCAAAAGAAAAGCACCGCAAACCCGAAGAAGGGGATTCCGCCAAGCGCCATCGCAGGCACTTCGTGCAGGAAATAAAAGACGAAGATAAACAGCGCCGTCGCCGCAAGCGAAAGCACCGACCAAAAGAGCATTCGCGAAAAATAGGCGTTTCGCTCCTGCCCGTACCAGCGCAAGAACTTTTTCGCCTTATAGCCGCCTTGTTGCATTACGCCGACGAGCTTTGCCGTCGCGGCAAAATAAAAACAAGCGCACAGCAGACACGCCACCGCTCGAAATATCCAAACCGTCTGTTGGTCAAGCATTTTGTAGAAACTCCTCCACGAGAATATTGAAGGCAACGGGATTTTCCGCAAAGGCAAAATGCCCGCCGTCAATCCTTTCAAGCCGCGCGTTTTTCATCACGTCGCAATACGCCTGCGCTTCTTTCATCGGCGTCACTTCGTCCCGTTCCCCTTCTATAATCAGCACCGCGTTTGCAAGGCAAGCCGCCGTCGCACGCAGGTCTTCGTTTACGATTTTTTTGTAGCTTTCCTTCATCACAGGGGACAGCGTCCTGTATTCCGTACTGCCAAAGTTTTTCTCGGCAAAGCGCGGAGCAATTTTTCGGACGAACCGATACGCGCCCACCTTATAGCGATACCCAAGTCCCCTTGGGAAAACCACCCCAGCAGGCCCCGTCAAAACGAGTTTATCAAATACCTGCCTGCCCCGTTTTGCCATTTTTATCAAAACTCGGCATCCAAAGGAATGGGCAATCACGTGCGGATTTTCGACGTTCAAAGCGGATAACACCTGCTCCGTCCACGCCGCATAGTCGTCTACGGAATACGGCTCGGTCAAAGGCGGGCTTTTGCCCTGCCCTAAAAAATCAATCGCCGTCACCCGATAAAATCTTGAAAAATACGCCGTCTGCGCGGCAAAGGCTTCCTTGGAAGAAAGGTAGCCGTGCAAAAAGACCAAATCCTTTCCCGTTCCCTTTTGTAAAAACGAAACGCCGCTTACGTCCACCGTTTCGCCCCCTTATTGTTAGCCAGTATTGCGTAGCCAAAATCTACAAGATTTTTTGCATAATATCCGCGTCTTCGCCGTCGCCGTAGTAGTTCTTGCGAACGGCAATTTTCTCATACCCGTATTTTTGATAGAGCGCGATGGCAGGCGCGTTGGCAACGTGCACTTCGAGCATCATTCGCTCCGCGCCAAGCTCCTTTGCTTTTGCGTGCAAAGCGTCCATAAGCGCGCTTGCCACGCCGCGTCCGCGAAAAGGAAAATCGACGGCAATATTCATCAAATCCGCCGTTTCAAACAAGCAGCCTATGCAGGCATAACCGCATACCTGCCCCCCTTCTTCCGCCAAAACGTTCCACATATAGGACGTATTTAAGGCATCGAAAAGCATCCTTTCCGTCCAAGGGTCTTTTGGAAAGCAGCGCTTTTCCATTTCCGCAATCACGGGGATATCCTTTTCTTCCCAAGCTCGTAATTGCATACTATTTCTCCAAGTTGATTTCCGCAGAGCTCTTCCGCA
This sequence comes from Clostridiales bacterium, assembly GCA_015069565.1. GTDB lineage: Bacteria > Bacillota > Clostridia > Christensenellales > Borkfalkiaceae > Scatosoma. Next base: position 7,353 of record SVIJ01000044.1, read on the forward strand.
CGTACACCGCATCCAAAGCCCCAAACTCGCCCTTTTCCGCCTTTGCAAGCACCGCCGCAAGCAAACCCCTTGCAGGATCGCACGCCTGTACGCTCGTCTTTTTCGCAATCCCGATCGACCACTCGTCGCTCGCGCGCAACGCACGAAGCGCGTACCCTTCCTGTTTGAGCGCAAGCACCTGATCTTCCGTCAAATAGGCAGGGGGATAAATCACTCGCTTTTCCTTGTCAAAACCGCAAACGTAGTACGCGTCGTGGAGCGCGTCGACCAAGCAAAGGGTTTTCGCATCCTGCCCTAACGCATTATATGCGGCAACTTCAAAAGAAGTGACAGGAATGGACGGCTTTTCGCACGCCAAGCAAAATCCCTTCGCCGCGGAAACGCCGATACGGATTCCTGTAAACGACCCCGCCCCGACCACGGCGGCAAAAAAGTCACACGCAGAAAGGGTCAAATCGCACTCGGAAAGCGCCTTATCCACCTGCGCCATAAGCTGCGTAGAGTGGCGCATCGTACAGTTGGGCAAGAAAGCGCACGCCGTCTTGCCGTCGTTGTAGGCAACGACGCACAAATATTCGTTTGCTGTGTCAATGGCTAAAAATTTCATTCGCAAAGGATCTCTCTTTCGTTTTCGCTGATTTTTTTAATCGTCACGCGCTTCACCCTGCGCGGAAGAAGCGGCGCGATATTTTGCGCCCATTCGATGATGCAGATACCGCCCATATCAAAGTAGTCGGCAAGCCCCAGCCGTTCGGCTTGTTCAATGCTTTCGATGCGGTAGCAATCGTAATGGAAAAGCCGCCCGTCGTAATCGTTCATATAGGCATAGGTGGGCGAAGTGACTTCTTCTTCAATGCCAAGTCCCTTGGCAACGCCCTTGGTAAAAACGGTTTTACCCGCACCCATGTCCCCGTCCAACAGCACAACGTCGCCAGGCACTAAGGTCAAAGCATATTGCTCCGCAAAGGCAAGCGTATCTTCACGGGATTTGGAAAGAAAGGACGATAGCATCATTGTTCCCACCTTTTTAAGAAATTCGAAAGTCGCTTATAGAGTAGCA
>SVIJ01000004.1 GCA_015069565.1 Clostridiales bacterium
GGGTAAAGGAAGAGATTGAAAAGGGCGGTATTCGCGCTTTGAACGAGCTTTACGTCCGTTTCCATAGAGAAGTGGAAGAGCACCCCGAATACGAAGACGAAGCGCGCGCTTACTTCAAGCGTATTGAAGAGAAGGACGAAGAATGTCTTGCGCTTTTCCACTGGTTTAAGGAATTGACGCTCAAAGACGTACAAAAGATTTACGAACTTTTAGATATTCATTTTGATTCCTACAACGGCGAAAGCTTCTTCTCGGATAAGATGGGACCGATCGTGGACGAGCTGAAAGAAAAGGGCTTGCTTGTAGAGAGCCGCGGCGCGCAGGTGGTCGATTTGGAAGAATACGGCATGACCCCTTGCATGATTTTGAAATCGGACGGAACGTCCCTGTACGCAACGCGCGATATGGCGGCGGCGCAGTATAGAAAGGATACCTACGATTTTGAAAAATGCCTGTACGTGGTTGCTTATCAGCAGAACCTGCACTTTAAGCAGTTCTTTAAGGTGCTTGAACTTATGGGCAAGGAATGGGCAAAGGACCTTGTTCACGTTGCCTACGGTATGGTTTCCTTGGAAGAAGGGACGATGTCCACGAGAAAGGGCAACGTCGTATTCTTGGAAGACGTTATCAATAAATGTATCGAAAAGGCGTATACGATTATCGACCAAAAGAACCCCGACCTTGAAAACAAGGGCGACGCGGCAAAGAAGGTGGGCGTAGGCGCGGTGATTTTCGGTGCGCTGTATAACAGCAAGATTAAGGATATCGTATTCTCGTATGATAAAGTGCTCAACTTTGAAGGGGAAACGAGCGTTTACGTGCAGTATACCTGCGCGAGAGCGAACTCCGTATTGCAAAAGGGCGGCGTGCCGACTTCCTATGAAATTCCCGAGCTTTCGACGGTGGAAATCGACCTTGTAAAAGCTTTGGCAGATTTCCCGCAAACGGTCAAGGACGCGGCGGAAAAATACGAGCCTTCGTATATCGCAAGATTTGCGGTGGACGTTGCGCAACGCTTTAATAAGTTCTACTTTGATTGCAAGATTTTGTCTGCGGAAGACGAAAAGACCAAAACCTTCCGTCTTGCCTTGACGGCGGCAACCTTGCAGACGTTGAAAAATGCCTTTGCGTTGCTCGGTATCGGTATCCCTGAAAAGATGTAATCGACAAAAAAGAAACTCTCCGAACGCTCGGGGAGTTTTTTCTTGCGATTTTCACAAAAAAATTTGGAAAAACTATTCCATTTTTCGTTTTTATATGCTATGATTATATGGTATCCTTTTTTTAGGAGTATCTATGCGGAAAAAGTACACGTACGACGAATTACAGCAGCTTCTCGAAACGCATAAGGTAGCGGATAAGGCGTGGTTTTTGTCCCTTTTGGACGACGAAAAGCAAAACGAGTTCGAGATAGAGCACATCGAGGCGGTCATGCAAATGATGCGCCTTATTCGCATACAACCGCATAAGCGCGAGATTGCGCGTTTGCAGGCAAGGCTGGATGAAATCAACGCAAACCCCAACCCCGTGGCAAAGGATATCGTCGCGAGAAATGCGCTCGAAAGACAACTTTTGCAGGAACGCGAAAAGCTGGATGCCTATCGTCCCTATTTTGAAGAGCCGTACTTTGCGCGTATGGATTTGTTTGATAACGACGAAGGGTATAACTCTTATTATATCGGCAAAAGGGGGGATAGCCGCCTTGCGATTTTAGACTGGCGTGCGCCCGTATCCAAGCGATATTATCAAAAGAGCTGCGCCACCTTCACCTTTGGTGAATACGTCTATAAAGCGATTTTGCGACGGGCGATTTCGGCGAAGAACGGGAAGTTTTTGCAGTTCAAAAACGAGTATTTACAGCTCAAAGACTATTTGACGGAAGAAGAAATCGGCGGCAGGGACGAAGACAACGTGCTCGATCCCTTCCTGCGTGAGATTATTCGCAGTCGAAAGGAAGAAACCGCCATTCAGGACATCATTCGTACCATTCAGGAAAAGCAGTACGACATCATCACCTGCCCCGACGATACCGATTTTGTCTTGCAGGGCTGTGCAGGTAGCGGCAAAACGATGGTTATGCTCCATCGGCTTAGCTATTTGATGTATAACCACGACAATATTCGCACGCACGACGTGCTCATTATCACGCCGAGCAGCTCTTTCAACGGCTTTATCAACGAGCTGGCGGCGGTGTTAGAGCTGGACGGCGTCCGCACGATGACCGTTCAGCAGTACTTTATGCAGACGCTCAAAAACGAGAAAATTGACCTTTCGGAAAAGATTGATTTTTCCAAAAAGGAAAACGAGCAGTATCTTGCCTACGTTTATTCGCCGCAGTTTGCCAAGGACGTCAAGCGGAAAATGGATAAGGTTTACGATAGCCTGTACGGGTTATTCGTCGGCGACGAGTGCGCGGACTTTATCGGCAGTATCGTACAAAACTGTAAGGAGCAAATTCGCTTATACGAGCAAATCAAAAACGCGTCCTTGCGTATTCGTCGCACAGTGCTTGGCGAAATCAAGGAAAAGGCGGGCGGCGGCTTGCATTATACCAAGCAGTACCGCAATTTGATGAACGCCGTTTTGGACGTTGCGGATTTCTTTGATGGAACGCTCAAAAGCGAAAATGCAAAGCGTCCTGAGTATTTTTATCGGCAAATGCTCTCTTTTTACAAGAGCGTTTGTTTTATTGCTAAAAGGGCGGAGCATATTCACGACGAAGCGATGAGCGGCTTAAACGCCTTGCGCGATGCGATTGAAAAAGAGATTTTCGATTTGAAGCGTTTCCACCAAAAGGTAAACGGCATAGAAGTCTATCTGTATTCGGATAGAATTGAACGCCGCGAAGCGCTTTTGAAGGAATGCGATAAGGTGCGCGCGATGGTGGAAGGTATCTACGAGCAGTTTACGCCCATTTTAGATTTCTACGAGTACCTTCGTGGCGAAAAGACCTTTTCTTCTATCGGGAAGGGGGCGGCGCTTATCGACGTCGTGCGTTATTTCTACCGTGAAACGGTGAAAAAGTTCAAGCAAAAATACGGCATGGCGGACGGCAGTATGTATCCGTCGGACGCGTATGCAATTTGCTTGATTTGCCACCTTTTGGGGCGACGGCTCACGCCTGCCCATTCCTACGTCTTTGTAGACGAAGCGCAGGATATTTCCGAGAGCGAGTATCGGCTGCTTAAAAGCATCAATCCTTCGGCAAGGTTTAACCTTTTCGGGGACGTGGAGCAAAACGTGACGGCGTATCGCGGCGTTCGTGACTGGGCGAAGGTCTTCCCTGAATACACCTTGTTTACGCTCAATCAAAACTACCGCAATACCAACCAAATCGTGGATTTTGTTTCGTCGCAGTTGCAGGTGGATATGCTTTCCATCGGCTACGACGGGCCGCCTGTGACGACGGTAAAGCCGCGTGGAATTCATGCCTTTTTCCAAGACAAAAAGGGGTTGAAGGCAATCATTTGCTCGGCGCAGGACAAGGAAAAATATTTGCGGAAAGCTTACCACGATCTGTCGGAAAAGGGTACGGTTTCCAAGTCGAAAATCAATATCATGACCGTATACGAGAGCAAGGGGTTGGAGTTCTCCGCCGTGGCGGTGATTCCCGACCACATGAGCGACAACGAACGCTATATCGCGTACACGCGTGCACTTCAATATTTAACGGTGGTGAAAACGGGAGAATAAGATGAAATACGATATTTTTTTGGTGGACGTAGACGATACGATTTTGGATTTTCACACGTCGGCAATCCGCGCAATACAGGCGGCGTTTGCGGATTACGGCGTGGAGTGGAAGGACGAATACGAAAGCACCTTTACAACCTTTAACAATTCCCTTTGGGCGCAGCTTGAACGGAAAGAGATTACGCGCGAATATTTGCACGAAACCCGTTTTCCGCGCTATTTGGCGTTGCTTGGCTTTGACGATATTTCGGGGAAGGAGTTCAACGAAAAGTTCTTGGCGCATCTTTCCACCCATCCCATTTATTTCGACGGCGCGCAGGAGTTTTTGACGGAGCTGAACAAGCTCGGCAGAGTGTACTTTGTGACGAACGGAACGCTGTGGATACAGCGCTCCCGCTTCGACGTAGCGAACCTTTGGGGGTATGCCTTGGATACCTTCGTTTCGGAAGTGGCAGGGGCGGACAAGCCTGCCAAGCAATACACCGATTACGTGCTTGCGCGCATCCCCGATTTTTGCAAGGAAAAGGCGGTTTGGATCGGGGATAGCCTGACTGCCGATATTCAAGCGGCGGTGAACGCAGGGATTGACAGTATATGGCTCAATCCTAAAAATAAGCAGGGCAGGGACGGGGTGAAGCCCACCTACGTTGTGGATAGTTATGCAAAAATTTTAAGAATTTTAACAAATTAAGCGGTTTGATGCCGATTTTTTTCTTTCAAACATTTGAAAAATCTGGAAAAAGGTGTTATAATAAAAGTTAGAATGTTATATTATGGGGGATCATGCACCTTCATGATCCTGAGATTTTGAGGATAGAATGGCAACGGAAAAGAAAAAGAAAACGGAAAACGAGAACGAAAATTATAGCGCCAAGAATATTGACGTCTTAGAAGGTCTTGATGCCGTCCGTATGCGCCCGGGTATGTATATCGGGTCTACGGGCATCAAGGGCTTGCACCATATCCTTTGGGAAATCGTCGACAACGCAATCGACGAAGCGGCAAACGGCTTTGCCACCAAAGTGACGGTCACTCTTTACGAAGACGGTAGCGCTTCCGTAGAAGATAACGGACGTGGTATTCCCACGGATATTCACCCGAAGGAAAAGGTTTCGGGTGTTCAGCTTGTCTTCACGAAGCTGCATGCAGGCGGTAAATTCGGTCAAGGCAACTACGAATACTCGGGCGGCTTGCACGGCGTAGGCGCGTCGGTCACCAACGCTTTGTCCGAATGGCTGACCGTCGAAGTATTTAGAAAGCACGTCTACAAGATGAGCTTCCACGCGCACTACAATAAGCGCAAGGGCAAGTGGGAATCGGGTATTCCCGATGGCCCTTTGGAAGATACGGGCGTTTCCACACGCAGAACGGGTACTTTGGTACGCTTTAAGCCTGACGCAAACGTATTTAGCGAAGTGGATTTCGATTTGGATACCGTAGAAGAAAGGCTGAACGAGCTTGCCTTTTTGAATCGCGGCATTGAAATCACGCTCATCGACGAGCGTATTTCCATGGCGGAAGCGAAGCGCCGCAAGGGGAATTTGCTCTCTGACGAAGAATCGGAAGGGGAAGAAGGCGAAAGCACTGAAAACACCGAAGCCCCCGAAACGACGGAAGCCCCCGAAATGCAGGGGATGGACGATCTTCCGCTCTTTTCCTATGCAGGGCAGGGGGATTTGTTCGCGCAAGTGGACGAAGTCGCGCTTGAAAGCGAACCGTATCGCGTAGTCTTTAAGTACGAAGGCGGTATCATTGACTTTGTCAAGAGCCAAAACGCCGCGAAGAGAAAGCTCTACGCCCAACCTATTTACTATTCGGCAACGAAGAACGATATTATGGTCGAGTTTGCCATTCAGCATACGGGCGACTATACTGAAAATATTTATTCCTTCGTCAACAACATTCCCACCCCCGAAGGCGGGTATCACGAAATCGGCTTTAAGTCGGGCTTGGTGCGTGTTTTGAACGAATATGCCCGCTCGAACGGTTTCTTGAAGGATAAAGATCCCAACTTCCAAGGGGACGACTTCCGCGAAGGCTTGACGGCTGTGCTTTCTATCAAGATGAAGAACGTGCAGTTTGAAGGTCAAACGAAGACGAAGCTTGGCAACACCGAAGCAAGACCTGCCGTAGAAGCTACGGTAATCGAAGGCTTCAACGTAATTTCGCAAACGCGTGGTTTTAAGAAAATTCTTGAAGAGATTATTAAAAAGGCGCAGGGCGCGGCAAAGGTGCGTATTGCGGCAAAGCAGGCGAAGGACAACGCAAGAGAAAAGAAGAGCATCGACGGCTTGACGCTTATCGGTAAGCTTGCATCCTGCTCTGGCAGAAAGCCTGAGTTCAACGAAATGTTCATCGTAGAGGGTGACTCGGCAGGCGGCACGGCAAAGCAGGCGCGCGTTCGTCAGTTCCAGTCTATCTTACCGCTTCGTGGTAAACCGCTCAACGTTGAAAAGAAGCGTTTGAACCAAATCTTGGAAAATGAAGAAATCCGTACGATGATCGGCGCGATCGGCGGCGGCATTGATCCCGATTTCAAGCTCGATAAAATCAACTACCACAAGGTTATCATCCTTTCGGATGCTGACCAAGACGGTATGCACATTCGTTGTATTTTGCTCACCTTCTTCTTCCGTTATATGCGTCCGCTCGTCAATGCAGGGCACGTGTATATCGGTATGCCACCCCTTTATAAGGTCTACAAAGGGGACAAGGTGGAATACGCCTACGATGATAAAGAACTGGAACTTGCCATCGAAAAGATCGGCAAGGGCTATCAACTGCAACGCTACAAAGGGCTTGGTGAAATGAACGCCGAGCAGCTTTGGGAAACGACGATGAACCCCGCAACCCGCAATCTGATCCAAGTGACGGTAGAAGACGCGGCGAAGGCGGATAGAATGATCACCACGCTGATGGGGGACAAGTCGGAAGGCAGAAAGGAATTCTTGGCGAAGTATGCAAACTTCAACAAGAAGGACGCCTTTATGGAAAAATTAGAAAAGAAGGAGGGGAAATAAGCCATGGCGAAGGGTAAGAAAGTACAGCCTGAAGAGATTGTAGTCACAGGTCAAACCTACGTTGAACCGCTTGAAAAAGTTCTCCATTCTTCGATGCTTCCGTATGCGGAATTCGTTATTTTGGATCGTGCGCTTCCCCGCGTGGAAGACGGCTTGAAGCCCGTTCAGCGCCGTATCCTTTATACGATGAACGAAATGGGGCTCACTCCCGATAAGCCGCACAAAAAGAGCGCGCGTATCGTCGGTGACTGTATGGGTAAATACCATCCCCACGGCGATAGCTCCGTTTACGACGCGATGGTGCGTATGGCGCAGAGCTTCAACATGGGCAAAACCCTTGTCAACGGTCACGGGAACTTTGGTTCGGTGGACGGCGACAGCGCCGCTGCTATGCGTTATACCGAAGCAAGATTAGAGCCTTTGGCGCTCGAACTACTCCGCGATATCGACAAGGAAACGGTTTCCTTCTCTTTGAACTTCGACGATAGCTTGAAGGAACCCGATATTCTCCCTGGGCGATTCCCGAACCTGCTTGTCAACGGCTCGTCGGGTATTGCGGTCGGGCTTGCAACGAACATTCCCACGCACAACCTTGCGGAAGTAATCAACGGCGTCGTTGCGTATATCGACAATCCTGCTATTACGCTGGACGAGATGCGCGAGTATATCCCTTGTCCCGATTTCCCTACGGGCGGTATCATCATCGCTAACGAGCTTTTGCAGGCATATAAGACAGGTAGGGGTAAAATCTTTGTTCGCGCAAAGATTTCCACGGAAAAGACGGACGGCGGCAAGACGAACTTGGTAATCACAGAATTGCCGTACCAAGTCAACAAAGCGCAGCTTTTACGCAAAATTGCAGAGCTTCGTGAAGAAAAGAAGGAAGAGCTTGCTTGCGTGGACTACGTTGCGGACGAATCCGACCGTACGGGTATGCGCGCCGTAATCCGCGTCAAGAAGGATGCAAACATTCCCGCACTTTTGAAGGTACTCTACAAGTATACTGATTTGGAAGTCACCTTCGGTATCAATATGGTCGTGATTGCCGACGGAAAGCCGCAGCAGCTTGGGTTGATGGATATTATCCGTCACTACGTTGCTTATCAGCAAAAGGTAATTTTGAAGCGTACGCTCTTCGAGCTTGACCAAGCGGAGAGAAAGTGCCATATTTTAGAAGGCTTGATCGTTGCCGTTCAAAACATCGACGAAGTGATTGCGATTATCAAGAAATCGGAAAGCACTGCGGATGCGAAGCTGAAGCTTATGGAGCGTTTCTCCATCACCGAAATTCAGGCGCATCATATTTTGGAATTGAAGCTTGCGCGTCTTACCAAGCTTGAAATTACCAAGCTGGAAAACGAGCTGCGTGATTTGCAGAAGCTCATCAAAAAGCTCACGGCGATTTCTAAGAGCAAGGACAAGCAGTTGCAGGTAGTCAAGGAAGAAATCAGCGAGATTCGCGATCGTTATCCTTCGCCTAGAAGAAGCCGCTTGGTTTATACGGCGGCGGAAGCGGACGAAATGCTCTCCGTATCCAAGCAAAAGGTGCAGGGGGAAAAGTGTACCCTTGCGTATACGGCGGACGATAGATTGAAGGTGCTCATCGGCGCGAACGCCGCGGCGATTGAAAAGCCGATCGAAGGTAGATTTAAGCCTGGTCAAGTAGCAACCTTGCTGTTGAAAACAGCAACGGATAAGCGCATTATGGCGTTTACCAACTTCGGGAATTGCTACAAGCTCGACATTTACGCGCCTGAATACGCCTGCCGCTTTGTCGATGAAGGCGTTTCCTTGCAGGACGTTTGCAGGGATGCGTTGGAAGGGGAGAGAATCGTTGCTCTCTTCGAGTTGCCTGCGCGTATGCCGATCGGCAATTTGATGTTCTTCACCAAGAAAGGTATGATGAAGAAGACGGCGTGGAGCGAATACGATCAGAAGAAGGACGCCTTCCAAGCTATCAAGCTTTCGGACGACGACGAAGTACTCACTGTCGAAGACGAAACGTCCGACGAAGACACGATTATCATCGTCACCAAGAAGGGTATTTGCTTGAATGCAAAGAAGGACGATATTCCCGTACAGGGTAGAATTTCGGGCGGCGTAAGGGGTATCCAGCTCCGCGACGAAGATCAGGTAATTCTTATGACCCAGCAAAACGGCGACGGCGAAATCGTGATTGCCACCGATGAAGGTCGCTTCAAGCGAGTAATTGTTTCGCAAATCGACGTAACGGCTAGATATAAGAAGGGTAGCGCAATCGTAGGTCTTCGCGAAGGCGCAAGCGTCCTTTGCGCAAGCTACGTCACCGTTCCTTACTATTTGGCGGTTGTCGTCAAGGGCAACATCGTATCCCAGCTCTCCACTGAAGACGTATTTATCATGATGCAAAGCGCGAAGGCAAAACGCGTTGGGCGCTATGAAGACGATTCGGTTGTAAAGGTATTCCCGATGCCGTATAAAAAAGCCGAATAATCGGCAAAATCGGGTCTAATTCGCACGATTACGACATAAGATATTCCGTAGCCAGACAAGAATTGTACAAACCAGCCGTTAAAAATCAGGCTCGTATGATTCTTGCCAGGCTAACCAAAAAACGGGGGGTCGTAATTTTGTGGGAATATATGGAAGATAGAGCCAGAAAGTGCGCTGAATACATCGTTTCGACGGGTTGTACCGTTCGGGCGTGTTCGGCGCATTTTTGTATCAGTAAATCCACCGTACATAAAGACGTTTCCGAACGCTTGAAATACGTGGATATGCAGCTATACGAAGAAGTTCGCGCCGTGCTGAATACCAACCTAAACGAGCGGCACATTCGCGGCGGGAACGCCACCAAGCAAAAATATTTATCGAAAACGGAATAAAAAGTGGCGAAAAGGCGTGCTGTCTTTTCGCTTTTTTCGTTGCGACGCTTGCATTTTGTCCATGGATATGATAGAATATCCTAAATGGAGATTGTTATGGAAAGAATTGCAATTATCGGTTTAGGGATTATCGGCGCGTCGCTTGCACGTTCGTTCAAGCGTACAGGTTTTTGCGTGGACGGGTTCGATTTGAACCCCGAAACGGTGGAATATGCCTTAAAATCAGAGTATATCGACGGGGTTGCGGAAAGGATTAGCGACTACGAAACCGTCTTTTTGGCGATTCCCCCCAAGGCGGCAATGGCGATTTTGGATTGTGAAGTCTTTCGTGATGGCGCGTTCGTTGCGGATATTTGCGGCGTAAAGGCTTGCGTGGAAGATAAAGTCTATTCCAAAAAACGCAACTATCGCTACGTTGGCTTGCATCCGATGGCGGGTAGAGAAACGTCGGGGATCAAGTCTTCGTCGGCAACGCTTTTTAGCGGCGCAAACTTGGTAATCACTATTTGCGATAAGACGGATAAGAGCGCTTTGGAGCAGGCACGCGCTTACGCACAAGCGCTGGGCTTTGGGAAGATTGTAGAGTGTAGCGCGCTTGAACACGATAAAAAGATTGCGCTGACGTCCCAGCTTGCGCATATTGTATCCAACGCGTACGTAAAAAGCGAGCAAGTTCCCCATTGCGACGGCTTTACGGGCGGCAGTTTTCAGGATATGACGAGAATTGCAGGCGTAGACGAGCAAATGTGGACGGAGCTGTATATGCTCAATCGCGAGCCGATTTTAGCGGAGCTTCGCGGTTTGATTGACGCGCTCAGCGTTTACGAGCAGGCGATTGAAGAAGGAAACGAAGATAAATTACGCGCCGCGCTTGCGGAAGGTAAGGCAATTCGCAAAAAGATTAAGCGAAAAAACGATTAAAAAACCTAATTTTGCGCATAAATAATCTTTACATTTGCTAATAATTTTGTTATAATATTGTAAAATAATGCAAACTGGCGGTTGTATCTCAAAATGCAAAATGGATTTTTGACGATAGTGACGACGGTGGACGGCACCGAAAGTCGGTTTTCCTGCAAAGCGGAAATGGAAATTATGTCCTTGTCCGCTGTTTTGCGTTATTCGGATGAAAACGCAACCGTTCTCATTCGCGTAGACGGGGACGGCGTGACGATTGAAAGGGACGGCGATTATTCCATGCGGCTATTCCTGCAAGAAGGAAAACGCACGGTTGGAACTCTTTCGATTGCAGGGAATGTGGGCGACGTCGTCGTGGAAACGCAAAAGATTGCCTATTCCATCGGCAAAAAATCCCTTTTAATGCAGTTGCATTATACGTTAATTTTTGGAGAAGAAAAGCAGGATATGCGAATTCGACTTTCGTCGAGCATTCCTTCGGAGGAAAAATGAAAATTCAGTATTTGGGGCATTCGTGCTTCAAGCTAACGGAAAGCACAGGCACAACGGTTATTACCGACCCTTATAAGGGCGTAGGCTACGAGATGGTGGGCGGTCAAACCGCAGACGCAGTGACGGTCAGCCATAGCCACTACGATCACGACAACGTTTCGGCGGTGGGCGGTAATCCGCAAATCATCGCCAAAGAAGGCTTTTACGATCTGCCTGGCGTAGAAATCAACGGTATTAAGAGCTATCATGATACAGAAGAAGGAAAATTGCGCGGCGAAAACGTAATTTTCAAGTTCCGTATGGACGGTTTGGATATTTGCCACATGGGGGATATCGGTGAAGAATGTTCGGCGGAGCTTTTGGAAATGCTCTTGCCCGTCAATATTTTGCTCATTCCCGTTGGCGGTACGTATACGATCGATTCGGAGCAAGCGAAGGAATACGTTGATCGTTTGATGCCTGACGTCGTAATTCCTATGCATTATAGATCCCGCCATTCTACCATCGACTTGGATAAGGCACAGCCCTTCTTGGACGAGTTTGACGATGAAGACGTGGACGTTTGCCGTAAGGACGTGTTAGAGTTCTTCCGCGATGATTTAACGGAAGAGAGAACGAAAGTAATCTTAATGGAACGGACAAAATCGAATGATAGATAAGGTTGAAGGGTTCAAGCAAGCCTGTATCGAATGTTTGGATGCGTTTTCGCTGATGCAATTACGCTCTTACGGACGTTCGATAGGGGTGGACGTACCCACGAAAAAAAAGAAAGGGGAATTGATCGACGCGATCGTTGCGGTGCTCAGCGGTGAAGTTGAGCCCATCGAGCGTTCGACGCGTGGCGCGCCCGTCAAGGACGACTTTGTCGATCCTGCCATCGAGCAGGCAATCGCAAAGCAGCGCTACGTTTGGTTTGCCAAGGTCGAACCGCACGTAAGACGCACCTACTTCGAATCCGCGATGAAAAGCCCTAATATGCTGATCGTACAAAAATCGGACAATTCGATGACGTACGAGCAGTATTACGCGCAACCGCTATATGCTGGTCAGCTTGAAATGATGGACGGCATTCCCTGTCTGCTTCCGAAAAACGGGAGTTTGGACGGCGAACGCTTGACCGTTTCGATTGAGCTTATCCGTCAATACGGCTTACGCGAAGGGGATATTATTGCCTGTCACGCCTTTGAAAAAATGGGCGTTTGGGCGGCGAAAAACGTCCTGAGTATCAACAATATCTACGCAGGGACGGAACAAAGATTTATCTACGAAGAAGAGCCTGTTTCTTATGCAAGAAAGCGCATCTCTTTCACGGCGAAGGGGGAAGATAGCGCGCTTGCGAAAATTTTGGATTATACCGTGCCGCTTGGCTATGGGCAAAGATGCTTGATCTCGTCCGCGCCCAAGGCAGGCAAATCCACCGTTCTTCGCGATATGGCGAAGATTTTGACGAACGAAAACCGTGAACGGATTGTATTCGCTCTCTTGGTTGAGCAGTCCCCTGAACTGATTAGCGCGTATCAATCGTTCATGGACAAGGAAAACCTTGTGGCAACGACTTTTGAAGACGAAGCGGAGCGCCACGTCTTTGCAGCAGAGTTCTTGCTCAAAAGAGCAAAACGCTACGCGGAAATGGGCAACGACGTCGTTTTGATTGTGGATTCCCTGTCCAAGATCGCAAAAGCGTATAACGAAACGGAAGATTCCGTTGGCGGCAAAACCTTGCCTTGCGGCTTGGAAAGCAAGACCTTGCATTATATCAAGAAGTATTTTGGCGCGGCGCGTTGCTTTGCTTCTCGCGGCTCGCTGACAATCATCGCAACCGCATCCTTCGGTACGGGTGATAGTGCGGACGACGTGCTCTATTCCGAGCTTGCTAATGCAACGAACGCGGAAGTTTGTTTGAGCGACGATTTGGCAAAGCGTAGGATTTTCCCTGCGATTGATATTCGCTCGTCTTATAGTGATGGGGCGGAAGCTTTGCTCTCGGAAACGGAGCGCGAAGCGGAATTGACCTTCCGCAGTAGGGTGATTCCTATGCAAACGGCGGAAGAAACACATGCTTTTGTTGCTACAAGCGCGAATTTTGACGAATTTTATCGAAAAATAAAAAGCTAAACAGTTAGAATTTTATCAATAGGGGCGTACATGGTCGCCCCTATTTTGATTTTTCAACAAGAAACGACAAAAACGGCTAAATTTTTCTTAGGTATTCATTTTTTTTATTACCAAAAATTGAAAAAGCCTTTTTCGCATGCAAAATGCTTGCAAAAAAGCTTTTTTTGATATTTCTATATAACTTTTTTCAATACAATATCTTGTGGTGGGATACTTGACTTTCATACAAGATGTGGTATAATAGTATGGCTCGATAAAAACAGGCACAATATATTGTGGAAGAAAATCGTTTTTTAGCACAAGATGTTGTGTTTTCAAATTATAAACAAGGGTTTTGGGTTGGGGTTATGAAGATTATTAAAAGAAGCGGTCAAGAAGTAGAGTTTGATATTGAGAAAATCATTTCGGCGGTTCGCAAGGCTAACCGTGATATGGACGTTTATTTGCGCATTGACGATGCGCAAATCATTGAAATTGCCGAAGCGGTGACGAAGCAATGCGAAGCATTGAATCGTTCGGCACAGGTAGAAGAAGTACAGGATATGGTCGAAGATCGCCTTATGGATATGAAGGCGTTTGCTTTGGCGCGTAAATATATCACCTATCGCTTCAAGCGTGATTTGGTGCGTAAGGTCAACACGACCGACGCGCAAATTTTGGCGCTTATTGAATGCAATAGCGAAGTTGCAAAACAAGAAAACTCTAACAAGAACCCTACGGTGAACAGCGTTCAGCGTGACTATATGGCAGGGGAAGTTTCCAAGGACTTGACTCGTCGTATTTTGCTTCCCGACGATATCGTTGCGGCGCACGATCAAGGGATTATTCACTTCCACGACGCAGACTATTTTGCACAGCATATGCACAACTGCGATTTGGTCAATTTGGAAGATATGCTTCAAAACGGTACGGTTATTTCTGGAACGTTGATCGAAAAACCGCACAGCTTCTCTACGGCGTGTAATATTGCTACGCAAATTATTGCGCAGGTTGCGTCCAACCAGTACGGCGGGCAGAGTATTTCGCTCACCCACCTTGCGCCTTTCGTAGAAATTAGCCGTCAAAAGATCCGCAGGGAAGTTGCGGCCGAGCTTGCAACGGTAGGGATTGTAGACGAAACGCACATCAACCGTATTGCAGAAGCGCGTCTTCGCGCTGAAATTGCAAGGGGTATTCAAACGATTCAGTATCAGGTTGTCACCTTGCTTACGACCAACGGTCAAGCGCCGTTTGTCACGGTGTTTATGTACTTGAACGAAGCGCGTACCGAGCAGGAAAAAGCCGATCTTGCAATGATTATTGAAGAAACCTTAAAGCAGCGTATCGCAGGGGTTAAGAACGAATCGGGCGTTTGGATTACGCCTGCGTTCCCTAAGCTCATTTACGTGCTTGAACCTGATAATATTTCGGAAGAACAGCCGTACTGGTATTTGACCGAGCTTGCGGCAAAATGTACCGCAAAGCGTATGGTTCCCGACTATATTTCTGAAAAGAAGATGCTCGAGTACAAGGTGGATAAAAACGGCGAAGGGCATTGCTATACTTGTATGGGCTGCAGAAGCTTCTTGACCACCTACGTGGACGAGAACGGCAAGCCGAAGTATTACGGTAGATTTAACCAAGGTGTTGTCACCATCAACCTTGTAGACGTTGCACTTTCGTCGGGTAAGGACGAAAAGAAATTCTGGGAAATCTTCGATGAACGCTTGGAGCTTTGCTATCGCGCATTGATGCAAAGACACCTTCGCTTGAAGGGTACGCTTTCGGATGCCGCGCCCATTTTGTGGCAGTACGGTGCGCTTGCGCGCTTGGAAAAAGGGGAAACGATCGACAAGCTTTTGTACGGTGGATATTCGACGATTTCACTTGGCTATGCAGGTCTTTACGAGTGCGTCAAGCACATGACGGGGCTTTCGCACACCGACGAAGAAGCGAAGCCGTTCGCGCTTGCGGTAATGCAAAGAATGAATGATAAATGTAAGGAGTGGAAGGCGAAGGAAAACATCGACTTCTCCCTTTACGGAACGCCGCTTGAAAGCACGACGTATAAATTCTCGAAGTGCCTGCAAAAGCGTTTTGGCGTAATTCCTGGCATTACGGATAAGAGCTATATCACCAACAGCTATCACGTACACGTGACCGAAGAAATCGACGCGTTTACAAAGCTTCGCTTTGAAAGTGAGTTCCAACAGCTCTCGCCTGGTGGCGCAATCTCTTACGTAGAAGTTCCCAACATGCAAAACAACATCCCCGCGGTTTTGTCGGTGATGAAGTTCATCTACGAGAATATTATGTACGCGGAATTGAACACGAAGAGCGACTATTGCCAAGTCTGTGGCTACGATGGTGAAATTCAAATTACCGAAGACGATGGCAAGCTTGTTTGGGAATGCCCTTGCTGTAAGAATCGTGACCAAGCGAAGATGAACGTTGCGCGCCGTACTTGCGGATATATCGGTACCCAGTACTGGAACCAAGGCAGAACGCAGGAGATCAAGGATAGAGTTCTCCACCTTTAATTATGAATTATGCTACTATTAAATGGTACGACATAGCAAACGGAGAGGGAGTGCGAATCTCCCTTTTTGTTTCTGGATGTACCCATCAATGTAAGAATTGTTTTAACAAGGTTGCGTGGGATTTTGATTACGGTCAACCGTTCGACGAGAAAATAGAACAAAAGATTTTGGATGAGCTTTCGTCGCCTTTTATTGCAGGGCTTTCCTTGCTTGGCGGCGAACCGTTTGAGCCACAAAATCAGGCGGCGTTGTTGCCTTTTGTTAAAAAGGTCAAGGAGCGTTATCCCGATAAACCGATTTGGTGCTATACGGGCAACGTTTTAGACGTGGAAACGGGGCTTTTGGTGGAAACGCATAAAAATACGCCGCATACTAAGGAATTGATTTCGCTCATCGACGTCTTGATTGACGGCCCGTACGTGGAAGCATTGCACAATATTCGTTTGAAATTTCGCGGCTCGTCAAACCAACGTGTGATTGACGTGAAAAAGTCTTTGGCTGAAAAGTGTTGCGTGTTATATATGGAGTAAGCATGGCAAAGGATATCGTAAAAAAATATACGCTGATTGCTTGGGTTTTGGCGAGTGTTTCGCTCCTGCTTTTAGCAGGCTTTATCGTCTTATTCGCAGTCGCAAAATGGCATTTATTTGCTATGCGTCCCTTTTGGCTTGGATGTTTGTTTTTGATGCTTGGCGGGCTTGGTTTGGCAACGTCTTGCGTTCTTGGCTACGTTGCTATTTTGAAGAGAGAAGAACGGGCTTCCGTTGTTGTTTGCGCGGCGTGCGGAAAAGAAACTTCGTACGACAACGCATTTTGCCCCCATTGCGGCGCGTCGCTGGAAACAAAAGAATAAAAGAGAAAACCGTTGGCATACAGTAAAGTATGTCAGCGGCTTTTTTTAAGAGATATTTTTTTATGGTTAGCGGTTTGATCGTAGCAACTTGTCTATTTGCCGCAACCGCTTTTTCGATGGGAATTTCAGGGAAAACATCGAATCGTAGCATTTATTATTTAATATGGCAAACGGACAGCGTACAGGCTGGCTCGGCTGTGATAGAAGTGCAAGGCGGGGCAGGCTTTGCGACCTGCGACGGCGTTGCAATAGACGTGTACCTTTCTCTCTCTGATGCGGAAGAGGCAAAAAGTAGTTTAGAAAGTTATAATAATCAAATTATATTGCGCAAATGTACGCTTGACGACGGGGTTTCGAACATTGTTTTGACGGGGTTGCGCCACGTTAAGGGGTGGCAGGACGCCTTGCAAAATGGAGCAAAGCAGTCGGTTGTAAGGGCGGGCTTGCAAGAAATTGCAAAAACGTTAGCGTTTTACGCAAAGGAAGCTAAGGACGTACAAGCAGGGCGGATTGCAAACGAATTACGAGCTTTGTCGGTGGGGATAATCTACGTACAGGAGCTAAGATATTTCTCATGCGCCGCATATGAAAGGCTGTTAGAAGTGGGTGAAATTATTTAGTAGAAGCAATTTTTTTTGAAAAAACTAAAAAAACTAAAAAAAACGGTTGAAATTCGCTTGCTTTTTAGAATTATATTTTGTATAATGGTAAAGCTGTTGACGAGTACTGCTGGAGTGGCACAGTCGGTAGCGCAGCGCACTCGTAATGCGCAGGTCGTGGGTTCAAATCCCATCTCCAGCCCCAAAAATAATACATCCCTTGTGTGGGATGTATTATTTTTTTATTGAACTCTCTAAAGAGAGTTTAGATTATATAATGACTGTTTTATTTTCAAATTCTCGTCCTGCAAGAACCGAATAGACTTGCTCGGCGTATTCGTCTTGGGATAAGCACGCTTTTGCAGTGCGCGTTAAATTGCGCTTTTCCTTGCCCGATGCAAGGAAGGGAATGCTTGCCTTGGAAAGTGCGGACAAAAGGTCGGTGTGTTCGCCTTTATAGGCAAGTGGATGAATATATAAGGGGTTAGATAAACACTCGAAAACAAAATCTTTTCGTATATTTAGCAGATTTTGCAGGGCTATACGGCGAATTCTCGAAGCGGTGTAGCGAGTGGAAACAAGGCTTTCTTCTAACGTTCTTGTGCTCGTAGCAGCGTTTTTGAAGGCGTTTTCCAGCCCTTCCGTGCAATCGAGCGTCGTTGCAAGGACTTCGGGCGAAACGTTCAATATCGCAAGTTTTTCCGCCAAAGAAAGGTCGATTTTAGAAGATAAAAGCAAATCGTCAAATACCTGCTTAGGAGTTTGCTTTTCTACGTCGTAGATTCTTCCGTCGAAGGCAGCCGTTCGAATGGCAGTTGCAGACGAATACTCCGTGTGCACGCAGGCGTCCAAATAATTTGCGCCAATTCTTTGAATGGGAAGAATTTCAATCTTAGAGCCGATGGAAAGGAGCGCCTTTGTGTATTCTAGACCCAAAATATTGTTGGGCATAGTGAAAAGCGTGGTCGGAAGATGCTTTTTTCTTGCTTCCGTGACGGCGGTGGCGTAGCTAACGCCTGTCTTCATTTGCGCCTTAATTTCTTCGGAAACGGATTCGGGTTCGGTGGTAAATGCGCGCGCCGTCCGTTCGAAGGCTTCCTTGTCGGCGGTTTCTGCACCGAAGCAAAGGTGGGTTATAGAAGGGATTTTCGAGAGAATAGAAACCGCGCCGCGTGCGAAAAGTTCCGCGTTTGACGTGGCAAATACGGTAGGAAGCTCGATAACGATATCCGCGCCGCATTCTACGGCGTGCTTTGCCCGAATATGCTTTTCCAAAATCGCCGCTTCTCCTCGCTGGACAAAATTGCCGCTCATAATGCAAAGAACGGCGTCCGCGCCCGTACGAGTTTTTGCTTCTCGCAACAAGTATTCATGCCCATTGTGGAAGGGATTGTATTCACAAATTATCGCGCAAATTTTCATTTCTTTTCTTTTTATCCTTTACAATCGCAAATTTCTGTGGTATAATAAACGGTGGAAGTGGTTTATAACCATTATACAACAAAGAAGAAAAAAAATAAAGCGTTTCAAGGAGATATAGCTATGAATATTTTAGAGCAAATCAAGAGCAAGGCAAAAGCACTTTCAAAAACGATTGTTCTTTGCGAAGGTGAAGACTCCCGTGTGGTAGTCGCGGCGGCGATGGCGACGAAAGAAGGGGTTGCAAAAATCGTACTTCTTGGCAACGAAGCAGAAATTAAAGCAAAAAATCCCGAAGTTGATCTTACGGGTATTACGATTGTCGATCCTATGACGGACGAAAGATTGCCCGCATACAATGCAAAGCTTTGCGAGCTGCGCGCATCCAAGGGTATGACTCCCGAACAGGCGGCGAAGCTTTTGCAGGACGGTACGTATTTTGGCGCGATGATGCTCAAAATGGGCGATGTAGACGGCTTGGTTTCAGGGGCTTGCCATTCTACGGCAAACACCTTGCGTCCTGGTCTTCAAATCATTAAAACGGCTCCTGGCGCGTCGTCCGTGTCTTCCTTTAACTTGATGATTTGTCCTCCGCAGGGCAATCAATACTGCCCCGATGGGCTCGTAGTGTTTGCAGATTGCGGTTTGAATCCTACCTACACGAGCGAAGGTCTTGCAGATTGTGCAATCGCAACGGCAAAATCGGCGGCGGCGATTGCAGGAATTGACCCGAAGGTTGCGATGCTTTCCTTCTCGACGAAGGGTAGCGCAAAGCACGATAACGTTTCGATGGTAGCGGAAGCGGTGCGTATTGCAAAAGAAAAAGCGCCCGATTTGAAGCTCGACGGCGAATTGCAATTCGACGCGGCAATCGTGCCTTCCGTTGGTGAAATGAAAGCGCCCGGCTCTTCGGTTGCAGGTCACGCAAACGTGTTTATTTTCCCTGATTTGCAGGCTGGTAATATCGGTTATAAGATTGCCGAACGTCTTGGCGGCTTTATGGCGGTTGGTCCTATTTGCCAAGGCTTTGCAAAGCCTATGAACGACCTTTCTCGCGGTTGCAAGGCGGAAGATATCGTAGCGGCGGTTGCGATTACGGCGCTTCAAGCGCAGCTTTGATAGGGGGATAAAAGCATGAAAGTTTTGGTTATCAATTCGGGAAGCTCTTCTTTGAAATATCAGCTCATTGATATGGAAACCGAAGGCGTAATTGCCAAAGGTCTTTGCGAAAGAATCGGGATTGAAGGCTCGAAGCTTACGCATAAAGCAAACGGCAAGGAGCTTGAAAGAACGGAACCGATGCCCACGCACAACGAAGCGGTTGCGATGGTGCTTTCTGCGCTTACGGACGCGGAATACGGCGTTATCTCGTCGATGGACGAGATTGACGCGGTGGGTCACCGCGTGGTTGCGTCTGCGGAAACCTTTAAGAAAACGACGCTTGTCACGGCAGAAGCACTTGAAAAGCTGAAAGCGATTGAAGATATGGCGCCTTTGCATAATCCTGCGGCACTCATCGGGATCAATGCTTGCCTTGCGGCAATGCCTGGTAAGCCTATGGGTATGGTTTTCGATACTGGCTTCCATTTTACGATGCCCGAGCACGCGTATATGTACGCGATCGACTACGATCACTACGACAAGTATAAAATTCGTCGTTATGGCTACCACGGCACAAGCCATAAGTTCGTTTCTCAGGAAGCGGCAAAATATCTTGGCAAAAAGCCCGAAGAACTGAAAATTATTACCTGTCACTTGGGCAACGGCTCGTCGATTTCGGCGGTTGACGGCGGCAAGTGTATTGATACGTCTATGGGCTTCACGCCGCTTGCAGGCGTTCCTATGGGTACGAGAACGGGGGATATCGACTTTGGCGCGGCGGAATACGTTGCAAAGAAGGAAGGCTGGGATATCGCAACGACGCTTACCTATTTGAACAAAAAGTGCGGTATGGCAGGTCTTTCGGGCGTTTCGAGCGATTTCCGTGATTTGACAAAGGCGGCTGCGGAAGGCAATCACCGCGCACAGCTTGCGCTTGACGTATTCAACTATAACTGCAAAAAGTACGTTGGCGCTTACGCGGCGGCGATGAACGGCGTGGATTGTATTGTGTTTACGGCAGGCGTCGGGGAAAACACCCCGTCCGTGCGCGCGGCAATCTGCGAAAATATGCAATATTTGGGCTTGGAAATCGACCAAGCAAAGAATGCGGAAAAGAACAACGGCGCAATCCGCGATATTACGGGCAAGAACTCTAAGGTAAAGGTTTTAATCATTCCTACCAACGAAGAGCTTGTAATTGCAAGAGAAACCGTGGAATTGTTATAAAAATTCCCATTTTTAGAGCGAAAAAAAGTTGACAAAGTTATTCAAATATACTATACTTATCAACGTCAGTTTATGATGAACATTGATATTCGAAAACTAAATTCGCAAAAATCCTATTTTGGCGAGATGTCTTTTTCCTACGATGCGCCTGAAAAGCTGTTGGCGATTCCGTCTGCGAGCTTTGATGGTCCTGTTAGCGTCACGTTTACCTACGATTTGTACGAAGACAATGCCTTCGAAATTCATGGAACGGTGCGCTACAAGCTGAAAGGGGAATGCTCGCGATGCTTAAAGCCCGTAGAAACGGTTGTGGAAGGGGAATTGAGCGCGTTATTTGAACCAAAAAAGGACGCGGAAGATTATAGCTATTTCGGCAGTATCGTCGATATTACGCAAGCTGTGGACGACGCAATCGTTTTCAGCCTTCCGTTCAATCTTTCTTGCGAAAGTGAATGCGAGCCCATTCAATATTCATCTGAAACGAAATAATTACGAGAATAATATAAGAATAGAGGTGTTAAGATGGCAGTACCTAAGAGTAAACAATCCAAGAGCAGAACGAACAAGAGATTCGCAAACTACAAGGCAACGGCAGCAACGTTGGTTGAATGCCCTCATTGCCACGAACTGAAAGAAGCGCACAAGGTTTGCGCGGCTTGCGGTTATTATGATGGCAAGGAAGTAGTTGCTCAAAAAGAAGAAGCGAACAACTAATTTTCGTCTAACAAGCATGTTTAGGCGGGCTGCGTTATGCGCCCGCTTTTTTGCGTTATATCCAAAAATTAAAATTAACCAAAGTTAATATTTATATTTTACTTGCTTTTTGTGCGCATTTTTGCTATACTAAGTAGGCAGGAGCAAATTATGAAAGAAAAATATTCTATTTTTGGAATGACCTGTTCGGCGTGTTCCGCAGGAATCGAGCGAACGGTGAAAAAATTGAACGGCATACGTTTTGTCGAAGTATCTTTGATGGGAGAAAGTATGCTTGTCGAATACGATGAAGGGGAAGTTTCCGCAGAGCAAATTTGCAAAGCCGTTAAAGGGCTTGGATACGGAATTCAGCCGTATGATGAAAAGAAACTTGCCAAAAAGGAAGCGCAGCCCGATAGAATGAAGTGGCGGTTTTGGGTATCCTTGGCTGTATTATTGCCGCTTATGTACTGCTCCATGGGCGGTATGCTTGGTTTGCCTGCGCTGGCGGCGTCTATCAATTATCCGATCCAAGCGGTTTTGTCTTTGGCGATTATTGTTTTGAATTTCAAGTTTTTCTCATCGGGCGCAAAAGCACTTTGGAAGCGTGTGCCGAACATGGATACGCTCGTTGCGCTTGGCTCGGCGGTTTCGTGGGTATATAGCGCGGTACTCACCGTTTTGCATTACGTGGACGGAAGAGAGCCGCATATGTATTTTGAATCGGCGGCGATGATTTTGGTGCTCGTCACCCTTGGGAAATGGCTGGAAGAAAAATCCAAACGCAAGACGGGCGACGAAGTGGAAAAGCTGATTGCCTTAATGCCGAATACCGTCACGGTAGAAAGGGGCGGCGTCGAAAGAATAATCACCTTTTCGGAAATTGTCGTTGGGGATATTTTGATTGTCCGTCAAGGGGATTATATTCCCGTGGACGGAAAGATTGTGGAAGGTCACGCCTTTGTCGATCGTGCGGCAATTACTGGCGAAAGCTTGCCGATTGAGCTTTCCGAAGGCGGGAAGGTGACGGGCTCGGACATTGTAAAGAGTGGGTACGTAAAAGTGCTTGCCGAACGAGTCGGCGCGGATACGACCCTTTCCCAAATTGTCAAAATGGTCAAGGAAGCGGGGGCGAGCAAAGCGCCGCTTCAAAAAATTGCGGATAAAATTGCGGGCGTATTCGTGCCGATTGTTTGTATGCTGGCGCTCCTTACGTTTGCCATTTGGCTCGGCTCGACGGGGGACGTTGGGACGGCGGCGAATTATGCTATCAGCGTGCTTGTGATCTCTTGTCCTTGCTCGCTCGGGCTTGCAACTCCCGTTGCGGTGATGGCGGCAACAGGTCGCGGTATGTCACTCGGCGTTTTGTATAAGGACGCGGAAGCCTTGCAAAAGGCGAAGGACGTAAATTGCGTGCTTCTCGATAAGACGGCAACCTTGACGGTTGGTGAACCAAAAGTGACCGATTTTGTCTGCTTAAACGGCGAAAACAAACAGCTTTTGGGGATTGCCTACGCGATAGAAAGCCATTCCAACCATCCGCTTGCAGAGTGTATCAAACGCTACGCAGAAGAAAAAGGTTATTCTTCCGTTTCGGTGGAAGATTACCGCTATGAAACGGGTATGGGCGCGGTGGCAAGGCTTGGCGGAAGTACCTATTCGCTGGGCAATCGTAAATTACTTGGCGCGATTGATGCAAAAAATGCTCAACGGCTTGAAACGGAATATTCCAAGCAGGGAAAAACGGTCGTATTTTTAGCGAATGAGAAAAAATTGCTTGCTGTATTTGCGATAGCGGATACCTTGAAAGAGAGTAGTATCGACGCCGTAAAGAGTTTGAAGGAACAAGGCGTTCGCGTAGCGATGCTTACGGGGGACGTTGAAAACGTAGCGGCGGCGATTGCGGAAAAGGTTGGAATTGACGAATATTTTGCGGAAGCTTTGCCTGTGGATAAGGCAAAAGCTGTTGAACGGGTGCAGTCGGTTGGCGGTTTTGTTGCGATGGTCGGCGACGGTATCAACGATAGCCCCGCCTTGAAAGCGGCTGACGTCGGCGTAGCGATGGGGACGGGTACGGATATTGCGATTGACAGTGCGGACGTTGTCTTGGCTCGTGGCGATCTTTGCGCGCTTTCGACAATGATTTCATTGAGTAAGGCAACCGTTCGAAATATTAAGCAAAATCTGTTTTGGGCGTTCTTTTACAACGTAATTGCCATTCCCGTTGCGGCAGGCGCGTTTGCATGGGCGCACATACACTTGAATCCCATGATAGCGGCAGCATGTATGAGTTTAAGCTCTCTTTTCGTGGTGACAAACGCCTTGCGGCTGATGCGTTTTGGCAGGAAAAAATCGACAGATGCGCAAGCATCGACTTGTGATTGTAGCTTTGAAAAAGAAGAAAAAATAGAGGAGTATACAAACATGAAAAAGGTATTAAAAATCGAAGGTATGATGTGTAAGCATTGCGTGGCGCACGTGACGAAGGCGCTTACAGGCGTTCAAGGCGTAGAAAGCGTGGAAGTTTCCCTTGAAAATGGAACGGCAACCGTTGTTTCCGCCGTGGAAATTCCCGACGAAGACTTGCAAAGCGTGGTTGTGGACGCAGGCTATGAAGTGCTTGGGATAGAAATGATAAAATAAACCATCACTCGACAAATTAAGACGAAAAGCGCATGAAAAACTGTGATACGCTCCGTATACGAACACATTACGGAGGTGTACATATGTCACAAATGTTGCTTTTGGATAAACGCACACAGGGGCTGATCGAAGATTACGTACCGCAAGGGGAGATCTTGGAAGGCATTGTGTGCTTTTTTTCCGTTTTTTCCGATTATACACGGGTGAAAATTCTTTGCGCTTTGGCGATCAGTGAGCTTTGCGTGACCGATCTTTCCCGAATTTTAGGAATCAACCAAACGACCGTTTCTCACCAACTGCGTTTTTTGAAAAGTGCAGGGATTGTCAAGTGCTGTCGGCAGGGGAAAATTATCTTTTATTCCTTGACGAACGATAGCATCAACGACGTACTTTTGAAAGGAATTGAGTTTTTAGGCTGCTGAGCGGTATTTTTTTTCTTTTTTTCTCTTGCAAAACGCCGCTATTTGTGGTATACTGATATTATCAGTAAGTATGCACGCTTGCAAGTTTGCGCATAGGTGGATTGTCTGTGGGAAAATTACAGGAAAAACTGAAATTATTGCCAGATAGCCCTGGCGTATACATCATGCTCGATAAAGACGGCGTGGTGATTTACGTTGGCAAGGCAAGAGTGCTGAAAAACCGCGTTCGGCAATATTTCCACGGCTCGGCAAAGCCTTCCAAGGTTGCGGCGATGGTGGAGAATATTGCGGATTTTTCGTATATTATCACCAACACGGAGATTGATGCGCTTGCGCTTGAAAATAACCTTATAAAAAAATACAAGCCCAAGTATAACATTCTTTTGAAGGACGATAAAACGTACCCGTATATTAAGGTGCATTTTAAGGAAGAGTTTCCGCGCTTTTCGATTACCAGAAAGCTGACGAAGGATGGAAAATATTTCGGTCCGTTTATGGGCGGTATTCGCTGTAAGGATATTTTGGAGATTCTTTCGTCCGTCTACTCCGTTCGACTTTGTACGACGGCAATCGGCGCGAAGCCGAAAAAGCCCTGTCTTGCCTATCATTTAGGCAAATGTCTTGCACCGTGCGCGCATGCCTGCTCGCAGGAAGAATACGCGGAAAGGGTAAAGAAAGCGATGGCGTTTTTGGACGGAAATTACGAAGATGCGGAAAGCATTTTGCAGGAAAAGATGATGGCGTTTGCCGAGAGTGAAGAGTTCGAGCTCGCTATGGAATATCGCGAAAAATTGCAAATGCTCTCGAAGCTCAAATTAAAACGTCTTACCGCAATCAACCGTTGTATCAATGCGGACGTGATTGCGCTTTGCTCGGATAAGCTTTACGCATCCGCCAACGTTTTGATTACGCGTAGCGGCATTATGCAGGGTGGTAGCAATTATGCCTTGGAAGATGCGTCGATTGCGGATAGCGATGCTTTGACGGCGTTTATTTTGCAATATTATGCGCATAGAGAACCGCCCGAAGAGCTCATCGTGCAGGATTTTTGCGAAAAGGAGTTGCTTGAAAGGTATTTCCGCGAAAAGCTTGGCAAGAAAACGGAAGTGATTATTGCAAAAGCGGGCGTTCGAAAACAGTTGCTTGATATGGCGCAAAAGAACGCGGAAGAATATCTTTCCAAGGTCGTTGGCAAAATCGAACACAAGAACGACCGCACGAAAAACGCCTGCGTAAGATTGCAGGAGTTATTGTCCCTGCCCAAGTATCCACGGCGAATGGAATGCTACGATATTTCCAACGTTTCGGGTGTTGATAAGGTGGGCTCGATGGTCGTATTCATCGACGGTGAAGCGGACAAAAACGCTTACCGCAGGTTCAAAATCAAGACGGTGGAAGGGGCAAACGATTACGCTTCCCATCAAGAGATGATGCGCCGCAGGCTTGCAAAGCTTGGAACGGACGAAGAAGAGCGGTTTCCAAAGCCCGATTTAATCATCATCGACGGCGGCAAGGGACAGCTTTCCGCAATCAAGGAAGTTTTTGACGAGTACGGGATTACGGATATATCCCTGATTTCGCTTGCCGAGCGTGACGAAGAAATTTTCACCTTGGATAGCCCTGAGAGCATACGCTTGCAAAAGAGCGATTACGTTTTGCAAATGCTGCAACGCATTCGTGACGAAGCGCATAGATTTGCCATCACCTATTTTAGAAGCCTGCATTCCAAGCGCAATTTAGCGTCCGTCTTGAACGAGATTGAAGGGGTGGGCGCAAAGAAGCGCGCGGCGCTCTTGGAACGCTTTAAGACGATTGATAAAATCATGGATGCGTCGGTGGAAGAGCTTGCCGAAGCGGAAGGCATCGGCGTAGAGCTTGCCAAGAGAGTTTACGAGTATTTTAAGGAAAAACTATAAGATGAAAAAGTTGAAATATCCTTTGATTGTTTCCGATTTCGACGGAACGCTCCTTCGCTCGGACGAAAGGATTGCGGACGAAACGATTTCGGCAATTAAGGCGTATCAAAACGCAGGTGGGAACTTTGCCCTTTGCACGGGCAGAACGCTTGCCTCTGCATTGCCGATTGTTCGCGGCTTAGGGCTGACGGGGCTTGTTGCTTGTTTTCAAGGCTCGGTGGTTGCGGACATTGAAAGCGGAGAGCTTGTCGTCGACGGGTATATGGAAAGGTCGGGCGCGGTTGCCGTTTGCAGGGCGATTGAAGAGATGGGGTTGCATTTCCACGTCTACGATACGGACGAATACTATTCGAATATGGACGATGCTTGGCTCAAACATTACGAGCGCATCGTCGGCGTGAAAGCAGTGTTAAAGGAAGACGAGCCATTGTCTGCTTTCGTGGATAAAGGCGCGATTAAGGTACGCAAGATTTTGATTCTTTTACCGCCCGAAGAACGCGAACGAGTATATAACTGCTTATGCACGGAATTTGGGGAAGAATATTACGTCACGTACAGCGCGGCGTTTTTGGTGGAAATTACCAACCGCGCCTATTCAAAGGCAACTGCCTTAGAAAAGATTGCACAGTATTATTCGGTCTTGCCCGAAGATACGATTGCCGTAGGCGATAGCTTGAACGACTTGCCGATGATCGAGCGCGCAGGGCTTGGCATCGCCGTTGGGAACGCCGAAGCTGCCTTAAAATCAAAGGCAAACGTTGCGCTTGCATATTCGAACGACGAAGACGCTATCGGTGAAATAATCCGCCGTTATACGGGTTTGGAAGCATAAAGAACACAAAGGAAAAAACGATGTTAGAAATTTTAGCTCCGAGCGGAAATGAAGAGTGCGCGGAAGTTGCGATTGCAAACGGCGCAGATGCGATATATCTTGGATATACCGCTTTTTCGGCGCGTGACGGAGCGGAAAATTTCGACGACGAAGGACTTTTGCGGATTTTGCGCAAAGCGCATTTTTCAGGCGTGAAGGTATACGTTGCAATGAACACCGCAGTCAAAGAGAAGGAGCTGAATACGTTCTTAAAAACGCTTATAAAGCTTTGGACGGCAGGCGTTGACGCTATTATCATGCAGGATTTATTGCTTGGAAAATACGTCCATTCTCTCTATCCTGAAATCGTTTTGCACGCCAGCACGCAGGCTGGGATTTGTAGCGAATACGGCGCAAAGCTTGCCAAGGAATACGGATTTTCTCGCGTAATCTTGGCGCGTGAAACGCCGCTTGCGGAAATTGCAAAAATTACAAAAATCATCGAAACGGAAGTTTTCGTACAAGGCGCGCTCTGTACCTGTTTTTCTGGTCAATGCTATTTTTCGTCCTTCGTTGGGGGGAATAGCGGCAATCGCGGCAGATGCAAACAGCCTTGCCGCAAGCGTTATTCTTATAACCGCGCAGGCTTTGAAGAAAAGGCATACGCCCTTTCTCTTTCCGATTTGTCGGTGGGAGAAGAAATTCAAAAGCTTATTGACGTTGGCGTTCTTTCCTTTAAGATTGAAGGGCGTATGCGCCGCAAGGAATACGTAGGCGCGGCAGTTCGATATTATCGCGAAATTCTAGACGGGAAAGCTACTTTTGACACGCTTTCCGATTTGAAACGCACCTACAATCGCGGCAATTATACAAAGGGGCTTGCGTTCGGGCAGGACAAGCGGTTTTTATCCCGCGCCGTGCAAGGCCACATCGGGGAAAAGGTGGGCGTTGTCAAGTTCGAAAAAGGCAAGTTCTTGGTGGAGAGCAGTTTTCAAGCCCAACAGGGTGACGCCTTTAAGATTTTGCGCGACGGAAAGGAAATCGGCGGCGCGGTGTTCGGCGGAAGGTTTGGGCGCGGATTTTCTCTCTTTTCTAAAAGCCGATTGATGAACGGCGACAGCGTTTTCGTGACTACGGATACGGCAGTGAATGCACGCGTCGTGGACGGTCAGCCAAGAAAATACCCCCTTTCTTTGCGCTTGTGTTTTTCAGTTGGCGAATACGCCATAGCCGAAGGGGACGGAATTGTAATGCGCTCGGAAGAGCCGCTCGCGGCGGCTTCGTCTAGTCCGCTTACCGTAAAGGACGTTCAAGCGAGTTTCTTAAAGACGGACGGCTTGCCGATAGAAATAACCTTTGAAGACGTTTCCATCGACGGGGATGTGTTTATGCCCAAATCCCAACTGAATGCCTTCCGTAGAACGTTTTATGAACGTCTGTCTACAAAGCTTGTCAACGGTGGGCGTGGAGCCCTGATTGAAAAATGGAGTATTCCTGTTTTCCAAGGGGAAAATGCGAAGGTGGCGGTTATCAGCAACGCCTTTGATGGGTTTGACTGCGACGTTGCCGTCTATAAACCGCAGGATTATCGTGCGGACTTGCCACATGGCTTTTTGACTTTGAATGCGGAAAAGTACCTGTATCTACCGCCGTTCCATACGTCCGAAGATATCGAAAGAGTTTCGGCTTTGGTAAAAGAAAACAGCTTGGACGGGATTTATGCGGATAGCTATGAAGGGCTTTATCTTGCCAAAGAACTTGGTTGTAAGCTCTTTGCAGGTACGGGCTTTAATTTGACCAACCCGATTGCGCTTTCGCAGGTTTATAACGAAGTCGAGTATTACGCAATCTCTAAGGAGCTTTCCGACAAAGAAGGTACAGGGCTTGTTTCCGATAAGGCGTTTTGCCTTTCGTCGGGGGATATCAAGATTATGGACCTTTGCTATTGTCCGTTTGGGAAAACCTGCAACCGTTGCGATAAAAATGATACGTACGTTTTGACGGACGAAAACGGCAGGGCGTTCCCCGTGCGCCGTTTCGTGGATAGCAGGGGCGAATGTAAGTTTGAAGTATTCAACTGTGCAAGCCTCATCGGTAAGGGTTTGGTTGGCGCAGGTCAACTGATAGAATGTACCACCCAAGAGCGCAAAGGTTTAGCGGTGCAGGCAAAGGACAACGAAGGGCAGCAAAAATCGGTCTACCCGACCTATACGTCGGGGCATACCAAAAACGGAGTGTTATAATGAACGCAGCAGCGATTGAAAAAACAGAACTGAATAAAATACTCTCGCTTGCCGCAGGCTATTGCACCTTGGAAGGGAGCAAGCTCCGTATGCACGCTTTGCAGCCGTCTTCCAGCCTGTCCGAAGTGAAAAAATCCTTAAAGCTGACGGAAGAATGCGTTTGCTTGCTCTTTGAGCACGGCGTTTCCAAAATCGAGCATTTTCCGCCGTTTAGCGACGAGCTCGAACGCTCGAAAAAGGGCTCGGCGCTCTCTTGCGGCGAACTGCTTTCCGTTGGGAACCTGCTTCGCGCCGTTCGTATTGCCCACACGTCGATTACGTCGGTAAATGATGAAGCAATCGTTTTGGTGAAAGAGATTGCAAACCGACTGTACTTCAACGCGGCGCTGGAAGACGACATCACTGCAAAGATATTAAACGACAGCGAAGTGAGCGATTACGCAAGTGATAAGCTCTATTCCTTGCGCAAGGAAATCCGTTCTATCAACGAGCGAATTCGCGCTCGTCTTTCCGAGTATTTAAGCGGCGCGGAAGGCAAGTATTTGCAGGACGGCATCGTCACGATGCGAAACAACCGCTACGTTTTGCCAGTAAAAGCGGAATACAAGCGCAATATCAAGGGCTTTATTCACGATCGCTCGGCAACGGGCGCAACCTTCTTTATTGAGCCCGAAGAAGTGCTGGAAATGAACAACGAGCTCCGTTCGCTTATGATAGACGAAAGGGAAGAAGTCGAACGGATTTTGTCCGAGCTTTCTCGAAGGGTCGGGATGATGGCAAACGAATTACAGCTTGCAATCTTGCTTTTGGAAGAGCTGGATTGCCTGTACGCAAAAGCGGAATACGGCTATAAAACGCATAGCGTTTTGCCTACGGTCAACGATCGCGGATTGATTGAAATTAGTCGCGGTCGCCATCCGCTTATCGACCCTAAAAAGGTTGTTCCCGTGTCCTTGTCGCTCGGCAAGGGGTATCGTTTCTTGCTGATTAGCGGCCCGAATACAGGCGGTAAAACGGTCACCTTGAAGATGGTCGGGCTCTTTTGCATGATGGCGATGTGCGGGCTGTTTATTCCTGCAAACGAAGCCACCGTGTCCGTATTTGAAGAAGTGTATTGCGACGTCGGCGACGCGCAAAGCATTGAAGAAAGTCTTTCCACCTTCTCATCGCATATCAAAAACGTGATTGAGATTACTGAACGCGCAAATCAAAATTGCCTTGTTCTCATCGACGAGCTTGGCGGCGGCACGGATCCCGACGAAGGGCAAGCCTTGGCAAAGGCAATCGTTTCCCATTTGATTCAAACGGGCTGTACGGGTGTTGTCACCACCCATTATTCGGCGCTCAAAGAATACGCGTTTGCGACGGATGGGATTGAAAACGCTTGTATGGAGTTTGATTCAAGCACCCTGCAACCTCTTTACGTGATGAAGATAGGGCTGCCTGGGTCGAGTAATGCCTTGGCAATTTCCCGTCGTTTAGGGCTGAAAGACTCTATCTTGGCAGACGCAATGTCTTGTCTTTCCGAAGGCGCGCAAGCGTTCGAGCATATTGTTCGTAGCGCGGAAGAGAGCCGTATTCAAGCGGAAAAGGCGCTTTTGGAAGTGGAAAAGGTAAAAACTGAGTGGCAAGAAAAGCTTCAAGCGGTGGAAAAGGAAAGAGAACGCCTGCAAAAGGAGCGCGAAAAGCTGCTTTCGTCGGCGAAGGCGGAATCCCGCCGTATCATCAACGAGCGTTCGGCGGACGCGGAAGAGCTGCTTGCGGAGATGGAAAAAATCTTTGCAAAGGAGCAGCTTTCCGAAAGCGATTTGATTGCCGCAAGAACGCTAAAAAATCGGCTTGGCGACCTTGCCTACGATACGCAAAGCGAAGAGCTTGTTCGTCCGCAGTATTTGCCTGCCGACGTAAAAGCCTTGAAGGTGGGGGATACCGTCTACGTTTCTCGTATCAATGATTCGGGTACGATTCAAAGCATTCGTCCGCAAAAGAACGAAGCGGAAGTTTTGTGCGGCAATTTGCGCTTGCGGGTGAAAATCAGCGAGCTTTCCGTGCTCGTTGAACCAAAAGCGGAAAAGAAGGGGGAAAAGCTCCCCAAATGGAAGAGAAAGCAGTCGGCAAGTCCCGTGCAGGTTTCCAAATCACTTGCTCCAAGACCGATCCCTTCGCTCGAAATCAACGTGATCGGAAAGACGGTTTTGGATGCAATCCCCGAAGTGGAAGCGTTCTTGGATGCGGCAGTTCTTTCAGGGTTGGAAGAAGTGCGCATAGTACACGGCATGGGTACGGGCAAGCTTCGCGCAGGAATTCACGAATACTTGCGCAAATGTAAAAACGTAGCAGAGTTCCGCTTAGGCCATTACGGCGAAGGGGAAACGGGCGTCACCATCGTTAAAATCAAATAATCATATTTGACTGCCTTGAAAAATAAAATAATTTATAACCTTTTCAAGGAGTAATTTATGAAGAATAAGCAAAAACTGTGGATGCGCCTTAGCGCGAACTTGGCGGTAATCGCATTGTCCTTTTCCGTTGCGTTCGTGTGCTTTGCCCCTGAAAAAGCGGCAACCGTTTCTCTTGAAGACGAAGTATACCGCAAGGGGAACGCAGAAACGGGCGTATCGCTGATGTTCAACGTCTACTGGGGGACGGAAGAAGTCTACGAGATTTTGGACGTTTTGGACGAATATTTGGCAAAGTCAACCTTTTTCATCGGCGGCTCGTGGGCGGATGATAACGTTGCTTGCGTAAAAGAGATTGCCGCGCGTGGTCACGAACTTGGCAATCACGGCTATTTTCATAAGGACCACGCAAAGCTTAGCGAGCGAGAAAACAGGGAAGAGATTGCAAGGTGTAATCAGTTTTTAACCCTGGCAACGGGGCAAGAGCCAACCCTTTTTGCTCCGCCGAGCGGCGCATATTCTTCGGTTGCGGTATCCGTTGCAAAAAGCTTGAAGATGAAGACGGTGCTTTGGACGAAGGATACGATCGACTGGCGCGATAAAGATGCATCGCTCGTCTATTCGCGCGCAACAAAGGACGTTGCAGGGGGCGCGCTTGTGCTTATGCACCCGATGGCGCATACGGTAAAGGCATTGCCCGACATATTAAAGGAATACAAAAGACGTGGACTTTCTGTGATTACAGTCACCGAAAATTTACGCTTGAAGGAGTAAAATGGTAAGAGAAAAAAGATATTCTAACGGATTAAGAG
Organism: Clostridiales bacterium; assembly: GCA_015069565.1. GTDB lineage: Bacteria > Bacillota > Clostridia > Christensenellales > Borkfalkiaceae > Scatosoma. The sequence goes on from SVIJ01000004.1 coordinate 32,760, forward strand.
TGGTTGTAAGACAAATGCCTGGGCTGTATTCAGTCACAATGGGGATTTTGGTCGGTACGGGCGGTGCGATGGAAACGGATGCGGAAGACGGCATCTCGCATTTTATCGAGCATATGCAGTTCAAGGGGACAAAAAAGCGTAATTCCTTTGAAATTTCCGACGCGTTCGATCGAATCGGCGCGCAGGTAAACGCGTTTACGTCCAAGGACACGACGTGTTATTATACAAAGTCGACCACCGATCACGCGGCAACGGCGTTTGAGCTCTTGTCCGATTTGTTCTTGAACGCAACCTATCCCGAAGACGAATTAGAACGGGAAAAAGGGGTTGTTTGCGAAGAAATTTCGATGAACGAAGACAGTCCCGAAGATTTGTGCTTGGATTTGCTTGCGGTGGCAACCTACGGAAAACGCAATTACGGCAGGAATATTTTAGGCCCTGCAAGCAACGTAAAGGGTTTTACGGTAGAAGATATCAAGCGTTATAAAAATGCAAGATATTGCCCCGAAAATATCGTGATTTCCTTTGCTGGCGGCATCGACTTCGATACGGCGATTGCGCTTGTAGAAACGCATTTTAACAATTTGCCTAAGGGTAATTTTGAAAAGCGCATTTTAACCATTGAAAAAACAGGTGAGTCACTCGTCAAGCAAAAGCCGATTGAACAAATGCACTTTGCAATCTCGTATCCTGCCATTTCGCTGTTTGCGGAAACGGACGTTCCGTTTTCGCTGATGAACAATATTTTGGGGGGCAGTATGAGCTCTCGTCTTTTCCAAGAAGTTCGCGAAAAGCTGGGGCTTGCCTATTCGGTCTATTCGTATGGCTCCCGTTATGCGGAATGCGGCTCGCTGAATATTTATGCGGGCGTCAATCCTGCGAAGGCGCAATCTGCCTATGAAGCGGTGGATTCCGTCGTTGCCGAGCTTGTAAAGAACGGGGTTACGGACGAAGAGTTTTTACGCGCTCGCGAACAGATGAAATCGTCGATTTTGTTTGGGATGGAAAGCAGCTCCACGCAAATGCTCACCTTTGGCAAGGAAATGCTGTATCGTGATCGTCTTTACGACGTAGACGCGCGCTTTGAACAGCTGCAATCGGCAACGAAAGTGCAGGTGGAAGAAGCGATAGAGTTTGCCTTCTCGGGGAAAAACGGCAAAAAGGCGGTGGCGCTTGTCGGCAACACGGACAAACCCTTTGATTTGTAAATATGGACGACGTAGTGAAGATGGGTTTTCCGCCCGTCTATGATAGCAATAGCAAAGTGCTTATTTTAGGCAGTTTTCCGTCTGTAAAAAGTCGTCAGGTTTCCTTTTATTACGGAAATCCGCAAAACCGCTTTTGGAAAATGCTCTTTTCCGTTTTTGGCTCTCCCTTTTTGGAAAGCATTGAAGAACGCAAAGCCTTTTTGCTTTCGAAGGGAATTGCCCTTTGGGATATTGCAACGGAGTGCACGATAGAAGGCTCTAAGGACGCAACTCTTTCAAACGCAAGGATTGCCGATCTCACGCCCATTTTTAGCGCGGCTAAGATTGAAAAAATCTTGCTCAACGGTGCGCTTGCCTACGAGCTTTTTTGCAAGGCTTACGGCAACATTTCTATTCCGCACTTAAAAATGCCGTCTACAAGCCCTGCAAATCCAAGGTATCGTGAAGACGCATGGAAGGAACAGCTCGATGACTTACGCTGATTTTTTACAGGAATTAAAAAAGCACGCCGAGCCAAAGCTGGCAATTTTTCACGGCGGACTTATCAAAGAGCCGCCTAAGCGTTTGCTTGGCATTCGAACGCCGATAATGCGAAAAATTGCAAAGGCGGTGTCCGTGGACGAAGTTTTAGCCTTTCCCGACGAGTATTACGAAGTGACTTTTATCAAGCTTATGGCAATTTCCTATTTGCCGTACGAGAGCTTTATAAGCTACTTGGATCATGCAATACCGCTGATTACCAACTGGGCGCTTTGCGATAGCTTCAAGCCGAAATGTATCGCAAAGCACAAAGCGGATTTCTTGCAATACGTAGAGCGGTATTTTCGAATGGGTACGGAATTTTCCGTTCGATTTTCGCTCGTTATGCTGTTATCCTATTATGTAGAAAGGGAATACTTACCGCTTATTTTTGAGTATTTAAGGAGATCGGATTGCGCTCCTTATTACGTACATATGGCGGCGGCTTGGCTTACTGCGGAAGTGCTTATAAAGCACTTCGACGACGGTGTGTCGTTTTTACGGGAAGGCTCGCTGGATGCAAAAACGCACAACAAATCTATTCAAAAGGCGGTAGAAAGCTATCGCTTAACAAACGAACAAAAGGAGTTTTTGAAAACTCTGAAAATAAAAACTATATAAGGTGCTCTAATGGATATTTTACAAACGATTCAGCAGGAATTTAGCTTAACGGAAACGCATACGAAGAATATCGTTTCGCTCATCGACGAAGGGAATACCATTCCCTTTATCGCTCGTTATCGTAAAGAGATGACGGGCAGCTGTGACGACCAAGTATTGCGTTCGATTTTCGATCGACTTACATACCTTCGCAACTTGGAAAAGAGAAAGGAGGAAGTGCGTTCGTCGATCACCGAGCAGGGGAAAATGACCGAAGAAATTTCGGCGGCGCTCCTTGCGGCAACGACGCTTACGGAAGTAGAAGACGTCTACCGTCCGTTTAAGCAAAAGAGAAAAACGCGTGCTTCGGTGGCGATTGCAAAGGGCTTACAGCCGCTTGCGGACGCGATTTTTGCGCAAGATCCTGCTTTGGACGTAAAGGCGGAAGCGGCAAAATATATCACCGAAGAAGTGCCCACTGTCGAAGCGGCGATTGCAGGCGCGCAGGATATCATTGCGGAAATCATTTCCGACGACGCAAACACGCGTAAAAAGCTGAGAAACTTCTTCTTCAAGCACGGGGAAATCACGTCTTGCTACGCAAAGGGCAAGGAAGAAGCGGACGAAGCAAAGACGTACGGAATGTATGCGGATTATTCCGAGCCAGTCAGCGAAGCAAAGAGTCACCGTATTTTGGCTTTGAATCGCGGTGAAAAGGAAGAGTTCTTGAAGGTTTCCATCGAACTCAATTCGGACGTTGCAAAGCGTATCACGGCTGCGGCGTTTTTGAAAAGCGGCGGGGAAAGCACGGCAATCGTAAAGGCGGCGGCGGAAGACAGCTACGATCGTTTGATCGCTCCTTCGGTAGAACGCGAAGTCCGCGCGCAACTCTTTGAAGAAGCGAGCGAGCAGGCGATTAAAATGTTCGAATTGAACTTGAAGCCCTTGCTTATGCAACCGCCTGTAAAGGACAAAGTGACGATGGGTTGGGACCCTGGCTACCGCACTGGCTGTAAAATTTGCGTTGTGGACGGTACGGGTAAGGTGCTCGATAACACCGTTGTGCACGTGACGTTGCCTGGCGCAAAGGTGGACGTACCCAAGCGCGTTTTGAAGGAAATGATCGCAAAGCACAAGGTAGAAGTTATCTCTTGCGGAAACGGTACGGCAAGCAAGGAAAGTGAAATCTTTATCGCAAATCTTGTAAAGGAAATCAAGGCGGAAACTGGCAGAACGGTCGGGTACGTAATCGTAAACGAAGCAGGCGCGTCCGTCTATTCCGCAAGCCCCTTGGCGGCGGAAGAATTCCCTGAGTTCGACGTCACCACGCGTAGCGCGGTTTCGATTGCTCGCCGCTTGCAAGATCCGCTTGCGGAGCTTATCAAAATCGACCCTAAATCCATCGGCGTCGGTCAGTACCAACACGATATGAACCAAAAACGCTTGGATAGCGCTTTGGAAGGGGTTTTGGAAGACTGTGTAAGCAGCGTCGGCGTCGATCTCAACACCGCCAGCGTTTCCCTTTTGAAGTTTATTGCAGGCTTGAATGCAGGTATCGCGAAGAATATCGTTGATTACCGCAACGCGCACGGTAAGTTTACGTCGAGAAAACAGCTTTTGAAAGTGCCTAAGCTTGGCGAAAAGGCGTTCACGCAATGCGCAGGCTTCTTGCGTATTGACTGTGGCGACAATATTTTGGACAACACGGCAGTACACCCTGAAAGCTACGATAAAGCGGAAACCCTTTTGAAACTTTTCTCGTATACGAAGGAAGACGTGCGTGCAAGACGTATTGCCGATTTGAAGCAAAAAATCAACGCATACGGCGCGCAAAAGGCGGCAAACGAAACGGGCTTGGATCAAGCAACGCTTATGGACGTTGTCACCGAGCTTATGAAGCCGGGCCGTGATATTCGTGACGCATTGCCTGCACCGACCCTTCGTTCAGATATTATGGGTATTGAAGATTTGAAGGTGGGTATGGAGCTTACTGGTACGGTAAGAAACGTCGTGGATTTTGGCGCGTTCATCGACATCGGCGTTCACCAAGACGGCTTGGTGCATATTTCGCAAATTACCGATCGTTATATCAAGCATCCTTCGGAAGTATTGAAGGTGGGTCAAGTTGTCACCGTCCGAGTAAAAGAAGTAGACGTGAAGAAAAACCGTATCGGCTTGACCATGCGTAGCGACCGCAAGTAATCTTTTGTAGAAAAACACTTGACAAATCAACAATTTCGTATTACAATAGATATATAGTGTGATTACACAAAACCTTAAAACCTTTGGAGGAATTGATTATGTTGCAAAAAGTACAGGAAATGCTTGCAGAAGCATTGAACATTTCGGTTGATAAAGTATCTGCTGATGCAAAAATCGTAGAAGATTTGGGCGCTGATTCGTTGGACGTTGTTGAGCTTCTCAGCCGTTTGGAAGATGAGTTTGGTATCACTATTCCCGATGAAGACGTTGAAAACTTGGTGACGGTTGGCGACGTTGCTGCGGAACTTGAAAAGTTGACGAAATAATTTTTGCTTAGGCTCTCGTTTTTTAGGCGAGAGCCTTTTTGTTTGCTTTTTGAGCCTTGAAACGATTGCAATTCAACAAAATCTATGTTATAATCGAAAGGATGAAAAACACGCAAAGGAGTATGGAATGTTACAGGTCACGGGCGTTTCGTTGCAGCTTGGCAGTAAAAAACTGTTTGAAGACGTCAACTTAAAATTTACGAAAGGAAATTGCTACGGCATCATCGGCGCGAACGGCGCAGGGAAATCCACCTTTTTGAAGGTTCTTTCGGGCGAGATTGATCCCCAAAAGGGCTTTGTTTCCATGGATAAAAACGAGCGTATGTCCGTTTTGCAGCAAAACCAAAATATGTACGATAACGAAACGGTTTTGCGCACGGTTATGATGGGCTATAAGCGTCTCGTGGAAGTGATGGACGAGAAGGACGCCTTGTATGCAAAGCCTGATTTTAGCGAAGAAGATGGTATTAGAGCGGCAGATTTAGAAAGCGAGTTTGCCGAAATGAACGGCTACGATGCGGAATATCAAGCAGGCCAGCTTTTGAACGCTCTGGACATCGGGGAAGAATTGCATTACTGCCTTATGGGCGATCTTGACGCAAAGCAAAAGGTCCGCGTACTTTTGGCACAAGCATTGTTTGGCGATCCTGACGTGCTTCTTTTGGACGAGCCTACCAACAACTTGGACATAAAAACGGTAAGATGGCTGGAAAACTATTTGATGGATTTTGAAAACACGATCATCATTGTTTCCCACAACCGTCACTTCTTGAACAAGGTTTGTACGAACATTTGCGACGTTGACTTTGGTAAGATCAATATGTTTGTCGGCAACTACGATTTTTGGTATCAAACGAGCCAGCTCCTTGCCCGTCAGCAACGCGATCAAAACAAGAAAGCGGAACAGCGCGCAAAGGAACTGCAAGAGTTCATCGCACGCTTTGCGGCGAACGCTTCTAAATCCCGTCAAGCAACGTCCCGTAAAAAGGAGCTTGAAAAGCTAACGATCAGCGACTTCAAGCCTTCCCTTCGTAAATATCCCTTCATCAACTTCAAGTTTGAAAGAGAGATCGGTCACGATATTTTGATGGTGGAAGGGCTGACGAAGAAGGGGTACTTTGAAAACGTATCCTTCACGGTACAGCGCGATGAAAAGATCGGCTTTGTTTCCGATAAGAGCACGACGATCACGATGCTCTACGATATTTTGAACGGCAAAGTAGAGCCCGACGCTGGTAGCATTAAGTGGGGCAAGACGATTACCCTTTCCTATTTCCCGCAAAACAACAACGAGTACTTTGAAGGCTGTGAGCTCAATCTTGTAGAATGGCTTTCTCAGTTCTCGAACGACCATTACGAAGAATACCTTCGCGGCTGGCTGGGAAGAATGCTCTTCTCGGGCGAAGAAGCCTTGAAGAAGGCAAAGGTGCTTTCGGGTGGCGAAAAGGTGCGCTGTATGCTTGCAAAGATGATGCTCGAAGGCAGTAATTTCTTGATCTTTGACGAGCCTACCAACCACTTGGATCTCGAATCCATCACCGCGCTCAACGACGGCTTGTCGGCGTACAGGGGCTGTATGCTCTTAACTTCGCACGACCAAGAGCTTATGAACACCGTTTGCAACCGTATCATTGAAATCAAGGATACAAAGGTTTACGATCGTCAAGTCACGTACGACGAATATATCGACGAAATCAGTCAATAAGCTGCAAAAATACTCCCGAAGACCTTGCTTGGGAGTATTTTTTTTATCGAAAGAAAGCGTTTCGACAAATTACGACAAAATATTTTACAATAATTATTAAATATTCGATAAAAATATTAAAATATTGTAAAATAATGCTTGTCCTATGCAAAAAAATGTAGTATAATATCCTTACCGCAAGCGAAGAATGCGGAAAATGAAATTGCATAGGAGCATATTATGAAAACGTTTAACGTAGTTTTGTTAGAGAGCAATTTGGCTGCGATGGAGCAGTTAAAGCAAGCTTTGCAAAAGCATGGCGGTTATCGCGTAATACACGCAGGTGACGACGGTGACGAAGGGATTGTAAAAATCACGCGTGAGCATCCCGACCTTGTTGTCACAGGAATGTTCATTAAAGGAACGGATGGATGCGGCGTTATTCAAACGGTAAAAAAGAATTGCAACAATGCGAAGATTGTTGCTTGCGGCGTGGCAAACGACGAGTTGATTGAAAAGGCTCTCAATTTAGGCGCACATTATTATTTGGTAAAGCCGTTTTCCGTATCTACCGCGATGGAACGAATCGAAGAGCTAATGGAAGAAGAAGTCAAGGCGGAAGCGGGCGAATATGCCAACGCGCATAGAAAAGCGGTGACGATTGACGAAAAAATTAGCGAAATCTTTATTTCCATAGGAATTCCGCCACACATTAAGGGGTATTCGTATCTTCGCGAAGCAATCAAAATGACGGTGGAAACGCCGTACGTAATCAACGCGGTGACAAAGGAATTGTATCCAGGCGTTGCTAAAATTTATAATACGTCGTCGAGTAAGGTGGAAAGGGCAATTCGTCACGCTATCGAAGTCGCATGGAATCGCGGCAGGGTAGACGCCATCAACGCGATTTTCGGTACGCGGATTTACTTAGGTACAGAAAAGCCGACGAACAGCGAGTTTATCGCCTTGGTCGCGGACAAGCTCATTTTAGAAAGTATGATGTAAATAAAAAAACTGTTGCGCTAGGCAACAGTTTTTTGTTTTGATTGTGGGAATTAGTACATACCGCCCATATCAGGAGCAGGTGCTACGGGAGCAGGGGGGGTAGGAATATCGGTGACAATGCTTTCGGTCGTAAGCAAGGTTGCCGCAACAGACGCCGCGTTTTGCAATACGGAACGGGTGACCTTCGTCGGGTCGATGATGCCGCTTTCTACCATGTTGCAATACTTGTTATTGAGTGCGTCGAAGCCGTAGTTTTCTTCATTCTTCGTCAATACCTTGTCAACGATCACAGAGCCGTCCAAGCCTGCGTTCTTTGCGATTTGGCGAATGGGCTCTTCGATTGCCTTCAATACGATTGCAGCGCCCGTTCTTTCGTCGCCTGTCAAATCTTCCACAAGCGCGGAGAGTTTGGGAACAGCAGAGAGAAGCGCAACGCCGCCGCCAGGCACGTAGCCTTCTTCCACAGCCGCTCTGGTAGCCGCCAAAGCGTCGTCAATGCGGAGCTTCTTTTCCTTCATTTCCACTTCGGTAGCCGCGCCAACGCTAATTACAGCAACGCCGCCTGCAAGCTTTGCAAGGCGTTCTTGGAGCTTTTCTCTATCGTAGTCGGATTTCGTTTCCGCAATTTGCGCGCGGATAGAATTGATACGATCCTTGATTGCCGCAGGATTGCCAACGCCGCCGATGATGGTGGTGTTTTCCTTGTCTACGCGAACGGTAGCCGCACGGCCGAGCATATCGGGGGTGACGTCCTTGAACTCAATTCCAAGATCAGAAGAGATCACTTGACCGCCCGTCAAAATTGCGATATCGCGGAGCATTTCCTTTCTTCTATCGCCAAAGCCAGGGGCTTTTACTGCAACGGAGTTGAAAACGCCTTTCAGCTTGTTTACGATCAAAGCCGCCAAAGCGTCCCCTTCAACGTCTTCCGCAATGATCAAAAGGCGTGCGCCTTGTTGCGCAAGGGGTTCAATCACAGGAAGCAATTCCTGCAAGGAGCTAATTTTCTTATCGGTGATCAAGATGAAGGGATTTTCGATAACCGCTTCCATCTTATCGGTATTCGTCACCATGTACGCGGACGCGTAGCCACGGTCGAACTGCATACCTTCGACGGTCGAAAGCTCGGTGTTCATTGACTTGCCTTCTTCTACGGTGATAACGCCGTCCTTGCCTACGATTTCCATTGCGTTTGCAATGAGCGCGCCTACTTCGCCGTTCCCTGCGGAAATGGAAGCAACCTGTTCGATTTCCTTTTGGCTTTCTACCGCTTTGGAAATGGATTTCAAGTGTTCTACGGCAAGATCAACCGCCTTCTTGATACCTTCTTTCAAAATGATAGGGTTTGCGCCTGCCGCAAGGTTTTTCAAGCCTTCGCGAACGATCGCCTGCGCCAAAACGACAGCAGTGGTCGTACCGTCGCCCGCAACGTCGTTGGTCTTGGTGGAAACTTCTTTTACAAGCTGTGCGCCCATGTTTTCAAACGGGTCTGCAAGCTCGATTTCTTTTGCAATCGTCACACCGTCGTTGGTGATTAAGGGAGCGCCGTATTTCTTATCGAGAACTACGTTTCTGCCCTTCGGGCCAAGGGTGATTTTTACGGTATCGGCAAGGGTATTTACGCCTGCTTCCAACGCTTTTCTGGCATCTTCGCCGTATTTGATTTGTTTTGCCATGGTTGTATTCTCCTTTTATTAGTCTTCCAAAACGGCAAGAATGTCGCTTTGCTTGATAATCGTGAACTCTTTTCCGTCAAGCTTAAAGTCCGAGCCGCTATACTGCGAGCAAAGAACCTTATCGCCAACCTTCACCTGCATGGTGATTTCTTTTCCGTCAATGATGCCGCCGGGGCCGACTGCAACAACGGTGTAAGCTTGGGGCTTTTCTTGGGAAGCCGCCGTCAAAAACAAGCCGCTTGCCGTCTTTTCCTGTACGGGTACGCTTTCGATAACAACTTTATCGAATAAGGGTTTAATGGTCATAATATTCTCCTTGTTGAACGGTTGATTTTATCAACCCATTTTTTATACGCTTTTATTATAAACAATTTTCTCAAAACATCAAACAAAAAACTGGTAATTTTTGATAAAATCTTTGTGAAAAATGAATTTTATTTTTTTGATTGCGCATTCTTCCTTATTTATAAGGAAAATGCAACTATTTTTCGTCAAAGCGTTGCGTTTTTTCACAAAGTATGCTACAATAGAAAAAAACTATGGAGTAATGAATATGTCTACGATGAACAAGTGGGATAAACGTTTTATGCAACTTACGGAAACGGTGGCTAGCTGGTCGAGCTGCTACCAAGAAAACCGTCACGTTGGTGCGATTATCGTCAAGGATAAACACGTACTTACCACGGGCTATAACGGTGCGCCCGCAGGCATTACGAGCTGTATGGAGCGCGGCGAATGCTTGCGCCGCAAAAAGAATATTCCCAGCGGCACGATGCAGGAAATTTGCTACGCGGTGCACGCGGAGCAAAACGCAATCGTCCAAGCGGCGCGCTTGGGGATTGAAGTGAACGGTGCAACGCTGTACTGTACCCATCAGCCTTGCGTAATTTGTGCAAAGATTATCATCAATGCAGGCATTAAACGTGTTGTTTATAAGCACGGCTATCCGGACGATTTTTCGCTCGCGCTCTTTGCCGACGCGAACGTATCCGTTGAAAAATTTGAAGAATAAGAAAGGAGTTATATTATGAGCAATCCTATTGTCACTATTGAAATGAACAGTGGAAAAACCATCCGTGTGGAACTTTTTCCCGACAAAGCGCCGAATACGGTCAACAACTTTTTGTCGCTTGTCAACAAGGGCTTTTATAACGGCTTGATTTTTCACCGCGTTATCGCAGGCTTTATGATCCAAGGCGGCGATCCCGACGGCAACGGTACAGGCGGCCCCGGCTATCGTATCCCTGGCGAATTTTTTGTCAACGGCTTCCGCCAAAACGATATTTCCCACGAGCGCGGTGTAATCTCAATGGCGCGCGCAGGGCATCCTGATTCAGCTGGCTCGCAGTTCTTTATTATGCACGAAGAAGCGGATTATTTGGACGGTCAATACGCGGCGTTCGGCAAGGTGTTGGAAGGAATGGAAACGGTAGACGAAATCGCAGGCGCAAAAACGGACTGGCACGATCGTCCCTATGAAGACCAAGTGATGAAATCTGTCACGGCGGAAACCTTTGGCGTGGAATATCCCGAGCCCAAAAAAGCATAAAAAGGAGCGAAATATGATTGACAATTCCGTATATAACAATCCACTGATTACGCGCTATGCAAGCAAAGAGATGCAGCATGCCTTTTCCGATGAAAAACGCTTCAAGCTTTGGAGAAAGCTTTGGATCGCGCTTGCGGAATCGGAAATGGAGCTTGGCTTAAACGTCACGCAGGAGCAGGTTGACGAGCTCAAAGCATACGCAGAAGACATTGATTACGAGCTTGCGGCGCAGTTCGAACGGGAAGTTCGTCACGACGTTATGGCGCACGTAAAGGCTTACGGGGCAAAGGCAACGAAGGCAATGCCGATTATTCACCTTGGCGCAACGAGCTGTTTCGTCAACTGTAATGCTGAAGCGATTATGATCGACGAAGCACTGGATTTGGTGCTTGCAAAGCTTGTCAACGTAATGGACAAGCTGAAAAAGTTTGCCTTAAAATATAAGGATATGCCGACGCTCGGCTTTACCCATTTGCAGCCTGCACAGCTTACTACGGTTGGCAAGCGCGCGACTCTTTGGTTGCAGGATTTGAAGATGGACTACGACAACCTTATGGATTTGAAGTCGCACGTCAAGCTTCGTGGGGTAAAGGGCACGACGGGCACGCAAGCCAGCTTTATGGAGCTTTTCAACGGCGATGAAGCAAAGATTAAGCAGCTTGAACAAAAGGTTGTATCCAAGCTCGGCTATGATAGCGTATACGGCGTGACGGGTCAAACGTATCCTAGAAAGTTTGATTATAACGTTCTTTGCGTTCTTTCGCAGATTGCGCAAAGTGCGTATAAGTTCTCGAACGATATTCGTATTTTGCAAAACATGAAGGAAATTGAAGAACCGTTCGAAAAGAACCAAATCGGTTCGTCCGCGATGGCGTATAAGCGCAATCCGATGAGAAGTGAACGTATCGGCGCGCTTGCTCGCTACGTGATTTCCCTGCCGATGAACAGCGCCTTGACGGCGTCCACGCAGTGGTTTGAACGCACGCTGGACGACTCGGCAAACCGCCGTATTGTCAACGCACAGGCATTCCTTTCCGTTGACGCCATTCTCAATATCTATATGAACGTTGCGGAAAATTTAGTCGTTTACGAAAAGGTTATTGCAAAGCACATTCGCGCCGAGCTTCCGTTTATGGCTACCGAAAACATCATGATGGAATGTGTGAAGGCAGGCGGCAACCGTCAAGAGCTTCACGAACGCATCCGCGTTCTTTCCATGGAAGCAGGCAAGAACGTGAAGTTGGAAGGGAAGGAAAATAATTTGATCGATCTTATCAAGCAGGACGAAATGTTTGCACCTGTATGGGATCATATCGACGATATTTTGGACGCAACGAAGTTCATCGGCAGAGCGCCTTCACAGACGGTCGAGTTTATTATGAATGAAATCGAGCCGATTATGGTCAAGCATGCGAACTTGCTTGGCAAGTCGGGCGACGTTAGGGTATAAGCTTATGAAAAAGATAAGTATAGTGTTGCTAGCGGTAATGCTTGCGATGGGGTTGTTTGCTTTTTCGTCCTGTGGAAAAGACGGGTCGAAAGATGCAAACAATAATTCCGTCGTTCAAGATGAAAACGGTATAGAGTTCCCCGAAGAATGGAATTAACGGATAATAACGATGATTTATAAAATAGCGGGTCTTCGCATTGAAATCAAAAATGAATACGCGTATACCGACCGTTTTTGCGCCAAGTACCTTTCCGACGATCAAACGTCACCGCCCGATATTGTGGCTACGGCATCGAAGGACGAGATTGACGAGGAGCGCGCTGGCGCGCCGCAATTCTCGGACGGATATTTGGAAAATATCTGCCTGTATCGCAGTATGTGCTTGCAAATGCCGCAGTTTGATAGGATGCTTTTGCACGCGGCAGTTCTCGAATACGAAGGGAAAGCCTACGCCTTTTTAGGTAGAAGTGGCACGGGCAAATCTACGCACACAGGGCTTTGGCTTAAATATTTGGACAGCGCAAAGATTGTCAACGGCGACAAGCCGATTTTGTCGATCGGCGAAAAGGACGTTATTGCATACGGCACGCCGTGGATGGGCAAGGAAGGTCGCGGCGAGAATACACAAGCGCCTTTGATGGGGCTGTGCTTTTTACAGCAAGCAAAGGAAAACTCCATTCGCCGCTTGACGCCTACGGAAACGGCGGCAAAGCTCTTTTTGCAAATCCTGCTTCCTACGGAAGCGGTTGCCGCAGAAAAAACGTTGGAACTTGCGGATAAGCTAATTCAAAACGTACCTGCTTGGTTGCTTTGTTGTGATATTTCAGACGAAGCAGTGCGTTGTTCGTTCGAAAGTATGACAGGGCAATCCTTTGCTCAAAAAAGAAACGGAGAAGAATAATATGAAAATCAAAAACGGATTTGTGGTTAGAAGAGTTGCCGATCAATGCGTGGTCGTGCCTGTTGGTGAAATGAGCAAAAAGTTCCGTGGAATGATCAATTTGAACGCCACGGGCGAATTCCTTTGGAGCTTTTACACCAAGGAGCATACGCTTGAAGAAGGGGTTGCCGCTTTGACTGCGGAATACGACGTTGCCGAAGATGTGGCTCGCGCGGACGTTGAGCGTTTCATCAAAACGCTTACCGAAAACGGTTTTGCGGATTGATATGCAGGCGGCGGAAAGATTAAAAATTGAAGAAGTGATTGCTCAGCAGGGATATTATGCAGGTCCGACGGTAGGGGTTAGTATGCTTCCTATGCTCAAAGAGCGTAGGGATACGATCGTCGTACGCGCAAAGACGGAAAAGCTAAAGCCCTTGGATGTCGCTTTATACCGTCGCGGAAACGCTTACGTTTTACATCGCGTGCTCTATCCTACGCCTACGGGGTATATTATTCGCGGTGATAATTGTTATAGCAATGAAAACATCCCCGAAGAAGACGTTTTTGGCGTTTTAACGGAGTTTTACCGCAAGGACAAGCATTATTATTGCACGGATAAAAAGTACTTAAAATACGCAAAAAGAAGGGTAAAAACATACAAGTTCCGTCGTTTTTTCGTACGGCTTTGGGTTTGTTTTAAGGCAGTCGTTAAGAAGATTTTACGATTTTTTGGTTGGAGAAGGAATAATAATGGGAAAGAAAGCAACGTCTAACAAGGGAAAGGCTTGGTTGAAGCGCGAAATGCGCCCGTACCGCGCCTCGATTGCGTTCGTGACCGTTTTGTCCGTATTATCGACGATCGCCGCGTTGTTGTTTGCGTATACCATTCAATTCTTGGTGGCGGCGGCAGAAGAGAAAAACGAGCAAACTATTTTGCTCGTTTCGATTATTTTGCTTGGAATTTTAGCGCTGAAAATTTTCATGCGCGTATTTTACGGTTATTGCGGGGAACGTCTTTGCAGCAGAATGCTTTCCGAGCAAAGAACGAGCGTTTTCGGCAAGATTTTGCGCTCGAATTACGCATCGGTTGGGGAATATCATAGTGGTGATCTTTTGACGCGCATCACGTCGGACTTATCGGAAGTGGTTGTATCTTCCGTAGGCTTGCCAGCTTCGCTAGTCGGGATGGCGGTTCAATGCGTAGGCGCAATCGCCGCGCTTGCTACGCTTGATCCTTTGTTTACAGCTATTTACGTGCTTTGCGGCGTGATCGGCGGCGCATTGACGGGCTTGCTTAGAAAGAAGGTAAAGACATTACATAAGGGCTTGATGAAAATCGACGGCGAATCCCGTTCCTTTATGCAAGAAGGCTTGGCTTCCTTGCTTACGATTAAGGCGTATAACGCCGAAGAAAAGGTCGCACAAAAGGCGGACGACTATTCCGAGAAGTATTACCGCGCGAGATTAAAACGCAACGTTTTAAGGACGATTATGAACTCGTCTATGCACATTCTCAGCAACGTTGGGCTGATTTTTGCGGTAATTTGGTGCAGTATTCGCTTAATGAGCGGAATGGAATTTGGCGCAATGCTTTCCATCGTTTTGCTTTTGAATCAGTTGCAACATCCATTCTCGGCGATCTCGAACGTAATACCTTCGATTTTTTCTAGACAAGCAAGCGCAGAACGCTTGGACGAGATTACCTCGGTAGCCGAAGAAACATCCATAGCCCAAGAAACGCTCTCGGCGGATGAAGTACAAGGATTTTCACTTACGAACGTTTCCTTTGATTACGGCAGGGAAAAGGTCTTGCAGGGCGTTAGCTTGTCCGTTGAAAATGGCGAAAGTATCTGTATTGTCGGCAACTCGGGTTCGGGAAAAAGTACCTTGTTCAAGCTTTTGCTTGGCGTCTATAAACCTACTAGCGGCGAAATGGTATTAAGCAAGAAAAACGGTGACAGGGTAGATTATGCCGCAAAGCCTAAGGATATGTTTGCATACGTTCCGCAGGGAAATTTCTTGTTCTCTGGAACGATCAAAGAAAACCTACTCTTTTTTGCAAAAGGCGACGTATCCGAAGACGAGATTAAAGACGCGCTGACTATCGCGCAAGCGGAGTTTGTTTACGAGCTTCCAGACGGTATCGACACCGTGCTTTCCGAGCGCGGCGCAGGGCTTTCCGAAGGTCAGCAACAGCGTTTGGCGATTGCAAGGGCATTGCTTTCCAATCGTCCCGTGCTTCTTTTGGACGAAGCGACGAGCGCCCTTGATAGCGAAACGGAAGGAAAGCTCTTGTCCGCAATCAAAGCGCTCGAAGGAAAAACCTGTATTATGGTCACGCATCGTCCTGCGGCGCTTGCGCTTGCCGATAGAGTATATCGCATTTTAGACGGCACGGTGGAAGTATTATAGTTTCCTGTAATTTATGTGCATTGTTAAAAATAAAACGCTTATCAAATATTTAAGATGCTCGCACGTTAAAAGTAAAATAAAAATGAGCATCCACAGCGTAGATGCTCATTCTTGGTGCCGAAGGTGGGACTTGAACCCACACGGTATCGCTACCAACGGATTTTGAGTCCGTCGCGTCTGCCATTCCACCACTTCGGCGTTCGTCGAAAGCTCTATTATTATATAAGATTGTTTCAAAAAAAGCAAGCGTTTTTATGGGTAAAAAATAAAAATATTTCTTCTTTTTCGCATTTTTATACTTTTTTTTGGAATTGTAAATACTAAATGATATCAACCGCGATAAAAGCAGGGGAACGATATGGAAAAATTGATACTGATTGATGGAAATAGTTTGTTGAATAGGGCATTTTATGCAACGCCTGTTTTTACGACCAAGGACGGCACGCCTACGAACGGCGTTTTTGGTTTTATAAAATTGCTCTTAAAGATTATTTCCGATAAAAAGCCTACGCATGCGGTTGTTGCCTTTGACGTACACGCGCCTACCTTCCGCCATAAAGAGTATTCCGAATACAAAGCTGGGCGTAAGCCGATGCCGCAGGAGCTCGCCGTTCAAATGCCCATTTTGAAGGACGTTTTACGCGCGATGGGCGTTTGCATTTGCGAACAGGCAGGCTACGAAGCGGACGATATTATCGGTACGTTGGCAAAGCGTTTTTCTATGCAAACCTACGTTTATACGGGTGACCGCGATGCCTACCAGCTTGTCGACGGATCAACCACCGTTTGCTATACAAAGCGTGGCGTAAGCGAGCTTTTAGAGCTGACTAGCGAAAATTTTCAAGACGAAATCGGCTTAACGCCGTCGCAAATTATTGATTTGAAAGCGCTAATGGGGGATAAATCGGACAACATTCCAGGCGTTGCGGGTGTGGGTGAGAAATCCGCTTACGGGCTTTTAAGGGACTATAAAGACTTAGAAGGGGTGTATGCGCATATTGATGAAATCAAGGGTGCGCTGCAACAAAAGCTAATTGCAAATAAAGAAACGGCATTCTTCTCTAAGTTTTTGGCAACGATTTTGACAACCGCGCCGCTTGAACTCCGTTTGGAAGATTGCCTTTTGCGCAAGCCTTTCCCGTATGCGCTCAAAGAACGCTTTGTTGAGCTTGAATTTAAGAGTCTACTTTCCATGCCGATTTTTGCCGACAAGGAAGAAGCGCAAGAAGAAGCGCCGCAAATTAGCGCTTTAATTGAGCCAACATCAACGCAGATTACCGTTTCTTATGCGATGGAGTTTGTACCGATTTTAGCGTCGTTTGAAGGGGATGAAATCGGTTTTTACCGTTCAAAAAACGGTGTGCACGTTTACTTGCGACAACCGAAGAAGGAAATTGAAAACGAGTGCATAGAATATTATTTGCCCATTCGTACAAGTTTGCTGGATATCGGCTTTTTTGAGCCTGAGCTCTATCCGTTTTTTGAGCAGATTTTTAGTGGAAAATACACGGTATATGCCTACAACGCAAAGGAAGTTTTGCACGATTTGTATAGGGCAGGTATCCGTTCAACGGCAAAAATCGAAGATGTTAGCATTTTGAAGTGCTTGTCCGACGGTTTGGCAAATACCGATGGTTTGGATTACTGCTTGCAGTATCATTCCTTAAATGTCGAACACCGCGCTTACGGCGTTTACAGGCTCTACCAAATCTATATGGGGGCATTAACCGAAAAAGAAAAGGCCTTGTATAAAGACGTGGAATTGCCCCTTGTTCAAGTCCTGTTTGATATGGAAACGCAGGGTGTTTGCGTCAACGAAAGTATTTTGAAAGAGCTTTCCGTAAAATATAGCGACGAGCTGAAAGCTCTGACTGCAAAAATCCACGAGCTTGCGGGCGAAGTTTTTAATATCAATTCCACTCAGCAGCTTGGAAAAATCTTATTTGACAAGCTTGCAATCGGCTCGGGGAAGAAGAAAGCGAAGACAACGAAATCCTACAAAACGACGGCGGAAGAGCTTGAAAAATACGTGGGCGAACACGAAATTATTCCCTTAATTTTGCGTTATCGTCAGGCGCAAAAGCTGAACTCAACCTATATTGAAGGCTTTAAGCCGCTCATTCAAAACGGAAAAATTCACACAACGTATAGCCAAATCAATACGACGACGGGTCGGCTGTCGAGTGCAAACCCGAACCTGCAAAACATTCCTGTTCGTAGCGACGAAGGGAAAGAGCTTAGAAAACTGTTTGCGGCAAGTGAAGGAAATGTTCTGTTGGATGCAGACTATTCGCAGATCGAGCTTCGTCTTTTAGCGCATTTTTCTGGGTGTAAGGAACTAATTAAAGCGTATAACGACGATTTGGATATCCACGCAATTACGGCGTCGCAGGTCTTTGGCGTTCCCTTAGAAAGCGTCACAAAAGAGATGCGCCGCAACGCAAAAGCCGTCAATTTTGGCATTATTTACGGCATCAGCTCGTTTGGGCTTGGGAAGGATTTAGGGATTTCCGCTCGCCAAGCGCAAGAGTATATCGATCGGTATTTTGCTTCCTATTCTTCGGTGCAGGATTATATGAATCAAAACGTAGAATCGGCAAAGGAAAAGGGGTATACGATTACGCTTTTGGGCAGAAGGCGTGTGATTAACGAGCTAAAATCTTCCAATTTTAACGTTCGTTCCTTTGGCGAGCGCGCGGCAATGAATATGCCTTTGCAGGGATCAAGTGCGGACATTATCAAGCTTGCTATGCTTGGTGTTTCTCGTCGATTACGAGAAGGGGGATATAAGGCAAAGCTCGTTTTGCAGGTGCACGACGAATTGCTTATTGATTGCCCGATAGATGAACAAGCCGCTGTTTCTAAAATCTTGAAAGAAGAAATGGAAAACGCCGTATCGCTTTCCGTTCCGCTTACCGTGGAAGTGGGCGTGGGTAAGACGTGGTTTGATGCAAAATAAATAATAGTTTCACATAAACCGTTTCACAAACACAAAAATGAAACAATAAACGTGAAACAATAGGTGTATATGAAGAAAAGAGTTATCGCAATTACAGGCGGAATAGGAAGTGGTAAATCGACCGTAGCAAGCTTTCTAAAAAAGCTGGGGTATCCTGTGTATTCCTGTGATGCTATTTACAATGAAATCTATCCGTCGAAGGAATATCAGGCGCTCTTGAAGGCGACGTTTCCTTCTTTGGGTGCTACGGAAACGGTGGATCGTAAGGCGCTTGCTTCGCTCGTCTTTTCAAATGAAAGCGAGCTTAAAAAGCTAAACGCGCTTTCCCATCAAGCAATTATGTCTGTGCTTGACGATAAAATCGCTGCGACGGATAGTCCGCTTGTGTTTGCGGAAGTACCGCTCTTATTTGAAAGTGGCTTTGAAAATTGTTTTGATTATATCCTTGTCGTTATGCGTTCTTTATCCGATCGCCTTAATGCAATCTTCGCGCGCGATCACCTTTCGATGGAGCAGGCAATGCAACGCATTGAAAATCAGTTTGATTACGATACGGCTGTAAGCAGTGGACGTTTTGATTCCATGCCGTATTTTTTACTTCAAAACGATGGCGATATTTTTATGTTGGAAGAAAAAACAAAAATCATTCTTCAAAAAATCGCAACACAAATGAAACAATAACCGTGAAACAATAAATTGATATCTAATACCCGACCATTCCCCTAGGCATAATTTTGACCTATGTCAGAGAGTGGTGGGGTATTTTGTTTTATATATTGTGGATTTCAGGGATAAAAAGGCGAAAATTGCATAGAATAATGTCAGGCATAATAACTATGCAAGACATAATACTTTTATTTTGCGTGGCATAATTATTATGTGACGCATACTATTATTTTTTATAATTGTTTCACAAATATGGTTTCACAAAAAAATGTTTTTTAATGAAATATTGTCGCCTAGTGGGGTTGGTAGATTTTATCATAATTTTTTGTAAAAAATGCGGAATTTTTTTTCGTTTTTCTATTGAAAAAAGTTTTCATTTGTTGTATAATATTGCAGATGAAGGTTTTTATACGGCTATTAGCGCTGTTCACTTTGTGAAAAGGGGGAAATATGGATAGATCGTTTTCTGAGCTTCCGTTGCATTTATTCCATCACGGCGAAAACTTCAAGCTCTATGAAACGTACGGCTCTCACCCGCAAACCGTTGACGGGGTGGACGGCTACGTTTTTCGTGTTTGGGCGCCGCGCGCGGTTGCCGTTTCTGTTATCGGTGAGTTCAACGCTTGGTCGGAAACTGCAAACCCTATGTCGAAGATGTTCGACGGGCAATCTTGGGAAGTGTTTATTCCTGCATTAAAGCGCTACGATTCGTATAAATATTGTATTAGGACGGCAGATGGTAGAACGCTCTATAAGGCGGATCCCTTTGCGTTCCACGCAGAAACCCCTGGTACGACGTCCTCTAACGCGTCTAAAATCTATGATTTGAAAAAGTTCAAATGGCACGATAGCGCATATCTTACGGCGCGTCGGCATACGAATATTTACGCTTCGCCCGTCAATATTTACGAAGTCAATTTACATTCTTGGAAGCGCAAGGAAAACGGAGATTATTATACCTTCCGCGAGCTTGCAACCGAGCTTGTTTCCTACGTTCGTGATATGGGCTATACGCACGTTGAGTTTATGCCGATTACCGAGCATCCCTTCGACGGCTCGTGGGGATATCAGGTGTCGGGGTATTATGCGGTGACGTCCCGTTTAGGCACACCCGAAGATTTTATGTATCTTGTGGATGCCTTTCACGCTGCGGGCATCGGCGTTATTTTAGACTGGGTTCCCGCGCATTTCCCTAAGGATGCGTTTGGGCTTTACGAGTTCGACGGCGAGCCGCTTTATGAAGCGAGTCAGTGGGATCGTAAGGAAAACCGTGGCTGGGGCACCCGCCGTTTTGACTACGGAAGGGCGGAAGTGGTATCCTTCTTGATTTCGTCTGCAATCTTTTTCTTTGAAAAATACCATATCGACGGGTTGCGTGTAGACGCTGTTGCATCCATGCTGTACTTGGATTACGACAAAGATCCTGGCGAGTGGGTACCGAACATCTACGGTGAAAATAAAAACTTGGAAGCGGTGGCATTCTTGCGCCGACTCAACGAAGCGGTTTTTGCGTATTTCCCGTATGCGATGATGATCGCGGAAGAATCGACGGCGTGGCCGATGATGACAAAACCTACGAACGTTGGCGGCTTAGGCTTTAATTTCAAGTGGAATATGGGCTGGATGAACGACGTTCTTTCCTATATTAAGGTCGATCCGCTTTATCGGCAATATTCGCACAACAAATTGACCTTTTCTTTGATGTACGCTTTTTCCGAGAATTACGTTTTGCCTATTTCTCACGATGAAGTCGTGCACGGCAAAAAATCACTGATTGATAAGATGCCTGGCAGCTATGAAGAAAAGTTCGCGGGTATCAAGGTATTCTTGGGCTATATGATGTCCCATCCTGGGAAAAAGCTCAACTTTATGGGCACGGAGTTCGGTCAATTTAAGGAATGGAATTACAAGGAAGGCGTAGAGTTTTTCTTGGAACAATATCCCATGCACCGCAAGCTTCGAGTGATGGTGCGCGAGTTGAACGAGATGTATAAATCCATCCCTGCATTCTACGAGATTGACGATAGCTGGGACGGCTTTGAATGGCTTGCGCCCGACGACGCGTCCAGAAATTTCTTAGCGTATAAGCGTAAGGACAGGCAGGGGAAGGAAGTGATTGTTTTGCTCAACTTCTCGGGCGAAGATTATAAGAACTATACGCTTGGGCTTGAAAAGGGCACGTATCGGTTGATTTTCAACAGCGATTCCATCCGCTACGGCGGTACGGGGGCTATGAGAAAACGTATATTTAAGACGAATAAGACGTTTAGTCACGGCAAGGAATATTCGATTAAGTTCGACCTTCCTAAGCTGACTTGCGTTTATTTGATAAAAGAACAATAATTAGGGGGTTCATTATGCAAAGAAAGAAAGAATGCGTTGCAATGCTTTTGGCAGGCGGACAAGGCAGCCGTCTGTACGCCTTGACCACGAACATTGCAAAACCCGCAGTTGCGTTTGGTGCGAAGTATCGTATTATCGACTTTCCGCTTTCCAACTGCATCAACTCGGGAATTGACACCGTTGGCGTCCTGACGCAGTATCAGCCGCTTATATTGAACGAATATATCGGCAACGGTCAGCCTTGGGATCTTGACCGTACGTTCGGTGGGGTACATATCCTGTCGCCGTACCAAGCCAAAGCACGTTCTTCGTGGTACGAAGGAACGGCAAACGCCATCTATCAAAATATGCATTTCATGAAAATGTACGATCCCGAATACGTTTTGGTGCTTTCGGGCGACCACATTTACAAGATGGACTACGCCGCAATGCTCAAAGCGCACAAGGAAACGGGGGCGGATTGTACGATTGCCGCAATCAACGTGCCTTTGTCCGAAGCGTCTCGTTTCGGTATTTTGAACACGAATCCCGACGGTTCGATTTATCAATTTGAAGAAAAGCCCAAAATTCCCAAGAGTACCTTGGCTTCGATGGGTATCTATATCTTCACGGCAAAGAAGCTCTTTGCGTATTTGGAAGCTGACGAAGCGAATCCGAACTCGTCCAAGGACTTCGGCAAGGACGTACTTCCCGCAATGCTCAACGCGGGCGAAAAGATGTTCTCGTACCGTTTTGAAGGGTACTGGAAGGACGTTGGTACGATTTCTTCCCTTTGGGAAGCAAATATGGATTTGCTTGGCGAAACGCCTGAGTTTGACGTCAGCGATAAGAGCTGGAAGATCCATTCGAGAAACCCGTTAGCGCCCCCTGAATGTATCGGCGAAGACGGCGTTGTACGCAATTCGATGATCGCGCTTGGGTGCGAAATCGACGGTACGGTGGAAAACTCGATTTTGGGCAGCAACGTTATCGTAGAAAAGGGCGCGGTTGTAAAGGATGCGGTCGTTTTGGCAAACAGCGTTATCAAAGCTGGCGCAACGGTATCCTATTCCATTATTGATGAAAACGTGACGATCGGCAAGAACGCCGTTGTCGGCGTAGCAAAAGATCCTTCGGCGGAAATCGTCGTGCTCGGTAGGGGTATTACCGTAGCGGACGGCGTGACCGTTTCCGAAGGTCAAAAGCATGAAAGCGATATTACGGCGTAAAGGGGGAAAGAAGAATGGCAGCATCGGCAGTTGGTG
>SVIJ01000005.1 GCA_015069565.1 Clostridiales bacterium
CGATGTCGGAGAGCGTGGTGCTCTTTTTTAAGTTGATAACGAAAAATTCCGTACAGTACGCGAACTGAATTTCGCCAAGGTCCATATTCAGGATATCGGAGTTATCGCCGAAGTCGTCTTGGGGCGCGGCTTCCACTTCTTCCGCCGTTTCCACCACTTCTTCGCCCGTCAAAACCATAGCGAAGCCTTTCAGGACGACCATAAGCCCCATACCGCCGCTATCCACAACGCCTGCTTTTTTCAAGACGGGGAGCATTTCGGGGGTGAGCGAAAGCGCCTTATCGCCTGCGGCGATCACTTCCGCGAAAAACTCTTCAATGGTCTTCTTCTTTGCCGCGACCTTCGAAGCGTGCTCGCTCATCATACGCATTACGGTGAGAATCGTACCTTCCTTGGGTACGGATACTGCGCCGTAAGCCACCTTTGTACCCGCTTCAAACGCCTTTACGAAGGTCTTTACGTCCACGCCGTCGCCACAGGAGCGAAGGACGGAACAAAGCCCACGCAGGATTTGGGAAAGGATAACGCCGGAGTTCCCGCGCGCGCCCTTCAAAGCGCCCTTGGAAACGCTGTCGCAAACTTCTGTGAAGGAGCTGGACGTACAAGCCGTCAGCTCGCGAACGCACGACTGCATCGTCAAGGACATATTCGTACCCGTATCGCCGTCGGGAACGGGGAATACGTTCAATGCGTCCACCTTTGCGCGATTGATTTCAAGCATCTTCGCGCCTGTATATATCATCTTTCTCAGCTCGGTGCTGTTTATCGTTTTATGCATATAAAATTGATTTGCTCCTTATTTTTGTAGGGGCTGTAATTTCAAAAAAGGATTGCACGAAAAATCGCAAGGCGGTTGCCCTGCTACGAAAAAATTACAGTTTTACCCCGATAACGTTTACGTTGACGGTGTTTACGATCATCCCCGTAAAACGTTCCACTTTATATTTGACGGCTTCCTTTAAGGATTCCGCCACTGCATTGATCGACACGCCGTATTTTACGATCACGTAAACGTCGACGTAAATGCGGTTGCCTGCTGTAGTCACTTTAATCCCCTTGCCGCCCGTATCTTTCTTCAAGAGCTCTGCAAGGCTGTCCGTAAAACGGCGCGAAACCATCTCTACGATGCCGTAGCATTCCATCGCTGTATGCGAAGCTACCTTGGCAATCGCAAGGTCGGATATTGAGATTTTACCGTATGCGTTACTGGTGTTTACTGACATAATGTTTTCTCCAACTTCTTTCCTATTTTACACTATTTGCCCGTATTTGGCAAGTACTTTTCTAAAATTTGCAAATATTTTTTATTTTTTTTATTTTTTCGGCTATAAAATTAATTGCTTTTTGTTTTCAAAAATGCTATATTATTAGTGCTTGTGATGCGCTCACGTGTGCGTAAGCGCGTCCATAATCACAATACGCAAGAAAATTTATCTCAAAATTCGGAGGTGTTAATATGTCCAGAGTATGCAGCATTTGCGGTAAGGGTCAAACGAGCGGTAATAACGTCAGCCACTCCAACCGTAAGACGAGAAGAACCTTCAAGGCGAACGTTCAGAAGGTATCCTACGTTGAAAACGGTAAGGAAACGACCGGCTACGTATGCACGAGATGTCTTAAAAAGGCTGACAGAGCATAAGTCGAACCACACTTTTGAAAGGCAGGCTGTACCCAGTTGGGCGCAGCCCTTTTTTCATTTTATTACAAAGGAAACTCGTTATGAAAAAAAACTTTTCTCGCACGATGAGCTTTCTCATCGTCGCCGCTATCTACGCCGCCGCAACCGCCGTGGGCGTCTTGCTGTATAATGCGCTCCTTTTGAAAGCCACGCTCTCTTGGTGGCTCGCCCTTTTGCTTGCCGACGTCGGCGCAACGGCGTTCACCTTTTTATTCAGCCTGCTCTTTTCTAACGCGTCCGTCTACGACCCGTATTGGAGCGTTCAGCCCATCGTGATTTTGGTGGCGTTCGCCATCGGAAAGACATTGAACGTCGCGCGCGTTTTGGCGCTTGTCGCCGTCTGCTTTTGGGGAGTGCGGCTCACCGCAAACTGGGCGTACACCTTCCACGGCTTAGGCCATCAGGACTGGCGGTATACGATGCTCAAAGAGAAGACGGGTGTCTTCTATCCCATCATCAATTTCGTGGGAATCCACCTTGTACCGACGCTTGTCGTCTATGGCTGTATTTTGCCCGCCGCACACCTTTTCCATACGGAAACGGCGTGGAATATAGGCAGCGTAATTTTCTTCTGTCTATCCGTCTTTGCGGCGGTTTTGCAGGGGATTGCGGATATTCAAATGCAGCGCTTCCGCAAGCGCAACGCCGCCCTTGCCAAGGAAGAACGCGCGGCGTTTATTCGGGACGGACTGTGGAAATATTCCCGTCACCCCAACTATTTAGGGGAAATCTTAATGTGGTGGAGCATCGCCCTTGCCACCCTTAGCGTCGATGCTTCGGCGTGGTACTTATGCGCGGGCGCGTTTGCAAACACCTTATTATTTATATGCGTAAGCCTGCCGATGGCGGAAACACGCCAAGCAAAAAAGGACGGCTTTGCCGAATATCAAAACGAAACCCGTTTGCTTTTGCCTATCAAAAAATAAAGAAAACCCGTTCTTTTTGAACGGGTTTTTTCTTCGGTGGGAGCAAGCCCCCGCCCTACGATTGTTGTACGTTTTTTATTTTGGAGTGTTAAAGGTAGAGTGAATTGAACGCTATGCGCGTTCGTGAATTGAAACCTATGGTTTCGTGAATTGTCGCAAATGCGACGTGAATTGTTTGCCTGCGGCAAACGTTGCGGAAAAATTTATAATTATTCCTTAACGCGAGGCAACGCCTTGCAATTCACGACGGCGTAGCCGTCAATTCACGCGTTTATAAAACGCAATTCACGATTGCCTATGGCAATCAATTCACTTTTTCCGTCAGTCGAGATCGCCTTTCCCTACGATAGGGCTTTCCCTTCTCGCCAGCTCCTTTTTCAAAACAAGCATAATCACAACAAAGGAAGTTGCGGTTGTCAAAAGCCAAGTGATGGGATAGCAGATAAAGATGGTCTGCAAGGTCTGCGAAAGGGGGAAGACCGTCAAGAGCCACACCACGCGCAAAAGGCAGGAGCCGACAAGCGAAATCACGGTGGACAACAGGGATTTTCCCAAGCCGCGCAAAACGCCCGAGCAATCGTCCATCAAGCCGCATAAAAAGTACGGGCCGCAAATCATCCAAAGACGCAGGGTTGCCGCTTCAAAGGCAAGCTGCTCCAAGCTGCCGCTTTCCCCTGCCTTTACGCCGTACAAGGATAAGAGCGGCGTTTTCAGCAGCAGTACGATTGCCGACATCACGCCGCCGATCATCAGCGTCAAAAGGAAACAGTTGTACAAAATCGGCTTGACGCGTTCGGGCTTTTTCGCGCCCATATTTTGACCCGTAAAGGTGACCGCGCCTTGGTGTACGGCGTTCATCGCGGTGTAGACAAAGCCTTCCAAATTCGCCGAAGCGGCGTTGCCGTTGACGATGGGTTGATATTTTGTTCCCACAGGCACGGACGCGTTATTGACGGTGACGACAGACGATTGAATGAGCATATTCGAGATGGAGAACAGCGCCCCCTGCACCCCCGCAGGCAAGCCTATACGCACGATTTCGAAAAACGCCTGCCTTTCCAAGCGCAACGCGCGGAAGGAAAAGGTGGTCATATCCTGGTCTTTTTGCAGCTTGAGAAGCATCCACACAAAGGAAAACGCGTTTGCCGCCGCCGTAGCCAAAGCCACCCCTTCGACGGACATTCCCAACACGAGCACGAAAAACAGGTTGAGTACAACGTTCGCAATCCCTGCCACCGCAAGCGCGACAAGGGGGGTTTTTGCGTCCCCTTTTGCACGGAAGATGGCGCTAAGGTAGTTGGTCAACGCCAAGAACGGCACACCCAAAAAATAGATATGCGTATAGGTGACGGCAAGCTCCAAAAGGTTGCCCGTATTCCCCATGGCGGTCAGCACCGAGCGAGAGATCGCAAACCCGACTGCGCCGCCAAGCACCCCGAAGATGAGCGCCATAATCAGCGACGTATGCACGGCGTTTTGCGTTTGCGTTTTATCGTTTGCGCCGATGGCTCTTGCCACGACGACGTTCGCGCCGACGGAAAAGCCGATGAACAGGTTGACCACCAAATGGATAAAAGAAGAAGTCGTCCCGATCGCGCCAACGGCGTTTTCTTCGGACGACAAGCTCACCACCATCATATCGGCGGCGTTATAGAACATTTGTAGTAAATTCGTGACCATAATCGGCAACACGAAAAAAAGCAGCTTATCAAAGATTTTGCCTTCGGTGAACTGCGTCGATCTTTCATTCACCATTGTGAAACACTCCTTCCGTCACTCCTTTAATGCCGCGATTGCCGCCGCACGGTCGACTGCTTTGAAAATCGCGCTTCCTGCGACGATTACGTTCGCGCCCGCTTCCTTCACCAAACGGACGTTTTCGGCGGTGATGCCGCCGTCGATTTCTAAATCAATATCCTTGCCGCTCTCGTCGATAATCGCCCGAATTTCGCGCAATTTATCCAGCGCCGAAGGAATAAACTTCTGCCCCCCAAACCCAGGAAATACGCTCATTACAAGCACCATATCACAAAGAGGAATCACGTCCCTAATTTTCTCTACGGGGGTGTCGGGATTGATTACCGCGCCGCATTTTACGCCCGTAGAACGGATCAGCTCCAACACTTCGCGCAGGTTGTCCTTACACGCTTCCCAGTGCACGGTGATGATGTCCGCGCCCGCTTTTGCAAACCGTTCGACGTACTTTTCAGGATGCACGATCATCAAATGCGCGTCGATGGGCAAGCTCGTATACGGACGAATGTCTTCCAGCATTTTCAGCCCAAAGGTGATATTGTTGACGAACACGCCGTCCATCACGTCGTAATGGATCACGTCCGCGCCGCAAGCCTGCATAGCGCGCACTTCTTCGCCCATTTTTGCAAAGTCCGCCGATAAGATACTCGGTGCGATTTGAATGTTTTTCATTTGTCTTGCTCCTTTATTTTTCAAGGGTTTCTTCGGTTTTGATAACGTCTTCGCTCGCCGCAGCTTCGATGGTTGCGGACGTTTTTTCTTTCCCGAAAACGTGGTATTTGAGAATGGATAGGATATTCGCCGACATTTCAAAGCAGTAGGAAATTACCGCAAAGATCGGGCTTGCCGCCCACACGTTGTAGACAATGGAAAGCGCCGTCGGAATCAAAATGGTAAACCGTACCGTCTTGATACTGCGAATACGGAAAATGAACATATAGAATACGAGCCCGATAAGGTACACGATATCCGCAGGATGGAAGCTCTTCAAAACGCCGAGATTGACAATCCCGTACGCCGCAAAGGAAATCGCGCAAAGGACGTAGCACCAAATGATACTCGCTTCCTTGCCCTGCCGTTCGTAGAGATAAAAGACGATGGAACGGAAAAGCCCGATTCCAAGCCCGATCATCGCAAAATATTGCGCGTTGCACAGGTAGGAAAGCATCAGGCAAAAGATGCCCGAAGACTGAAAAAGCAAAAATCCGCTTTTGTTTTTAACAAAATAGCTCGCCGCGATGAGCAGCATCGCAAGAAAGCTAAAAAGTAAAGCCCATTCTTCCCAAGTCACAGCTTATTCCCCCAAGTATTGCGCGCGGAGCTGACCGCACGCACCACCAATATCCACGCCGATTTGACGGCGTAAGGTTGCCGAGAGCCCGCCCTTTTCCAGCATTCCCAAAAAGCGGTACGCCGCTTTGTCGCTCGTCGCTTTGAGCGTGCGCTCCTTTACTTCGTTCAATCGAATTAAGTTCACGTGGCAAGGCAAGCCCTTTAAGAGCTCCACCAGCGCCTTTGCGTGCTCTTCGTCGCAGTTTTCCCCGTCGATGAGCGTGTACTCGAAATAGTACCGCCTGCCCGTCTTTTGGAAATAGTACTTGCACGCCTTCAAAATGTCCGCAATCTTGTACGCCTTTGCAACGGGCATCACCCGAGCGCGTGTTTCGTCGTCGGTCGCGTGCAGGGAAACGGTCAGGTTCAAGGGAATTCCTTCGTCTGCTAAGGCGTACATCTTCGGCACGATACCGCAGGTGGAAAGGGAAATGTTCCGCGCGCTTATCTGCACACCGCCTTCGGCGGTGACACTACGCAAAAAGCGTAAAACTTCATCGTAATTATCCAGCGGCTCCCCACTGCCCATCAAGACCACGTTTGTGACCGCGCGCGCCTGCGCCCCCTGTCCCGACTTAATTTCGCCCTTATGCAGAGCGTTGACAAGCAGGATTTGGGACAGAATTTCCCCCGACGAAAGGTTGCGGATTAAACCGTTCAAGGTCGAAGCGCAAAACTTACAGCCCATACGGCAGCCCACCTGTGTGGACACGCATTGCGTGTAGCCGTACTTGTATTTCATCAGCACCCCTTCGACAAGGTTGCCGTCGGCAAACTCGAACAGGTATTTTTCCGTTCCGTCGGACGAATAAAAGGTTTCCTTTACGCGCACCGTTTCGTCTTCGTATTCTTCCAAGAGCTTTTCCTTGAACGCGTTAGAAAGGGAAGTGATCGCGCGGATCGTCTTCCCCTGCATCAAGCCTTCGTAGAGTTGCTTGGCTCGGAATTTTTTCTCGCCCAGCGAAAGCACCTTTTCTTCCAGCTCGGCGTAGGATAAGTCTTGGATAATTTTTTTCATAGCTTTTTACCAAAGGGGGCGTAGCGATGCTACGCGTGAATTGAAACCTACGGTTTCGTGAATTGACGGCACCGCCGTCGTGATTTGAATGCTACGCATTCGTGAATTGCAACGTTCCACGTTGCGTTATAGTAGAATTTTCATTTTTCCGCAACGCAAGGCACAGCCTTGCATTTCACGTTTTCGCAAGAAAACAATTCACGGAGCGATAGCGAGAATTCACGCAAGCTAAGCTTGCATTTCACTGCAACGCCCTTGCGTTGCTTGTCTTCGTGCGCGATAAAACGCGAAGAGTGCGGCAGATTGCCGCAAAACGCACGGTTCTTCCCGATGGGAGTGTACAAGGACGTACACGAGCAAGGGAAGGTTCTGCTTTTGCGGATAAGATGCTGTGCTATACGCGTTTTAATTTACAAATGTAAAATCCTGCGCCGTGTGCTTGGTCGGGCAAGAATTGCAGCCCGTATTCTTTCTTGTCGTGCGGCAATTTGCTGTCAATTTTTACAAGTGTAAAATCTTCGTGGGTTTTCAAAAAAGCGGAAATAATGGCGTCGTTTTCCCGCTCGAACAGCGAACAGGTGGAATAATAGAGCGCGCCGCCCTGCTTCACGTACCGACTGCACGCATCCAAAATCGCAACCTGCGCCTTTCTCAAAGACGAGAAATCTTCTTCCTTTCTAAATAGCTTAATATCGGGATTTTCGCTCACCGTGCCATACCCCGAACAGGGAACGTCGCACAGCACGCCGTCAAAGCTTTCTTCATACGCAGGGTCGAATACCGAGCTATCCTTTTGCAAAGCGGTTATATTTTCCCTGCCCATACGCGTCTTATAGCTCTCGATGAGCGCCACGCGGTGTTCGTGCAGCTCAAAGGAAGTGACGCTTTTGCATTTTTCGCTCAAAAGCACCGATTTTCCGCCAGGCGCGGCGCACGCGTCGAGCAGGCTTTCGCACGGCTCTACCACGTCGCAAATCGCAATACTGCCCACCGATTGAAAGGTGTATTCCCCTTCGTCGTAGCCTTCGTCGCGGACGAACCGTTCAAAGATATAGTTGCCTGAAAAAGGCGTTTCGATATGCGGTTTTTTCGCGTATTTTTCGGGCAATTTTCCGCTTGGAAAGCGGACGGAAACACCGCTCGAACAAGCCGCCGCAATCGCTTTTGCGCGCTCGCCGTATTCCTTTTTCAGCCACTTATAGGCGTATATGGGATAGGAAAGGGAAATACTCTCGCCGTCCTTCTCTTTTTCGAGCGCACTATCCACCGCCGACTTATTAAACCGACGTAAAAATGCGTTGACAAACCCTGCAACGCCGCCCTTGCCGAGCTTTTTACAAAGATCGACGGCGCAGTTGGTGACCATGTATTTTTGCTTTTCCATATACAAAAGCATATACAGGGATATTTTCAGCAAAATCCGCACCGCCAGCTTGGGGGATTTGGGGGCGTAGAAACGAATGGCATAGTCCAGCCAAAGATCCTTTTCGAGTACGCCGTAGACGATTTTCACCGTCCGCGCTCTATTCAGCTCTTCAATATAAGTATCCGCGATCGCCTGCTTTAAGTGCGCCCCGTCCGAGTACACCTTCGTCAGGATTTGATAGGGATCGTACAGGGGATTGCTCAGCATTTCAGCACCTGCCCTTTACGGATTTTCTTGCCGTTCAAAAAGTCGCTGCCCTGCATTCTCTTGCCGCCCGCCGCCTGCACTTCCAAAAGCTTTATAGCTCCGTCGCCGCAACGGACGATCAATCCCTTTTTGGGAATATCACACACCACTTCGCCGCAAGCCGCCCCTTCGTATTCAGGGAGCATTTCGGCAACCGCCGCGCGGTAGACGTTCAAAACGCCGCCGTCGAACGCGGTGTACGCCACGGGCGCAGGGTTCGCCGCGTGGATTAAATTCACGATGCTTTTTGCGCTATTTTCAAAGGAAATTCGCACGTTTTCCTTGGAAATTTTGCGGTAGACACAAACGCCGTCTTCCCCTTGGGGGATGAGCGTATATTCGCCGCTTTGAAGCATTTTTAAGGCTTTCACGATAAGCGGCGCGGACAGCGCGGACAGCCGCTCGGAAAGCTCGCCGTACGTTTCATCGTCTACGATGCTCGTCTTTTCCACCGCCAAAACGTCGCCGCAATCTAAGCCCAACTCCGTCTTCATGATGGAAACGCCCGTTTCGCTCTCGCCGTTTTTGATGGCGCTTTGAATGGGGGACGCGCCGCGATAGGCAGGCAACAGCCCTGCGTGGATATTCCACACCCCCATCGGGAATGCGTCCAGCACTTCCTGTGTTAAAATCTGTCCGTAAGCGCAGGTGACCAAAAGCTCTCCGCCGAGCGCCTTCACGCCGTCCAGCTCGTCGCGGATTTTATGGGGCTGCAAAACGGGCAAGCCAAGCTCTAACGCCTTCGTCTTTACGGGCGGCGGCGTCAAGATCCCTTTTCTGCCCTGCGGCTTATCTTCCTGTGTGATCACGCCCACGACGAAAAACCCGTTTTCCACAATCGCGGCAAGCGGTTTCACGGCAAAATCAGGCGTTCCTGCAAATACGATTTTCATACGGTTGCTCCTTTTGAAAGCGTTCGTTTTTGGAAAGTGATTGCCATAGGCAATCGTAGATTTCAATTCACGAACGCATTGCGTTCAATTCACTTTTTCGGCGGAAGCAAGCCCCCGCCCTACGATTACCGCGCCACGATTCTCCCCCTTGTCAAAAGGGGCGTAGGCAAGGGGAATTCTCCCACGGCTTTATTTTTCTTCTTCGATATGCTCTGCCTTGTCGATGTACAAGACGCCGTCCAAGTGATCGAGCTCGTGGCAAACCGCGCGCGCAAAGAAATCCCTTGCTTGCAAGGTCTTGCGAACGCCATTCCGATCGTGATAGGAAATTTTCACCTTGGAAGGACGGGTGACCACGCCGCTCTTTCCGCGCACGGAAAGACAGCCTTCCCAGCCCGTCTGTTCCCCTTTTTGGGAATGAATTACGGGGTTGATGAACTCAAAATACCCTTCTTCCACGTCCACCACGACCATACGCATCGAAAGCCCGATTTGCGGCGCGGCAAGCCCTGCGCCCTGTTCGGCTTTCACGGTGTCCTTCATATCGTCCAAGATCGCCCAAAGCTTTTCGTCAAACTCGGTGATCGGTTCACACTTTTTTCTCAGCACAGGATCTCCCACCTGCACCACTTTTTTAACAGCCATACTTCGTTCTCCTTTTTGTGTGTGAATTGAAAACCAAAGGTTTTCGTGAATTGACGGCAAAGCCGTCGTGAATAGAATACTGCGTATTCGTGAATTGCAAGGCTTTGCCTTGCGTTGTGGAAAAATTCCTTACTGGGATTCTATTCACGATTACCCATGGCAATCCATCAACTTAAATTCGCGGGGTTTTCTTCGACGGAAATAAGTGCGTCGCGAGAGCGCGCTTCCATACACGCGTCGTAGATTTGGGGCAAAACCGCCCCGTCCGTCAGCCGCATAAGCACCTGATAGCGGTGCTTGTTTTCAATCCGCTTGATCGGCGCCGCCATCTTGTTGAAAAACAGGAACTTGTCCTGATTCGCCTTGTAGATTTCTTCCAGCGCAAAATACACCGTCTTCAAAACGTCCAGCGTCTTCTTTTGGTCTTCGCCCGATACCAGCACGCGCACGATCTTTGAGAAGGGCGGAAACAGCGCCGCTTGCCGCATGGAAACTTCCATCCTGTAAAACCCTTCGTAATCGTACCGACAAGCAAACCGCAGTACGTCATTTTCAGGGGAAAAGGTTTGCAGCACCACTCGACCCTTTTCTTCTGCGCGCCCGCTTCTGCCCGCCACCTGCGTGATGAGCTGGAAGGTGCGCTCCGCGCTACGGTAATCGTTAAAATGCAGGCTCATGTCCGCGTCGAGTATCCCCACCAGCGTGACCGCAGGGAAGTCGTGACCCTTTGCAATCATCTGCGTGCCGACGAGAATATCCGCCTTTTTGTCGCTGAACTCTTTTAAGATTTTGTAATGCCCTTCCTTGCCGCTCGTGGTGTCGTTGTCCATACGCAAAATGCGCGCGTTCGGGAAGGCGTGTTTTAAGCTTTCCACCACTCGTTGCGTACCTGTCCCTGCGTAAGAGAGCTTTTTCGACCCACATTCGGGGCAGCCCGAAAGCATATTATACCGCGTTCCGCAGTAGTGACATTTCAAGCAATCTTCGTCGCGGTGATAGGTGAGCGAAACGTCGCACGCTTCACACTTTGCCACGTAGCCACATTCCTTGCAGATCACCGTCTGCGAATAGCCGCGCCTGTTGAGAAACAGGATTGCTTGATTGCCCGTCGCAAGCGTTTCTTCCAGCGCTTCCATGAGCGCGGACGAAAAGGCGGTATTGTTGCCGCGGCGAACTTCCTTCCGCATATCGACAACGGTGATTTCAGGCATCGGTTTTTTATTGATGCGCTCGGTGAGCTTGATGAGCCCAAACTCCCCTTCTAAGGCGCGTTTGTACGTTTCCACGCTCGGCGTTGCGCTTCCTAAAACGAGCTTACAGCCGTTGCGCTTCGCGCGCAAAAGCGCGACGTCAAAGGTGTTGTATCTCGGCGCAGTTTCGCTCGAATAGCTGCCGTCGTGTTCTTCGTCGATAATGATTACGCCCAAGTCTTCCAAGGGCGCGAATACGGCGCTTCTTGCGCCGATGGCAATCTTGGCTTCCCCTGTACGCAGCCGCCACCATTCGTCAAAGCGCTCGCCTGCGGAAAGTCCGCTATGCAAAATCGCGGCATTCTTACCAAAACGCGCTCTCAGCTGCGCCAGCATTTGCGGCGTGAGGGAAATTTCAGGCACTAAAAAGATAGAGCTTTTCCCTTCGCGCAGGCAGTCTGCAATCAGCGTGAGATAAATCTCCGTCTTGCCGCTACCCGTCACGCCGTGCACAAGCTGTACCGTTCGCTCGTCCGACTTGATGAAGGAAACGGCGTTTTCCTGCGCCACCGTCAGCCGCCGCTCGGGGGCTTCCCCTTCCACCGATTTGTATGGATCGCGCTGTACCTGCTCGAAGGTGACGGTGATGTACCCCTTCTTTTCCAAGGCGGCAACGCTACCGGGGAATTGCTTGTTTAAGAGCGCGCAGTCCGTCTTGCCGTTGACGGATAAATATTCCGCCGCCGCAATTTGGTTTTTCGCGCTCTTGGGAAAATGGGCTTCCCCTAAGTCCACCGACAAAACGGCGTAGCGCTTGACAAGCTCCTTTACCTTGCCCGTACGCATTTCCGACGGCAAAAACAGCCGCAGGGAAAGCGCCAAAGGCACGGCGTACCGACGAGCGATCACCTTAGCAAGGCGCACGCATTCTTCCGTCAAGGCAGACAGTCCGTCTTCAACGGGCTTAATTTTTTTGAGCTTGGCAGGGTCGAAGTCCGTCTTGTCCTTCAAACCCATCACAAAGCCGGGCAACATTCTCGGGCCAAAGGGCGCAAGAACACGCGCGCCGACCTTGGTATCGTCGTCGCAAAGATAATCGAATACTCTATCCGTTTCGCCCGACGTAATGTCTACGATAACTTCCGCGATCATTCTTCTCGCCCCCTTTTTTGTTATAACGTTTGCCAAAGGCAAACATATCGCTTGTCCAAAAGGACAAATATCGCTATGCTTTTGGCATAATCTCGCTACGCCATCGGCGTAATATCGCTTTTGCCAAAGGCAAACCCCTTTTTTCGGCGGGA
The DNA here is from genome assembly GCA_015069565.1 of Clostridiales bacterium. Classification (GTDB taxonomy): domain Bacteria; phylum Bacillota; class Clostridia; order Christensenellales; family Borkfalkiaceae; genus Scatosoma. Next base: position 12,414 of record SVIJ01000005.1, read on the forward strand.
GCAAGCCCCCGCCCTACAATCCGCAATACTCCTATTCGTCATCCTGAGCGTAGCCGAAGGATCTCTTTGCGCCCGAGATTCTTCGACTGCGCTATCACTCCGCTCAGAATGACAATAAAGGCACCAGCCAAGAAAAACCGACTGCCCGTGACGGACAATCGGCTTCTTCGTAAGGTTAACCAAGCGCAAGCCAGTCGAACGCGATTGCGAATGGCAAACGGCGTTTATACTGCGTTAAACTCCTTGGAAATTTAGTCCTTTGCGATTACTACTTTACCGTCCGCGATGTCTACGCACGCGCTGGAAAGTTCTTTCGGTCTGGATCCACCGTCCACACCCATGTTCTTTTGCACTTCCAAGATCTGTCTTGCTCTTTTCGATGCAATCGTGCAAAGCGCATAGCGGCTGATGGGATCTTCTTCCGTCCCAAGCTTTCTAATCAATTCGTCTACCGAAGGTTCGTTTACCATATTTCTATTCTCCTTGTTTAGGTTATTTATTTTTTTCTTTGTCTATGAGATCGGACAGCTCTTGGAGCGCCGTTTCAAAATCATCGTTTACGATCACGTAATCGTATTCAGGGAGCTTGGAAAGCTCGAAATCCATTCTTGCAAGCCGTTTTTCAATCGCTTCGGGCGTCTCGGAATTTCTTCCCTTCAAGCGGCGCACCAGCTCTTCCTTGGACGGGGGCATGATGAACACCAAAACGAGTTCGGGATATTCCTTCTTCGCGTTTAAGCCGCCCACAACGTCGATTTCCATAATCACCGATTTTTCCTGCAACGTCTTTTGCACGAACGATCTCGGCGTGCCGTACATACCGCTCATGTGCTCGTCGTATTCGAGAAAATCCCCTTCCGCGATACGGCGGTCAAACTCTTTTTGCGAGAGAAAGAAGTAATGCTTCCCATCCACTTCCCCTTCGCGCGGCTTGCGCGTCGTGCAGGATACCGATTCCACCACGTCGCTTCTTCTTACAATCAGTTCCTTTACCAAAGTGCCCTTGCCAACGCCCGACGGCCCAGACACCACCAACAATACGTTTTTCATATTCGTACCCTGCTTTTGTTATTCTACGTTTTGTACTTGTTCGCGGATCTTTTCGATCTCGTTCTTCAAGGCAAGCCCCAAACGGGTGATCGTCACATCGTTGCTCTTTGAGCAAGTCGTGTTCGCTTCGCGGTTGAACTCCTGCACCAAGAAATCGAGCTTTCTTCCCACGATCCCTTCCTTGCATATCTCTCTAAACTGCGCGATGTGCGAATGTAGACGGGTCAGCTCTTCGTCAATGTTGCTCTTATCGGCAAACACCGCCACTTCGGTGAGCAGTCTGCCTTCGTCCGCCTGTACGTCGCCAAGGTAATCCTTGATCTTCGCCGCAAGCTTTTCACGGTACTCGTCCTTGATTTGCGGCGCGCGTTTTTCAATCTCTTCCACCGTCTTTTCGATCACCGCTACGCGGGCAAGCATATCTTCTTCCAGCTTCTTGCCTTCCACCGCGCGCATAGCGTTCAGGTTATCGAGCGCCGCGCTAATCGCCGTTTTGAGCGCCGTAATCAGTTCTTCGTCCGCCGCCAAAGCGTCGTCCTGCTTCAATACTTCGGGATAGCGAAGCACGGAAGAAAGGGTGACGTCGTCGGGAAGAGAAGGAAAGGCGTCCTTCAAGGTCTTCGCCGCCGAAACGTAGGATGCCGCCACCGAAAGATCGACCGAGAAAGCCGTAGGCTTTTCGCGTTTGTCCTTCAAGGAAATGAACAGGTCTACGTGACCCCTTGTCATCTTCTCACGGACGAGCTTGCGGATCACTTCTTCGTAAGCGATGAAGATGCGGGGCGCTTTAACGTTGACGTCCAAATAGCGGTTATTCACCGTTTTGATCTCGCAGGTGAGCTCCACACCGCCTTCTTTATATTCCCCTTTTCCGTAGCCAGTCATACTCAGCATGGGTATAGCCTTCCTTTTCGTTTCGTATTGATTGTACTATTATAGCAAAGATTTTTGAAAATTTCAAGTACTTTATCCACAATTTTTTATAAGATATTATAAAAAGACGGGGATTTTCCCCGCCTTTTCGTTATTGTCCTAACATTTCTTCCAGCTCCGCTTCGCCGATTACGCGAATCCCAAGCTTTTTCGCTTTTTCCAGCTTACTGCCTGCGTCTTCGCCTGCCACCACCAAGGTGGTCGTTTTTGTCACCGAGCTTTGACAAACACCGCCGCGCGCTTCAATCAGCTTTTGCGCTTCGCTACGCTTGTACTTTTGCAAGGTTCCCGTCAGCACCACGCTCTCGCCCTTGAACGCGCCGTCTGCAAGCTCCTTTTCCTCCCACACGGGCGCAACGCCCTGCGCAAGAAGCGCCGCAAGCTCGGCAAGGTTGCTCTCGCTTGCAAAATATTCCACAATGTTTTGCGCCGTAATCTCGCCGATGTTTTCCATTTCGACAAGCTCTTCCACCGTCGCTTTTTGCAGGTTTTCAATACTCCCAAACTTCTTTGCAAGGTCTTTCGCCGCAACCCTGCCTATCCCTTCCACGCCGATGGCAAAGATAAACGCGTCCAGCTCTACCTGCTTGCTCTTCTCGATTGCCGCCAAAAGGTTGTTCACCTTCTTTGCTTTGAAGCCTTCCAGCTCGGCAAGGTCGTCCGCCGTCAGGCGGTATAAGTCGGAAAACTCTTTAATCTTCCCCTTTTCAATCAGTAGCTTTGCGGTGTTTTCGGAAAAGCCTTCGATGTCCATTGCGTTCTTAGACGCAAAGTGCGCAAACTTCGCCGTCACGCGCGGCAAACACTCGACGTTTTCGCAGAAAAGATGCGCCCCGTCTTCGTATACTTTTGCGCCGCAATAGGGGCAAACGGTGGGGGCAGGTACGCGTTGAGAGTGTTCGTAGTGCTCCGTCGCGCCCAAAACTTCGGGGATAACTTCGTTGGAACGGCGAACGAGCACGCGCGAGCCGATCATAACGTCTTTGCGTAAAATATCCCCGTAGTTATTCAAGGTCGCGCGGGATACCGTCGCGCCAGCCAGCTCGACGGGCTCTAAAATCGCCAGCGGCGTCAGCTTGCCCGTGCGCCCTACCTGCCAAATCACGTCCTTCAAGATCGTGGTCACTTCTTCCGCTTCAAACTTATACGCCATCGCCCAACGGGGGAACTTGTCGGTAAAGCCCATTTCTTCGCGCACCGCCGCGTCGTTGACCTTGATTACCGCGCCGTCCGTCAACACGTCGAGCGTCTTTCTCTCTTGCTCGATCTCTTTCACCGCCGCAAGCGTTTCTTCCACCGTGCCGCAAAGCCTAAAATACGGGAATACCTTGAAGCCCTGCTCCATCAAAAACGCGTGCGCTTCCGCTTGCGATAAGGGCTCCCCTTCGCTACGGTAATTGACGTCGTAGAAGTAAATTTCAGGGTTCCGTTCCTGCGTGATCTTCGGGTCAAGATTGCGGATTGCGCCTGCTACGGCGTTGCGCGCGTTCTTCAAAGGCTCGCTTGCCCTGCGGTTGTATTCTTCCAAAACGGACAGGCGAATAATCGCTTCCCCATGCACTTCCAGGCTACCCATGTACGGAATCACGAGCGGAAACGAACGGATCGTCAGCACCTGCGCGGTGACGTCTTCCCCTTCCACGCCGTTGCCGCGCGTCGCCGCACGGACAAACTTTCCGTCTTCATAGGTCAAGCAGACGGTCAGCCCGTCGAACTTGTATTCCACCGAGCAAGCGGTTTCGCCGCCCGCCGCCTTTCTCGCTTTTTCTAAGAAAGCGCGAAGCTGTTCTTCCGTGGTTGATTTGTCCAAGGAATAGAGCTTGTGCTTGTGCTTGTATTTTTCAAAGCCCTTGATCGGATCGCCTCCGACTCTGCGCGTGGGGGAATCGGGGTACACTTCCCCGCTTGCCTGTTCCAGCGCGCGAAGCTCGTCGTACAGGGCGTCGTATTCCTTGTCCGAAACGGTCGGCTTATCGAGTACGTAGTACTCGTGCGCGTAGCGATTCAAAAGGTCAGTCAATTCTCTTTGTCTATTCATGCTTACCCCTTATTTCACAATTTCCAGCGGCGCAAGCGACGCGGAAAGCTTCTTGATTCCAAGCCCTACAAAGGCAATATCCAAGGTCATTGTCGCGCCGCTACCCGACGTCCCGACAATCGTACCCTGCCCGAATTTCGGATGGGTGACCGCCACCCCGACGGCAAACCCCGAAATGTCCTTTTGCGGCGCGGTTTTGGGCTTCATTCCACCGCTCGCACCATACGCAGGACGCGCGGACGTGGCACCCGTGTACGAGCTCACGCTCGATTTTGGCGACGTAGGCAATGCCGCCTTGCGCGTGAACGTTTGGCTGGGATTGCCAAAGGAAACGTACGCATCGTCGTCGTTTTCCGCGCTATACGAGCCGTAGGACGAGCTGCCATAACCCGACCCATAGCCGCTTCTTCCATAGCCTGTGCCACCGTACCCCGAGCCATACGACGAGCCGTAGCCGCTCCTGCCGTACCCTGCGCCGTAGCCGCTATCGACGCTCCTTGCAGGGGTAGAAGCAGGCAATTCCACCACGTCTTTGAGTTCCTTTAAGAACCGAGAACGCATGGACGCTTCTCGTTTTCCGTAGAGATAACGGCTCTTAGAACGAGTCAAGAACAGCCGATCCTGCGCACGCGTGATGGCAACGTACATGAGTCTGCGCTCTTCTTCCAAATCTTCGCTACTACCCACCGCGCGGGAAACGGGCATGATGTTCTCTTCCAAGCCGACGATGAACACGCACTTGAACTCCAACCCCTTCACCGCGTGTACGGTGGCAAGGGAAACGTAGTCACCGTCGTTCATCTCGTCCGTGTCGGACGACAGGGTGACCTGTTGCAAATAATCGGTGAGCGTCGCGTCGGGATTGAGCTTGCAATATTCGTCCACCGAGCTAATAAACTCTTCAATGTTGGCAAGCTTGTTGATGCTCTCGTCGCTGTTGTCCGAATAGGCTTCGCGCATACCCGTGTCTGCGATGATCTTCTTTACAAGCTCGTTTACCGCGAGTTCTTGGCTCTCGATAATCCAGCGTTTGATGGAATCAAAGAAGGCGTCGAGCTTCGCGCGCGTGCCTGCGTTAAAGCCCATTTCGTCCAAGTCGAGCACCGCGTCGTAGACGGACAGCCCTTCACGCGACGCATACGCTTGCAGCTTGTCCACCGTCGTCTGCCCGATGCCGCGCTTGGGGAAGTTGATGATCCGCACGATCGCTTCGCCGTCCAAGGGGTTGTTGACCACTCGAAGATAGGCAAGCAAATCCTTGATTTCCTTACGCTCGAAGAACTTGAAGCCGCCGAAAACCTTGAAGGGAATCCCGTCGGCGGTGAACTCTTGCTCGAAGGCGCGCGTGAGCGCGTTCAAGCGCATCAGCACCGCAAAATCAGAGAATTTATACCCTTTCTTTTGCATCAAGCCTGCAATCGAATGGGCAACAAACCGCGCTTCGTCCGTTTCCTGCTCCCCTTCGTAGACCTTGGTCTTTTCCCCTTCGGGGTTCTTCGTCCAAAGCTCCTTCTTTTTGCGCCTGCGGTTGTTGCCGATCACTTCGTTGGCAAGGGTCAAAATCTCTTTCGTAGAGCGGTAGTTGCGCTCTAATTTGAACACCTTTGCGCCAGGGAAATCCTGCTCGAAATGCAGAATATTTTCCAGCTTCGCTCCACGCCAGCCGTAGATGGACTGGTCGTCGTCGCCCACGACGAACAGGTTTTTGTGGGTGGACGAAAGCAAGCGGACAATGTCGTACTGTACGCCGTTCGTATCCTGAAACTCGTCCACCAAGACGTAGCGGAATTTGCTGCTCAAATACTCTTTTGCTTCCACATCGGTGAGTAAAAGACGACGCGTTTCGCTCAAAAGATCGTCGAAATCGAGCGCGTTGTTCTCTTTCAAGTGCGTTTGATAGCGACGGTAGACGGCAACAACTTTCTCAATGCCAGGCTCGCCTGCGTATTCGTCGAGATAGCGCGTGGGCTCGTAGCCAAGCATCTTCGCGTTGGCAATATGATATTTTGCGTCTTTTAAGATTTTTTCGTCCGTAAAACCGCATTCTTGGAAGGATTTTTTGACGATGTTGTTGCGCTCCACTTCGCTGTAAATAGAGAAGTTGGACGAAATCCCAAGCGAGCCGCCAAAGTCGCGCAAAATGCGTACGCACATACTGTGAATGGTGCAAACCCACATTCCCGAAGTATTGACCATACGGGAAAGACGTTCCTTCATCTCTTCTGCGGCTTTGTTGGTGAAGGTGATGGCAAGGATCGCGCGGGGGGGAACGTTCTTTTCTTCCACCAAATACGCGATACGGGACGTAAGCACGCGGGTTTTACCGCTTCCTGCGCCTGCCAAAACCAAAACGGGCCCTTCCGTTTGCAGGACAGGCCCTATCTGTTCTTCGTTTAATTCGTCTAAAATCGTCTGTAATTCTCTATCCATGCTACTATTGTAGCATATTTATGAAAAAAAAGCAAGCGGACAGGCAAGAGTATTTCGCCCCCTTTCGTTATCCTGAGCGCCCATTGTCATCCTGAGCGTAGCCGAAGGATCTCATACCGAAGTGAATTGATTGCCATAGGCAATCGTGAATTGCGTTTTGCAAACGCGTGAATTGACGGCACAGCCGTCGTGAATTGCAAGGCATTGCCTTGCGTTATGGAAAAATTGAAATTCTGCCGCAGCGGGGTTTTGCCTGCAAAATGCAAGCAAGACAAGGCGCGCGAGCATTTCTGCGGAGAGCGCACTGCCGTACGTGACCGAAGGGCGCGCAAACTCGACAAAGTATCGCGCCGCCACGAAAAGGCTTATCCTAAGCGGGGTTTTGCCTACAAAATGCAAGCAAGACAAGGCGCGCGAGCATTTCTGCGGGGAGCGTACATAGACGTACGCGACCCAAGGAAACGCGGAGCGCAACGCTGTATTGCGCCGCATTTTGCAGGCAAAAAAAGCCCCCGTATTGCTACGGGGACTACCTTTTTCTTATTCAGTTGTGAGCGTTTCTCACTTCTTTTTTCACCTGTTCTTTGCGATGGATAATCGCTCGCCGACACAGTTGCCGCTATCACTCAGGCTACTTTTTTTAACGAACGCCCTCTTTCATTTCGTTCATCGGACTATACCTCTCTTACTTTGTAATCCCCTTATACCAAACGTTTGGTATATAGATCATCGGTAAGATACCTCCTTTTATTAGCATTCCGATGCCCCCGACCTTCATCGGGGCTATCTCAGCCCTTCGGAGTATCCTCCTTGTTTTCGGTTTTACTCATAGAAGTTATGCGAATCATGCCGTAAACCTCCTTTTTTCGTATTTCCCGTCGATTTCGTTCTTACGGATACGCTTTCCGAGTACCTACTTCTCTACCTGAAACTGTTTGATGCTTACTTTCTTTTGTCTACCTTGGAAGGAATCATCTCTTTTCGTACCCTCCTGTTTTTTGGATTTTTTCGGCCGCGTCCCTGCGGTCTTTTTGCCGTCCCTTGACGGCGCTTCCGTTAGTTCATCGGAGTTCTCCTTTGGACTTTTTATTGAAAAATACTAACATTTTTTGTTAGTTTCTTTCCTTTTGTACCTTTATTATAGCATAGATTGCGGATTTGTCAAGGGGTTTTTGAAAATTTTTTTCGATTTTTTGTTTTGCAAGAAAAAACCCACCTAAAAGGTGGGTTCGTATTGTAAGTTTTTAGATTTTTATGATTTTTGGCTGGCTAATCTTCGAGTTTTACTTCAATTTTTTGCAGTAGGTTCTTATCCCTGAGCACCACGCCGCCGCCGCGAACGGCTGCAAAATGGGGGGATTCCGCCACCGCCGCAGGCATACCGAGCTGTTTTTCGATATATTCGCGAAGACCAGGAATTTTCATCAAGCCGCCCGTCAGCAATACGCCGTTGCGATGCACGTCCGCGCCCACTTCGGGGTGAAGCTGGTTGAGCACGAGCTTTGCGTATTCGATAATCTTATCCACGTACACGCGGATGCAGGGCGCGACTTCTTGCGCGCGCACGGACACGGACGAAGGCATATACGTTTCCGTCGAGATCCCTTCCGCAATCGTCGTTCCGCGAGCGTTTTCGCTCAAAGAGCCGATTTCGTTTTTGATGCGCTCGGACGTGAGCGTGCCGATGTGCAGTCCCTTTTCCGTAGCCAGCATATCCCAGATGGAAAGGTCCATCGCGTTGCCGCCGACGTTGATGGAAATGCCTGCGTTCATACCCCCCGTGGACACCACGGCAATGTTCGTCACGCTTGCGCCGATATCCATCGTAAAGACGGGGTGTTCGTCCGTCAGCGTAATGCCGCTTCCGTACACCGCCAAATAGGGCGTTTCGACAAAATGAATACGCTTGAATCCACACCTGGTAGCCAGTTCTTTGTATTCGTGGAGCTGTAAAGCGCCGATTCCGCAGGGCACGGCAAACACCGTTTCACTGCGACGGACGGACGAAGAAAGCTCTGCTCGGCGCAGGAACTCTTTCAGCATTTTCACCGCCAGCTCATGCCGCGCAATCACCCCTTCGTAGACGGGGTACACGACGTCCGTTTCCCCCGTGGTTTTGCCCAGTACCTTTTTCGCTTCCTTGCCGATTGCCACCACGGTTTCGTCTTCCCCCGTGACGGCAACGCAGGACGGCTCGAACAAAGCCACGCCGTTGTTGGCGTCCGCACGATAAATTTTTGTCACCGATGACCCTAAGTCAATCGCCAGTTTGATCATAAATAACCAACCCCTTCGCTTGATAAAGTGAATTGACGGCAACGCCGTCGTGCATTAAAAGCTACGGTTTTTTTTGAATTTCGCGTTTTTCGCGAGTGCATTGCAAGGCTTTGCCTTGCGTTGCGGAAAAACTTTAATTTCTCAAAACCGTTTGCCTTAGGCAAACATCGGCGGGAGCAAGCCCCCGCCCTACAATCGCTTTCTTGGTATTTAGCCGTATGCGGAAAGTGCTATTGTCCTACTTTTTCAACGTGTTTTTTCAGCTTTCGTACCAAGCGGCAGGGCAAGCCCACCACGTTCGAATAGCTGCCGCGAATCCGCCGCACGATTCCGCCGTCTTGGATGCCGTAAGCGCCCGCCTTGTCCATCGGTGAGCCGCTTGCAATATACTTGTCGATCTTTTCGTCCGTCAGCTTGCAAAAATAGACGTCCGTGCTCTGTGCGCCCTTTGCCCGCATGCCGTTCGGCGCGATGATGCAAACGCCCGTATACACTTGATGCGCCTTGCCTGAAAGCATGGTAAGCATCCGTTTTGCGTCCGCTTCGTCCTTGGGCTTTCCAAGCACTTCCCCGTTATAGACGACTACGGTATCGCTACCGAGCACCGCCTTTCCTTTCGCTTCGGGCAAGAGAGAAACCTCCCGCGCCTTTTGCTCGGCAAGCGTCATTACAAGCTCGCTTGGGCTTTCCCAGTCTTCCGCTTTTTCTTCCCCCTTTGCAGGGATCACTTCAAAGCGGCGAACGATCCGCTTGAATAGTTGTTTGCGCCTAGGTGACGCGCTCGCTAAAATCCATTCCATAGCTTTCCCTTAGCCGTTTCAAACTGAACGTTGGAATATAGTCTTTCATAAAAAGAAACCGCCTTCGTGTGAAGGCGGTGATCCTTTTCTTTACAAAATTTCCAAGTTCTTTCGGAACGCCTTTTTGAATTCGTTGTTCACGCCTTCCGCTTCGCGGATTTCAAGCATCGCGTCGCCCGTCACTTCCGTCTTCATGATTACGGAATCCCCAAGCACGTCGCAGTTGACGCCCGTCACAAGCCCTGCGCGGCTTCTATCGAGCGCTTCGGCAATCCGCAAAAGCACGCCGAGCTTCTTCACCGCATCCAAGTCTTCTTCCAAGACGATGTCCTTGTACTTTTGCCATTCCGACATATTGACGTCGTCGCGCTTTTGGCAGCCTGCCACAAACGCCGCAAGCACGATTTCACGATGAGTTGCGCCGTAGATTGCAGAGTTCAAAATCACAAACCAGCTATTCTTTTGATGGTTATAGTAGCGCATCGTGCGGCCGCAGTCGTGCAAGCTCGCCGCAATCTTCAATACCTTCAAGTACTGACGGGGGAACTTATGCAAAACGCGAAGCTGACGGAAGAGCTGTACGGAAAGACTCACCGTATGCTCGATGTGCTTTTCGTCGCACTCGTAATGCTTTACAAGGTTCAAAAGGCTCCAACCCAAAACGTCCGAAATCGGCTTCTCTTGGGTGATGGGCATCGCGTTGTTGATCATCAGCCCTTCTCTGAGCCCACAGGACCCGATTGTGAAATTTTGTGTACCCATGTACGCGGTGAACGACTTAATAATCGCCATCGCGGCAGGCATAATGTCCGCTCTTGCAGGGGAAAGACCCTTCATCTTTTTACGCTTGTCCACGTCGAGCGAACGGATGGTCGTGTAAGTATTTTCAAAGTCTTCAATCGCCAAGTTATAGTTATGCACCATATCCAAGGGATACTTTTTGATGAGCTTGCAGATCTTGAACAGGTTTCTGAACGAGCCGCCAACGCCGATCATTTGCGTTTCGGGATCGACTTCTTTGAGCCAAGGCAGCGCTTCGAGCTGCTTTGTGAAGAACTCTTCCACCTTTTGCGTTGCTTCCATCGGGCTTACGTCCGCCGAGAACATATCGGTGAGCGTCACCGCGCCAAAGGGAAGGGTTGCAAAGTTGAGCATATTTCTGCGGTTGTAGTACACGATCTTCGTGCTGCCGCCGCCGATTTCCAAAATCAAGCCCTTGGGAATGTCCATCGAGTTGATTACGCCGCGATATACAAGCGTCGCTTCTTCTTCTTCGGAAAGGACGCGGATGCGCAAATTGCAGGTTGCTTGGATTTCATCCAAGAAGGAGCGTTGGTTTTTCGCTCTGCGAACCGCCGCCGTGCCGACTGCGATAATCCGATCCACCTTGCTTGCGTCGCAAAGACGCTTGAACATTTTTAGGGTGCGAATGGTTTCCGCCACTCTGGACGGCTTCAAAAAGCCGTCGCGTTCCATGTCTTGGCCAAGACGAACGCTCTCTTTCAGCTCGTCCACCACAATGTAATGCCCGTCCGCAAACAAATCTACGATCACAAGCCTAGCGGTGTTCGAACCCAAATCAATAATACCGATTTTTTCCACTTTACTTCTACCTCGTTATTTACTTCTTGCGCGCCGACCCTGCCGACCGCGCGTGATTTTTTTCAATTTTTACAAACTACCCAAACCGTGGTTTTTAGAGCTTGTCTATAAGACAACCCCCTACTTTCCCACAATAGTTTCCCATAGTTTACCATATAATTTTCATTTTGTCTATACCCTTTTGAAAAATTTTTGTCCCTTTTTTTGATTTTTTTTCACTTTCGACAAAATCTCGCCTTTTTTTTGTGCGATTTGTCATATTGTAATCCCTTTCCTATGGAAAAATCCTATAAAAAAACGGAAAGCGCACGCCTTCCGTCTTTCTTAACGATTATTTTGTGAGTGCTTTTGTCAGCTCGGCGAAGTCCTTGAAATATACGTCGGGCGGAAATTCTACAAATTCCCCTTCCGCCGCATACCCGACGTCGAGCGCCGCTACGTCCACGTTCGCTTCCCTTGCGCCCTGAATATCGTACTTTCGATCCCCGATCATCAGGCATTCTTCCTTCGTGGCGTTCAAAAGGGCAATCCCCTTTTCAATCATATCCTTTTTCTTCGGCTCGTAGCCAGGACGAATGGGCTCGTATTCGTAGGTCAAGAACTGCGAAAATCCAAGCCTTTCAATGATTTTCACCGCATAGTGCATCGGCTTGGACGTGGCAAGCGCCATCTTGTAGCCCGCTTTTTTGAGCGCCTGCAAGCTCTCGTACGCCCCTTCCACAGGGTCGTTTTCTTCCCAGCCCGCTACTTCGTAGCGCTCCCGATAATATTCGATTGCCTTTTGCCCTTCTTCGTGTGTCAAGCCGAATACCGTTTCAAACGACCAGTCGAGCGGCGGCCCGATGCAAAGCCCCAGCTCTTCTTCCGTCGGTTGCGGCTTGCCCATCTTTTCCAAGGCGTACCGCATACAGTTAAAAATTCCAGGGTGGGACAGGGTGAGCGTTCCGTCCAAATCCCATAATAAGCAGGTATATTTCTTCATTCTTTCGTCCTTTTTTACCCAAAAAATCGCTGTTTTTTGCGGTTTTTTTAAGCTTTTTTCGGCACTATTATACCACAATTTTCAAAAAAATCAAGCCTTTTTTTGCGCTCCTTGCACCATAGTATAAATTGCAAGACAAATGAGAAAAATCCCAAACGCGCGCCCAAGCGTTCTGGACGGCAAATACGCCGCCAAAAACACTCCCGGCAGGGACACGAGCGCGGCTGGCAGGGCGCAGGTGAGCACTCCGTTCCACACGAGCAAACCGCTCTTTTTGTGCTCGGCAAGCGCAGGTACGCCCATCAGCGCAAAGGCAAATAAATTTGCCGACTGCGCCACCTTTTGCTCCACGCCGCCAAGCAGGCGCAAAAGCGGAATGGTCACCGTGCCGCCGCCCATTCCCATTCCCGCGGGAATCCCCCCTAAAAAACCTAAAAGTAGCAAGATATAAAAGGACATTCTTCCCCCTTTTTCCTTAAAAAACACACCCCAAAAAGGGGGTTATTTCGCTAAAAAACCGCTTTTACGGGGCGAAAATTAGCCAAATCCCCGCCACCGCTTGCAACGCCGCGAACACGTATTTTACCGCTTTTTGCGGTAAGAACTGCAAAAGCTTTGCGCCCACAAGCCCGCCTGCAATCGTGCCGAGCGCGGTGGGAATGAGTACGTTCACGTCGTACAGTCCGCCTAGAAAATACCACAAAAACGAGAGCAGGGATACGGGCAAAATCACCGCAATAGCGGTGGCGTGCGCCTGCTTTTCTTCGTTTCCCAAAAGCCGCAGGGCAGGCACGGCGAGCATCCCCCCACCGCCGCCAAAAACCGCGTTTGCCGCGCCGATGCCCACTCCTAAGCCAAGACTTTTCCAGTTTAATTTTTTCACCCTTCCACCCCTTTTAGCGCGTTCCGACGACCTTTTTTCCGATTTTTTCCACCGCCGCCAAAATATTTTGTGTATTTTTTGGGAAAATTACAACTTTTTCTTCTATTTTGCCTTGGAAATGCTTGCGTCAAATCGCATTTTGTATTAAAATAGTGTGGTAGCATTATTCCATAATGCCCTTTTAGGCTTTTTGGACAGGCTACCCTGATAACAAATCTCAACCTAAGGTGGTTATAATGGCAACTTCTTTCAAAAACCGCAAGAACAAGCTTCTTGCACTTCTCATGGCGTTGATGATGACGTCCAGCTTTGCGGCTTTGGCGGCTTGTAAGGACACGACCGACAGCTCGTCTTCCGACGATACGACGACGGACACTACGCCTACTGAAACGGACGATTCCCGTATCAACAACGGTAGCTTTGAGTTCGTAAACCGCAACAACGGTAAATCCCTCATCGTCACCTCCCCTACGGGCTGGAGCAGATCGACCAACTCCGCTACTTCGGGTACGGCGCTTTCTTCCAGCTCCGCAAGCGGTATCATTGATACCGACAGCGAAGCTTGGGACAACTTCACCAAGTCTTCCTTGCCCGACGGCACGGCTGCGCCTAAGACGGCGGACGAAGCGCGTGGGCTTTGGTCGCAAATGTCCGCTTACGATAAGCTTGCATTCTACAAGGCTTGGGACGACGCGGATTACGACGAAAAAATTGAAGATCAGGATTTCTATGATGCTTCCAAGGATAAGTTTAACGTAGACATCGACGACGTGCCCGTAGACAAGGACGGCAAAGTGATTGAAAACCCCGGCACGCATCCCCAAGACGGCGAAGAAAAGGACACCAACGTTTTGATGCTCCACAACGCTTACAAGGGGGGCGTAGGTACGGCACAAAGATTCACGTCCAGCTCGACGATTACCCTGCAATCGGGTACTTCCGCAAAGATTTCCCTTTGGGTGAAGACATCGAATATGACGTATAACAACGGCAACACGGCGATGTCGGATCGTGGTGCTTACATCGGCATCAGCCACACCGTCGGCGGCAAGACGCTCGATCAGATGCAGGTGAAGAACATCAACACCACGCTGATGAACCTTCCCGATGAAAACAACGGTTGGGCACAGTACACCTTCTATTTGCAGGGCTGCTCCTATGCGTCCAGCACGTTTTCGATGGTGCTCGGTCTTGGTCAGACGGGCGGCACAGACCGCTTCGAATACGTAGAAGGCTATGCCTTCTTCGACGACGTGGAATGTGAAATCATCTCCAACGAAGCATACGACGACGTCGTACACGCGACTGGCTCGACCATCGACGAAGTTTCTTTGAGCGACGAAGGCGAAGACAAGATCTTCCGCGCGGACAAGGATAATAAGCGTGACGTCACCACCTACGCGCTCAACCTTACCGCAGGTACGACCACCTTCAACGATTTCACCCTTCCCACCGTCACCCCCGCTTTGACCGAACAAAAGAAAAACGGCAAGACGTACGTTGCGGCAGACGACGGCAAACTGTCGGCGGATAGAATTATCTACAATGGGCTTGGCTTTGACGTGAATGCTGACCTTACGGGCGTATTCACCAAGGATCAGCTCGTTGCGGAAATCGCAAACGGCAACGCAAACGATACGTTTGTGAAAGCGGCGCTCGAAAAGGGCTTTGGCTATAAGGCAGGCGAAAACAACGCCTACACGATGGACAAGTATCCGTTCGAATCCGACCAAATTTTGATGCTCCTTTCCGCACACGGCGCGAACTATACCGCTAAAATTGAAAGCCCTTCGTTCGTCTTGAACGCAGGCAACAAGATGGGGATTTCCTTCTTCGTGAAGACGTCCGATATGCTCGGCATCACGGGCGCAACCGTCACCGTTAAGTATGCAAACGGCTCTACCGCTCTTGCATCCATCGACACGACGGGTATTGCAACCGTAGACGTAGACGGCGAAAACGGCGAAGACATCTACAAGGGCTGGCAACAATGCTTCCTGTTCGTGGAAAACGATACGGAAACGGACAACCTTTCCTTCTCGCTGGAATTTGCTTACGGCTCTACCACCATCGTTGGTACGACCAAGGCAAACTACACCGCAGGCTGGGCGGCATTCGCTGACTTCAAGACGGCGGATATGGCAGACGCGTTCGATTACGCAACCGCAGGTTCGTACTCCAAGGTAATCTCTTTGGTTGACCCCAACGAAGAAACCTTCTCGTCCTCCTCTTTCGATTCCCCTGCATCCGTCACGGGTAAGGAAACGATTAAGACGAACGTTGCAAACCCTGCAAACTATATCGGCGTTGTGGGCGGCAGCGGCTATATCGTGAACGATCCCGAAGCTGACAGATCGAAGAACTCCAACGCTTACGCAGGCTTGATTTCTAAGGAATACGCAGGCGCGTACTTGGAAGAAGCGCAAAAGGCGCAAACCGCAGGCGAAGACTACTGGGCAAACTTGATGGGCCTTGACCAAGCGAAGATGACCGCTTTGTTTAAGGACGGCAACAAGAGCTACGGCGAAGCAACCCAACCCCTTCTTATATATAATAAGGAAGAAGGCGCGTACGGCTTTATCTCCACCAAGTCTTCCAGCATTTCCGCATACACCGCAATCTCCGTTCGCGTAAAGGTTAGCGCTGGCGCAACGGCTACCGTTTACCTTGTAGACACCAGCGACAACAGCGTTCTTTCTATCGATAGACGCGTTTCCTACTGGTATGATAAGGACGGCAACGTTTGCAAGGCTGACCCCACTTCCGCTGACTTCAAGAAGAGCGATATCGTTTTGGAATTGCAGGACAACGGCTTGTGGCAAGCTCCTAACGGCGGCGACTACTATGCGAACTTGAAGGCTTATCCTCAGTACGGTGAAGGCGACCTGCTCGTTGCAGAAGGCGGCGTTTCCTACGACTACACCAGCCACTGGAACGACGAAGGCGAAGACGGCATCGCGTTCTACTACGAAGGCGGCAAGTACTACGCGGATAGAGCAAAGACGGTTGTTGTGAAGGATTTCTCCGAAAAGAACATCCCCACTCGCTACGACGCGGCTGAAAAGAAAGAGCTCGCTGTCACCGTTGGCGATACGAACGGCGAATGGGCAACCGTCACCTTCTACGTTGGCGCTGGCTCGGTTGCGAAGAACTACCGTTTGGAAGTTTGGAGCGGCGATAGATACGGCAACAACCCCAACCCCGCAGGCAGCTACGTTATGTTCGATACGAACACGGCAGGCTCGCTTGCAGCAGATTCCTATGCGACCTTGACGCAGGATGCGTTCAATTACTTGGCAACCGAAACGGATAACGCTGGCAACCTTGTCTACGAAAACGAAGATGCGTTGAAGGATGCTCTGAAGAAAAACGGCAAGCTGATGTACACCGCGTACAGCTTCTACGACGATGCGAAGTTCCTTCGCTACGACGCAAACGCTGACGAAAACAAGGCAGGCAGCAGCTACGACGATTATGATTCGACGTCCGATTCCTACAAGGAAGTTCTGAGCTATCTCTACTACGAAAACGATGCAAATAACGCAATTTCCGTATTTGCGAACTTCACGCAAAACGACGTGAACGTTCCCGTAGACGTTGTAGAAGACGACAGCGCGGAAGACACCACTCCCGAAGAAGAAACAACGGAATCCGATCTCAACCTTGGCATGCTGATCTCTTCGCTTGCAGTGGCAGGCGTACTGGTAGCAGTACTTGCGATTATCGGTATCCGCAAGGCGGTTAAGTGGAGCAAGAAAAAAGCGGCACAAATGGCAAAGCCTGCGCGCGTGAAGCCCACAAAGCCTGTAAAACCCGTGAAGGAAGAAAAGAAGGACGAAGATAGCCCTTACAACGACTAATCGGTAAATAAGCAAAAGCCTTAAGTTGTAGCGTGATATTCCTTTAAGAGTATCACGCTACTCTATTACCTAAATATTAACTAAGGAGATTTATCAAATGGGTTTATTTAAAAAACTTGCAAAAATGGCACGCGAAAGCAACGCTTGGGCTTCGCAGGATTCAGACAGTGACGATTACGAAGACGAAGATGAAGAGAGCTATAAGGAAGTTTACCCTGTCTGCCGCAATTGCCATTATTATTATTGGCTCACCGGATATTGTTCCCAACATGCTGTAATTCTTGATACTTATAAAACCGATACGCATGGATGCGACGATTTCTCCCCAAAAAAGTAAATAATTGTTAGGTTGAAAGATGGAAGGATTTTTAGATTTCATAAATACACTTTTGCTTGAAAACCCAATAGTCGGTATACTTTTCATCATTCTCCTTATTGCTCTTGTAATTCGATTTGTAGGTTGGTTGTTTGATAAATTGATGAGCGATAAAGGAGTTTTGGGAGATATCACAAATATCATAGTTTGGCTTGTTAGATGGATTATAAAAATAGTAATTGTACTAATTATTTTGGCTGGGCTAGCCTATCTTGTAATTTAACGCTCCTTTCGATTTACGTTTAATAACCAAAGCCTTTATAACCCCTATTACTAATAAAAAGAGAGAGAACAAAACGAAATGTTCTCTCTTTTTTCTTGCGCGGATTGCAAGCGGTCGATTCGTGGATCGACCCTACGGTAGTCGGTGAATTTTTCGCAAAACAAAAGTGAAGTTGCTATGCAGTGAAGTTATTCTTTGAATAGTGAATTTGCGCTTTGCGCAGTTGTGGAATTATTCCATAATTTTTCCATAGGAAAAACTTCACTTGGATAACCATCCAAACTTCACTCTTCACCCAACTTGCCACTACGGACAGTCGGGACGCCTGTCCCTACAATCGGCGGGAGCAAGCCCCCGCCCTACGAATAACGCACCACTTTGTCATCCTGAGCGTAGTCGAAGGATCTCATCGGATAAAGCAAAAAAGAGAGCTTCTATCATTTCGCCGTCCGTATTGTCATTCTGGAGCGTAGCGATAGAATCTCAGACGGCTTTTCCGTCAATTCACTCAAACTAAAAAGACGGCGGGTGCCGTCTTTTTTTGCTTATTTTACGGTTCGCAAGCCCTTGGGATAATGGTTCTTCACCACGCCGTTTACTCGCTTGCCCCAGCCAAGCGGATAACCGTCTACACACACCAAGCACCAGCCGTTTTTGCCGTCGTCTTCCACCGTTTCGCCGCGCAGGTACTTTTCCGCCCTGCCGTCTTCTAAGCCAAGGTTTGCCACGTTCACCGCGTCCGACATCCCCCTTGTCATCGCTAAGGCGTGCGCAGGCTCAAACCGTCCGTTTCTCACTTCGCCAAGCTTTAACCCCACGCGCAAAACGTTCAAGCCCTTGAAATCAAACACCCCTTCGGGCAGGGAATAAAGCGTTCCGTTCACTTCGTGCAGGTTCTTTGCCGAATACCCCTTAAAGCACTCTTTTTCAAAGGCTCTATAAGCCTTTGCCGACGCAGGTGTGCAAACGGACTTAAAAGGCTTCAATTCGTACCTGCCCCCGTCTAACCGCTCGAAAAGCGCCGCAAAATGTCCTTCGCCTGCCACTTTGTGCGGATAGAGCTTTTCCTGCGCCAAAAGCCGCATTTGTGTCTGTGCGGAAAGGTAGCATTCCACCTGCTTTTCGTCTTCTTCGGGCGCAAAGGTACAGGTCGAATAGACCAGTTTCCCACCCCCTGCAAGCATCTTTGTCGCACACTCTAAAATGCCCGATTGACGCTCAGCGCACATCCGAACGTTTTCTTCGCTCCACTCGGAAAGCGCTTCGTCCGCATTCTTGCGGAACATTCCTTCCCCCGAGCAAGGGGCATCCACCATGATTTTGTCAAAGTAGCCTGCAAACCGCTCGGCAAGCTTTTCGGGATATTCGCAGGTGACTACCGCGTTCATTATCCCCATTCTTTCCACGTTTTGGAGCAGGATTTTTGCACGCGAAGGAATGGGCTCGTTTAAGACGATCAGCCCCTTGCCCTGCAAGTCAGCCGCCAAGCGCGTGCCTTTGCCGCCAGGCGCGGAACAAAGGTCGAGCACTCTCTCCCCTGGCTGCACGCCGAGCATCGGCGCGGCGCACATCGCGGACGGCTCTTGCGAGTAGAACAAGCCTGCCGCAAAATACGGATGCGCCCCCACCTTCTCGCCGTCGTAATAAAAGCCGTTTCCTTCCCACGCGACGGGCGCGCCGACGGGAAAGAGCGTTTTCAGCCTTTCGCGGGCAAGCTTCAAGGTGTTTGCGCGCACTCCCTTATACGGCGTATGCTCGTAGACGGCGAAAAAAGCTTCCCATTCTGCTTCGGGAAGCTGTGTTTTCATTCTTTCGATAAACGCTGTGGGGAGTTTGGACATAAAAGTTTCTCCTTGTTTTGGCGGAAAAGGAAAACCCTTCCCTACGTTTTTTGCGTTTGCCATGGGCAAACATATCGCTATGGAGTGAATTGATTGCCAAAGGCAATCGTGAATTGCGTTTTTCAAACGCGTGAATTGACGGCTATGCCGTCGTGAATTGCAAGGCGTTGCCTTGCGTTATGGAATAATTATAAATTTACCACAACGTTTGCCATGGGCAAACAATTCACGTCGCGTTAGCGACAATTCACGAACGCATTGCGTTCCATTCACTTTATCGTACATTCGGACGATAAAATGTGCTCAATCCGTACCTGCCCCGCTCTTTTTTAAGAATTCTTCAAATTCTTCGGGGGTGAAAACACGGGCTTTTTGCTCAATCGCGGATTTCAGGCGCGCGCCGTTTTCCGTCGCAAAGGCTACGTAATATTCACACTCTTCCGCCTTGTAGCTGTAATAACAGCCCTGCGCAAATGCCGCCTTGATGAGCTTCTTGGCAAGCTCCACCTGCTCTTCTAAGGGATGGGAAAGACAAAACCGCTTAGCTTTAAGCGCGCCGCTACGATTGCGATTACGCTTTTCACGGTCGATAAACCGATGTACCTCCGCGCGTTTTTGCTCGCGCAGCTCCTTTTTGCGGTTGACCGCCGCTTGGTGCTGACGAAAGGCGCGGGAAGTCGTTTGCGTGATTTCGTAATTCTCGATTTTGCCTGCCACGATTTCGTATTTTTCTAAAAGCTGCGGCAAGGTCAAGCCCGTTTCCTTGCAGATGGCTTCCGCGATCTTCATCGTCGCGTACGCGTCGTCCACCGCGCGGTGGGCGGTGAACTCTACCCCAAGGCTTTCCGCAATCGCGCCGAGCGCATATTGACGGGAAAAATCCGCAATCTTGTTCATGTACAAAAACTGGGTGTCCGCAAAGGAAAAGCGGAAGGACGGCAGGGAAAAACGGTTGGTTTCTAAATTCAAGTACTTCACGTCGTTCATCGTCGCGTGCCCTGCCACCAACGTGTCTTCGTCTTCCAGCAAAGAACGGATTTTGTCCACCACTTCGGGAAAGGTCGGGTACTCCTTGAACTTGTCGTATTCGTACGGCAAAACAAGACCGCGAGAGCCCTTGCGGTCGGTCAAGTGAAAGCCCCCCTTCGGATTGATGAGCAGGTCTTCCTTTTCCAAAATATGAAATTGTTCGTCCGTCAGGCAGTACCCGAACGCGCAAATTTTTGCTACGTTCTTGAATACCCCTGCACATTCGATGTCGAAAAATAAGTATTTCATATCCTGTTTTACCCGTTGAAAAGACCGCATTTTCGTGCGGTCTTTTTAGGTCGTTTTTTCGTCGTTAGTTTTTGGGATTGATCACTTTTTTGCCACCCATGTACGGCTGCAACGCTTCGGGAATGGTCACCGAGCCGTCCGCCTGCAAGTGATTTTCCACGAATGCTATGAGCATTCTGGGGGGAGCAACCACCGTGTTGTTCAAAGTGTGCGCGAGCTTGGTCTTACCGTCCGAATCCTTGTAGCGGATGGAAAGTCTACGCGCTTGCGCGTCCGTCAAGTTCGAGCAGCTGCCCACTTCGAAGTACTTCTTCTGTCTGGGGCTCCAAGCTTCGACGTCACAGCTCTTGTATTTGAGATCCGCAAGGTCGCCCGAGCAGCAGCCGAGCTGTCTTACAGGAATATCCAGCGAGCGGAAAAGCTCTACTGTGTAGCTCCACAGCTTTTCGTACCATTCGTCGCTCTCTTCGGGGCGGCAAACGACAATCATTTCCTGCTTTTCGAACTGGTGAATACGGTAGATGCCGCGTTCTTCCAAGCCGTGCGCCCCCTTTTCCTTTCTAAAACAAGGGGAATAGGAAGTGAGCGTCAAGGGCAGGGTAGCGCCGTCGATGATTTGACCCATAAATCTACCGATCATGGAATGTTCGGACGTACCGATCAAGTACAGGTCTTCCCCTTCGATCTTGTACATCATGTTTTCCATTTCGTCAAAGCTCATTACGCCCGAAACGACGTCGCCGTGGATCATGTACGGGGGGATCACGTAGGTGAAGCCCTTGTCGATCATGAAATCACGCGCGTAGGTGAGCACCGCCGAATGCAAGCGCGCGATGTCCCCCGTCAAATAGTAGAAGCCCTGACCAGAAGTACGGCGCGCGGAATCCACGTCGATACCGTCCAGCTTTTCCAAAATATCCAAGTGGTAAGGAACTTCAAACTCAGGCACAGTCGGTTCGCCAAAGCGAGCAAGCTCGACGTTTTCTTCGTCGTCCTTGCCAAGGGGAACGTCGTCTGCAATGATATTCGGGATCGCCATCATCGCTTTTTTGAGAGCCGCTTCCACTTCCGCGCTCTCCGTTTCGATTGCGGCAAGACGGTCTGCATCCGCCTTTACCTGCGCCTTTACCTTTTCAGCGCCTTCTCTATCCCCTGCCTTCATCAGCATACCTACCTGCTTGGACAGGGTGTTTCTTGCCGATCTAAGCGCGTCGCCTTCTTGAATGAGCGCGCGGCGCTTTGCGTCCAGCTCGATTACTTCGTCTACGAGCGGAAGCTTTTTGTCCTGAAATTTCTTGCGAATGTTCTCGCGGACAAGGTCGGGATTAGTTCTAATCAGTTGAATATCAATCATCGGACGTTTACTCCTTTCATTACTGCTTTCCGCATTATTATACAACTTTCCCCTAAAAAAATCAATGATTTGTCTATGGCTGAATGGATTTTCGGTGAAAATTTTCCGCAAAACCTTGTTTTTTTATAGCGTTTATGGTATAATACCATAAATAGTGCCGCGAAAAAAACGTTTGCGGCGCAAGGAGAATAGCTTTGAAAGACGAAACGAAAAACGTAGCGGAAACGGAAACGGTAGAAACTTCCACCCCCACGCCCGCTCCGAGTGAAGAAAAGAAGAAAAAGAAAAAAGCGCCCGTCCTGCTGACGGTGGAAGAAGAGCCTGCCGCCGAGCCTGCAACGGACGAAGAAAAAAAGACCATCTTCAAGCGCAAGCAAAAGCAGGAAAAGAAGAAGTATTACCCCCGCTATCAGCCCACCGCTTCGTACGGCTTAACGCACGAGCAGGTGGAGGATCGGCTTGCCGAAGGCTTGCACAATAAGGAAACGAAGAAGTATTCCAAGACCTACCGAAGTATTTTCGTAGGGAACATCTGTACCTTCTTCAACCTACTGGGCTTACTCGCCGCGATCTTCTTGATGTTCGCGCGCGCAAGCATCAGCCAGTATATGTTCGTGATCATCTTCGCGGTGAATATCTTTTGGGGAATTTTCCAAGAAGTGCGCGCGAAGATCAAAATCGACAAGCTGACTGTCCTTACGTCGTCGTCTGCATCCGTAATCCGCGAAGGGAAACAACAGGAAATCCCCGTAGGGGAAATCGTAATCGACGATATTCTCGTATTGCACGCAGGGCAACAGGTACCTTGCGACTGCTTTGCCGTCGAAGGTCAGGCGGAGCTGAACGAAGCGCTTTTGACGGGTGAATCCGTTCCCATCAAAAAGGACGTTGGCGATCCGCTGTACGCAGGCTCGTTCGTCGCGAGCGGAAAAATTACCGTCCGCGTCGACAAGGTGAGCGAAGATACTTATATCAGCAAGCTTACGTCCAAGGCAAAGGCGTATAAGCGACCCAAGTCCGAGATCATGAACTCCATCACCACCTTCATCAAGGTGATCGGGTTTGCGATTCCCGTGCTGGCGGTGCTCATGTTCTTCAACAACTACTCGGTGAAGTTTGGCATGGAAAACAACTGGGCAAACATCATCAAGCACATCAACGAAAACGGCGGCTTCTTCACGATGCTCTTTGAAGGGGAACCGAACACGGGCATGAGTGAAGTGGTACAAAACACCGCCGCCGTCGTACTCGGTATGATTCCTTCGGGGCTGCTCCTTTTGACCACCGTTGCTATGTCCTTGGGTATGATCCGACTCACCAAGTACAATACCTTGGTGCAGGATATGTACTCGCTCGAAATGCTCGCCCGCGTCAACGTGCTGTGCCTGGATAAAACGGGTACGATCACCGACGGCAGAATGAAGGTGAGCGACTGTATTCTTCTCAACAACCCCACAGGCTTTACGATGGATGAAATTTTGGGCTCGATGCTGGCGTCCTTGGACGACAACAACCAAACGTCTATTGCGCTCTACGAGCGGTTCGGTCACTCGACGACGATGAGCGCTACGGCGCGCGTGCCCTTCTCTTCGCAGAGAAAGATGTCCGCCGTCACCTTCGGGGAACACGGTACGTTCGTGCTCGGCGCGCCCGAGTTCGTTTTGAAGCCGATGCCCGCGAAGGTGGATAAGCTCGTCAAGCAGTACGCGCAGATGGGCTTGCGCGTTATGGTGGTGGCGCATTCCACGTCCACCATCGTTGGGGATAAAATCCCCCACGCGCTCCGCGCGGTGTGCTTGATCACGCTCGCCGACAACATCCGCCCCGACGCGATTGAAACCATCAAATGGTTTAAGGAAAATGACGTTGCCGTTAAGGTGATTTCTGGTGATAACCCCGTGACCGTTGCCGAAGTGGCGCGGCGCGCAGGCATCAAAAACGCGTCGCAGTTCATTTCCCTGGAAGGGCTTTCCGAAATCGAAGTGGAAAACGCCGCCAACGAATACACCGTCTTTGGCCGCGTGACCCCCGAACAAAAGGCGATTTTGATCCGCGCGATCAAGAAAGCGGGCAACACCGTTGCCATGACAGGCGACGGCGTAAACGATATTCTCGCAATGAAGGACGCCGACTGCGCCATCTCCGTTGCTTCGGGCAGCGAAGCGGCGAAAAACGTTTCCAACCTTGTCTTGCAGGACAACAACTTCGGCTCGATGCCGAAAATCGTTTACGAAGGCAGACGAGTTATCAACAATATCAAGGAATCGGCGTCACTGTATATCATGAAAACGCTGCTGACCGCCCTCCTTGCGCTCACCTGTATTTTCGTACACACGGGCTACTTCTTCAAGCCAAGCCACATGATGCTGTATGAAATGTTCGTCAGCGCCGTACCTTCGCTTGCGCTCTCGCTGCAACCGAACACCGAACGCGTGAAAGGGAAATTTATTCCCTTCGTTATCAGCCGCGCCCTGCCAGGCGCGCTCACGATGGGGCTGTGTATCTTCTCGGTATACGTGATTTCGCAAATCAGCGATCTTGCCCTGCACTTCGGGTTTACCACGAACGTGGACACCGAAGAAGCCAAAGCCGCCGCGTCCCTAACCTACAACGCCATTATGATGCTGGTGTTGACGTGTACGGGGCTTGTGATGCTGTTTAGAATTTGTCAGCCGTTCAACGTATGGCGCGCCGTGTTGTACGGAGCTTCGCTGGGGCTGTGTATCTTGGCGGTGACCATTCCTTTCTTCGGAGAGTTCATCTTCACGGGCTGGTCGTCGGTGCAGTTTAACATTTCGCAATCGCTGCTACTCATTATTTTGGTGCAAGCGGCGCTACCCATCTCTGGCGGACTCATCAAATTCTTCGATATGTTTAATCCTGCGGATTAAACATAAAATTCCGTCTTGGCAACAAGACGAGCATAAAAAAGAAAAACCCTACGGTTGTACTTGTACAATACCGTAGGGTTTTATTTTTAGGCGTTGTGCGTTGCGTAGCAACGGACGGGGATTTTATGGGAAATCCAGGCACGCCGTCGGCGCGAGACGAACATACATACCGCAAGCGTTAGCGCGGATATATATGTTTTATTCTGCCTTGCTTTCGCTTATTGCCGTAAGCACGAGATTCTTCGACTGCGCTCAGAATGACAACACGGACAATGCACTTTTTTAGCCGTTCTTCTTCGTCGTGCTTGCCGCTATCGTCGTGACGAACTTTCGAGAGAAGAATCTCGGCAGGAAGGTCGTCAGCTTGTTGCCAAACCCGACCACCGCCACGCGTGCGCCCTTCTTCGATTTTTTGTAGCCGTACGCCGCTACCTTTTCCGCAGGAATGGGCTTGATTTTCTCAAAGGTAAAATCATTGCCTGCCGTGCCTACAAAGCCCGAATCAAACGGCCCTGGACACAAAGTCAAAATGCGTACCTTGCTCTTGCGGATTTCGTGCGCAATCGCTTCGCCAAGGTACAAAACGTATGCCTTGGAAGCGTGGTAGGTGCTCATGTACGGGCTGGGCATAAACGCCGCCATCGAGCTGACGTTGATGATGCGCCCTTCGTTGTTTTTCAGCATATCCGTCAAAAATACGCGGGTGAAATAAAGAAGCGCGGCGCAGTTGACGTCGAGCATATTCAGCTGTACGTCCACGTCCATATCCTTGAAGTCCTTGCAATCGCCAAACCCTGCGCCATTGACAAGATTGTTGACGAAATACCCTTTCTCTTGCGTGTATTGATAAAGCGCCTTGCAAGCCGCTCTATCCGTCAAATTCGCTTGGAAAACATCCACCGTTATCTCGGGAAATTCGATTTGAATCTCCGCTTGCATCGCGGCAAGCTTGCCTTCGTTCGTACCCGAGAGCAACAAGCTGTTGCCATCCTTTGCATACAGCCTTGCAAATGCCTTTCCAAGACCGCCCGTTGCGCCTGTAATGAGTGTTATTTTCATACCTGCCCCCACCTTTTTGTGTTTTTTGTTGTTTTTATTATAGCATATAAATTGTATTTTTGCAAGCGTTGCAAAATACAAAAGTGAATTGAACGCTTAATGCGTTCGTGAATTGCACATTTGTGCGTGAATTGACGGTAAAAGCCGTCGTGAATTGCAAACCTGCGGTTTGCGTTGTGGCTGTATTTATAACGTAAAATCCCCTTGCTCTCGCCAAGGGGATTTTTCTTTTTTCCATAACGCAAGGCATTGCCTTGCAATTCACGCGTTTGATAAAACGCAATTCACGAAACAGCAGGTTTCAATTCTCGCCCGTTAGGACAATTCACTTCTTTGCCGAATTATTCTTCGGTGTTTTCTACCGCTTCGGTTGCTTCCGTAGCTTCCGTTTCTTCCGCTTCAACGCCTGCGCCAAGCTCTTCGGGGGAAAGATCCGCCGCCGTTTCTTCGGGCGCTTGCGCTTCCGCTTCGTCGTCGCGTTCCGTGACGTCCACCGTCGCCACTTCGCCGCTCTTGACGTTCATCACTCTTACGCCGCGCGTCGAACGTCCGATACGGCTAATCGTGTCCGCGTGCATACGAATGATCGTGCCTGCCGTCGTGATAATCATGATATCGTCTTCGTCGGATACCTGCTTCATGTTGACAAGGTCGCCCGTCTTATCCGAGAACACGCCTGCCTTGATACCCTTACCGCCACGGTTTTGCAAGCGGTAGTCTTCGATGGACGAACGCTTGCCGTAGCCGAGTGCCGTCAACGTGAAAATGTCCTTCGTCTTATCCACAACGAGCATATCTACAAGATAGTCTTCGTCGCTAAGATCGAGCGCGCGCACACCTTGCGTGCCACGCCCCGTAGGACGAACGTCCTTTTCAGAGAAGTGAATACACTTACCCTTTCTCGACGCCACCAGAATTTCGTCTTCGCCTGTTGCAAACTGTACGGAGATCAAGCTGTCGTCTTCAAGGAGGTTGATGGCAATTTTACCGTTTCTGGGAATACGCGCAAATTCTGCCGTCGAAGTCTTCTTAATCAAGCCGTTTCTCGTCGCCATGATAAGATAGCCTTCGTTGTTTGCAATCACGGGAAGTACCGTCTGAATCTTTTCGCCTTGGTCAAGCTGAACGATGTTCACCACAGCCCTGCCCCTAGCATTTCGGTTTGCTTCGGGAATTTCGTACCCCTTCACCGAGTACACTTTACCCTTCGACGAGAAGAGCAAAATCGGGTCGTGCGTGCAAGCTACGAACATCTTTTCCACGTAGTCTTCGTCCTTGGGTTTGTGCGCCGTAAGACCTACGCCGCCGCGTCCCTGCGCCTTGTATTCGGCAACGGGCAAACGCTTGATATAGCCCGAATGGGTGAGCGAGATAACAACGTCTTCTCTGTCGATAAGGTCTTCGTCGTCGATCGAACCGTAGTCGAGCGAGATTTCCGATTTTCTGGGGGAAGGATAACGGTTCTTGATATCCGTCAAGTCGTCGCGAATGATTGCCATCACGCGGCTTTCGTTTGCCAAGATGTCCTTCAAGTCCGCAATCTTCAAATGCAAGCCGTTCAACTCGTCTTTGAGCTTTTCCACTTCGAGCGAGGTAAGTCTTTGCAAGCGCATTTCGAGAATTGCGTTTGCCTGCTCTTCGTCGAGCACGAATGCGCCCGTCAAGCCGTCCACAGCCGCTTTTTTGTCCGCAGATGCCTTGATGATGCGAATGACTTCGTCCACGTTCGCAAGCGCAAGGACTAAGCCTTCCAAAATGTGCGCCTGTTTTTCCGTCTTCGCTAAGTCGAACTTCGTTCTTCTCGTGATCACTTCCTTTTGGTGATCCAAATAGGTGGAAAGGATTTCTTGCAGGTTGAGCGTCTTGGGCTCGGTGCCGTTTTCCACGAGCGCAAGCAAGATGATACCGTCGGAAATTTGCAGCTTGGTCTTTTTGTAGAGCGTGTTCAAAACGACCTGCGCGTTCGCGTCCTTCTTGATTTCGATGACGATACGCATACCGTCCTTGTCCGATTCGTCGCGGATGTCGGAGATGCCTTCGATGCGTTTATCCCCTACCATGTCTGCAATCGTTTTGATAAGGTTTGCTTTGTTGACCTGATACGGAATTTCGTGAACGATAATTCGGCTACGCGTATTGCCGCCCGTGCCGTATTCTTCGATTTCGCACTTGGAGCGGATAATCAGGTTGCCCTGACCCGTTCTGTACGCGTTCTTAATCCCGCTTCTGCCCATGATGATGCCGCCCGTAGGGAAGTCGGGCGCAGGGATGTATTCCATCAGCTCGTCGATGGTGATTTCGGGGTTGTCGATCATCGCGATCGTGCCGTCGATCACTTCCGCAAGGTTGTGCGGGGGAATGTTGGTCGCCATACCGACTGCGATACCGTCCGCGCCGTTGACAAGCAGGTTGGGGTATCTTGCAGGCAATACGACGGGCTCTTCTTCCGTGCCGTCGAAGTTGGGCAGGTAGTCCACCGTTTCCTTGTCCAAGTCACGGAGCATTTCCGCCGCGAGCTTGGAAAGCTTTGCTTCCGTATAACGCATTGCCGCCGCGCCGTCGCCGTCCACCGAGCCAAAGTTCCCCTGCCCGTCTACGAGCGGAGCGTTGATGGTGAAATCCTGCGCCAAGCGCACGAGCGCGTCGTACACCGAGCTATCGCCGTGGGGGTGGTATTTACCCATACAGTCACCGACGATACGGGCGCACTTTTTGTACGCCTTATCGTTGTACAAGCCCATTTCGTGCATGGAGTACAGGATTCTTCTATGAACGGGCTTCAACCCGTCGCGAACGTCGGGAATCGCACGCGATTTGTTTACCGCCATTGCATACGCAAGGAAGGAGCGTTTGAGCTCTTCGTCCACTTCCATGTCGAGCATTTTGGTCATCGCAAGTTTTTGTTTAAATTCTTCGGTCAATTCAGGACTCGTTTCTTTCTTAGCCATTTTTCTTTATCCTTATCAAATTTATGGGTCAAGGGGTTTTGCCTTGCGTTGTGGAATGATTCCATAACGACCGTTTCAACGGTCAATTCACTTTATTGCGAAGTATATCCGCACTTTATAAACGGGGTAGATACGAGCAAGACAAGAAGAACGCGGCTTCCCCGACGGGAGTGTACAAGGACGTACACGAGCAAGGGGAAACGCAAGTTCGACGCAGTATTGCGACGTATATGCACCGTTTAGACATCCAAATCCGTCACCAAAGACGCATTCTCTTCGATAAACTTACGGCGCAGTTCAGGGTTTTCGCCCATCAGCATCGTGAACATTTGGTCCGCTTCCGCCGCATCCTGCATCGTCACGCGCACAAGCGTTCTCGTTTCAGGGTTCATCGTCGTTTCCCAAAGTTGTTCGGCGTTCATTTCACCAAGACCTTTGTAGCGTTGGTATTCTACCTTCGTCGTCGCTTCCGCTTCGTACGCCAGCTTTTCTTCTTCCGAATACAAATAATCTACCTGCTTGCCGTTCTTGCTCGTCGCCTTGTAAAGGGGCGGCTTTGCCGCGTACACGTGCCCGTGCTCGATGAGCGGACGCATATAGCGGAACAAGAAGGTGTAGAGCAAAATACGAATGTGTGCGCCGTCGACGTCGGCATCGGTCATGGAGATGATTCTATCATAGCGGAGCTTGCTCTCGTCGAAGTCTTCCAAAATGCCGCAGCCGAACGCGGTGATCATGTTCTTGATTTCTTCGTTTTCCAGTACACGGTTCAAGCGCACCTTTTCTACGTTCAGGATTTTACCGCGCAGGGGCAAAATCGCTTGGAAACGTCTGTCGCGCCCCGTCTTTGCCGTACCGCCTGCCGAGTCACCCTCGACGATGTAGATTTCGCAAAGCTCGCTACGTCTATCCGAACAGTCCGCAAGCTTACCAGGCAGGGTGGACGAGCCAAGCACACCCTTTCTTCTCGTCAATTCTCTTGCATTTCTCGCCGCGTCACGCGCCTTTTGCGCGGTGATACAGCGAAGCACAAGCTCTTTTGCCGACGTGGGGTTTTCTTCCAAGAAGGTTGCGAGCTTGTCGGACACGCATTCGTTGACGAACTGACGGATAAAGCTGTTGTTGAGCTTGTCCTTCGTCTGCGATTCGAACTGCGCGTTGACGAGCTTGACGGAAACCACCGCCGTGATACCTTCACGGACGTCTTCGCCCGAAAGCTTGTCGTTTTCCTTCAAGATATTCAGCTTTCTGCCAACGTTGTTGATCACCTTCGTCAGCGCCAGCTTCAAGCCTTCCACGTGCGTACCGCCGTCAATCGTGTTGACGTTGTTTGCGTAGCTGTAAATCACTTCGTTGTAGCTGTCGTTGTACTGCAACGCCACTTCGCAAACGGTGTCGTCCTGCTTTTCTTCGAAGTAGAGCACTTGGGGGAAGAGCACTTCTTCACGGTTTTTATTCAGTTCTTCTACAAACGAGCGGATACCGCCGACGTAGCAGAAGGAATCCTTCTTTTCTTGACCTTCGCGCGTGTCTTCGAGCGTAATGCGCAAGCCCTTGTTCAGGTACGCAAGCTCGCGAAGTCTGCCCTTCAATTTGTCGTATTCAAAAACGGTGGTTTCGAAGATTTCCGCATCGGGCAGGAAGGTGACCTTCGTACCCGTCGTTTCGGACGTGCCTACCACTTCCACGCTCTTTTCAGGCGCGCCGCGATGGTAAACCTGCTTGTAGATTTCGCCGTTTTGGTGCACTTCCGCTTCCAGCCATTCGGACAGGGCGTTTACCGCCTTTACGCCGACGCCGTGCAAGCCTGACGATACCTTATAGCCCGAGTCACCGCCGAACTTACCGCCTGCGTTCACCTTCGTGAATACGACTTCCAAGGTCGAAATCCCTTCCTTGGGGTGAATCCCCGTCGGGATGCCGCGGCCGTTGTCCTGTACGGTACAGCTACCGTCCTGGTTTAAGATAACTTCGATGTGCGTACAATAACCAGCCAAAGCTTCGTCAATCGAGTTGTCTACAACTTCGTGCACCAAGTGATGCAAGCCCTTCGCATCCGTCGAAGAGATGTACATCCCAGGGCGTTTACGAATGTGCTCCAAGCCGTCCAAAACCTGAATCTGTTCCGCGCCGTATTCCCCTTCTACGCGCTCTCTTTCCACAGGCGTTTCGACCGTTTCCACCGTACCTTCCACGGGGGTTTCCGCCCCTTCTACCGTTTCCACAACGCCTTCCATTTTTTCCGTGTTTTCCGACATTTTAACTGCTCCTATCATTTTCGCCCTTCCTTTTTTGTAAAAAAAGGAAATTGCTATTTTAACACCCCTATTATAACATAAAAAATTAAAAAAGAAAAGCGTTTGAAGGCAAAAAAACAGAAGCTTTTCCTTATTTTAAGGAAAACTTTTGTTTTTCGCCCGTTTTTTGCACCCATACGCCCGTTTTTACTCGACGCTCGACCTGTTTCCCGTCCGCAAAAAACTTGCGCTGTATATGGGAAATATCGACGCGGTTGCATTTTTAAGAAATAATAAGTCAACGATTGACATTTTTTTGTATCCGTGCTACAATACTTACAAGCTATCGCTCTCATAAAAAACCGTGCAAGGAGTAAGAAATGAGCTTTTACGAACTGAACGCCGAAGGAACGGGATACTTATATTTGCGCTTTGGCAAAACGCCCCCTGCCGAATCGCACTTTCACAGCGCGATCGAACTGCTTTTTTGCGCGGATGGGGAAGTGGAGCTCACCGTCGGCGGCGAGAAACGCAAAATCACAAAAGGCATGGGCTGTTTTATAGATAGCTACGTCGTCCATTCGATGCCGAGCTCGTCCGCGATTCTATACGCCGTCGTAGGGGATCGGCAGTTTTTTGAACCCACCTTTCAAACCTTCCACGGAAAAATTCCCCCCGTCTTTTTTTCGTTTGAAAACACGGAATTTTTGGCGTTTTTGCAGGGCATTTACAATCAAAACAACGGAAATGGCGGCAGCAGGTACGAAACGAAATGCGGAATCGTTCGCCTGCTTATGGGTGAGCTTTCCAAAACCGTACCCTTTTGTTCGCGGCAAACCAACAGGCAAACAGAGCTTGTTGCTACCCTTTTATCCTACGCCGCAAAACACATCGGGGAAGACCTATCCTTGGCGGCGCTTTCGAAAAACTTCGGCTATTCTCGGGAGTACCTTTCCCGCACCCTGCATTTTCATCTTGGGGAACACTGGAATCGGTACGTCGGAAGGCTTCGGGCAAAGGCGGCGAAGGAATTGCTGTTATCCAGCCCCGATTTGTCCGTTTTAGAGATTGCCTTTCAATGCGGCTTCGATAGCCCCAACACCTTCTACCGCGCTTACCGCAGGGAATTCGGGGTTTCGCCGCGCGAGCAATCGAAAAAATAAATTATAAAACAACAACTTTTGACATATAAAGGACGGTTTTTGGGTGGATTTATCCCCTTTCGTACTCTATAATACAAATAGAAAACCCCAAAAAGGAGAAAAATGATGGCTAAGAAAGTATATACCGTTGCGATTCTCGGCATCGGCGGACGCGGCGGCGACACCTACGGCGCGTTGATGCAGGATGCGCCCGAAAAATGGAACATCGTCGCGCTTTGCGACTTGAAGCCCGACCGCTTAGCGGTGTTCGCGGAAAAGTTCGGAGTAGAGAAGGAAAACCTGTTCACGGATGAAAAGGTCTTTTTTGAAAAGAAACGCGCGGACGTGTTGATGATTGCTACCCCCGACGCCGATCACATTCGCCACGCAACGCGCGCGTTTGAGCTCGGCTACGACGTGATGCTCGAAAAACCGATTACCGATAAAAAGGAAGAGATGGAAGCTCTGCTTGCGCTTCAAAAAAAGACAGGCTGCAAGGCGCTCGTTTGTCACGTGCTCCGCTATGCCCCTGCGTTCGTTAAGGCGGCTGAGCTTATCGAACAGGGCACGATCGGCAAGCTCGTTGCCATTCAGGCGTTAGAGCGCGTAGCTTACTGGCATCAGGCGCACTCCTACGTGCGCGGCAACTGGCGCAGAGCGGAAGATTCCACGCCAATGATCCTGGCAAAGTGCTGCCACGACCTTGACCTGATTCAATATTACGCAGGCGCGAAGTGTGAAAGCGTTTCGTCCGTCGGCGAGCTGACCCATTTCAAGGCGGAAAACGCCCCCGAAGGCGCGGCGGATAGATGCACGAAGTGTAAACACGTAGACACCTGCCCGTACAGCGCAAAACGGCTGTATATTGATAGATGGAAGGATATGGGCTCGCCCGAAGACCGTTGGCCGTTCAATATCTTGGCGCTTGCGCCCATCAACGAAGAAAAGCTTCAAAAAGCCATTGAAGAAGGCCCTTACGGCAGATGCGTGTACCGTTGCGATAACAACGTAGTCGATCATCAAATCACGCAAATGGCGTTCGAAAACGGCGTAAAGGCAACGCTTACGATGACCGCCTTCACCGCAGGTAGCGGCAGACGAATCGACTTCTTCGGTACGCACGGCGAAATCTGTTTGGAAGAACAAGGGGACACCATTTACGTCGGCGTATACGGCAAGCCCGTTGAAATCATTCAAATGGATAATTTGACGGACAAAGGCTACGGTCACGGCGGCGGCGACTATTTCCTGATTGAAAGCCTGTACGATATGCTCGAAGGTAAGGCGTCACAGAAGACGTCGCTGGAATGTTCGGCAGAGAGCCATTTGATCGGCATTGCCGCAGAAGAATCGAGATTGCACGGCGGCAAGCTTGTAAAAGTACATTGATAAGAAAAAAGGCTTTTCTCTCAGGAAAAGCCTTTTTTTGTGATTTGCCTTGCGGACGATTCCTGAATCGCCCCTACGGTGGTGTTTCTCGTCCCCTTTCGGCGGGAGCAAGCACCCCCCTACGAACGCTACGCCCCTTTTTGTCATCCTGAGCGTAGTCGAAGAATCTCATTAACTACAACAGGGCAGGTACGCGTTTACCTGCCCTGTTTGTTTTTTCTTATTGCCAAATTTGACGGACTACCGATAACACTTCGTCGGGGGTTTGCGATGCAAATAGCCGCTCCTTGAACGCCGCCGCGCCACGCTCGCCCTTGACGTAATACGCCGCCATCTTCCGCATAAACACCGTCGTGAACCGTTCGTCGAACAGCGCGCGCGTTTCCGCAAAATGCTTTTCAAACGTCTTCCGCTTGCTCTCTCTTTCCACCCCTTGGAAATCGGCGAAAATTTGCGGATCAAAGAGCGCCGCTCGCGCCACCATAATCCCTGCCGCGCCCGTGTCTTCCATAAGCTTTTTGCCGTCTTGCAGGCTAAACACGCCGCCGTTTGCAATCACGGGCACGTCCACTGCCTGCACCGCCTTCGCAATCTCGCCTACGTTCACTTCCCCTGCGTAAATCTTGTCCTTCGTCCTGCCGTGAATGGTCAATAAGCTCGCACCTGCCCCTGCCATACGCTTGGCAAACTCCGTCGTAATCAGACGCTTTTCGTCTATTCCGATACGGAACTTCACCGTCACCGCCTTACCGCTTTTGACGCACTCGGCAACGATTTTTTCCGCAAGCTTGGGGTTTTCCAAAAGGGCGCTTCCTTCCCCGTTTCTGTAAATTTTCGGTACGGGACAGCCCATGTTAATATCTACGATGGGGAACGCGGACAGCTCTTCGCTCTCACACGCCGCGCGCAAAATCGCAGGATCGCTACCGAAGATTTGTACCGCCGTAAGCCCTTCCTTCGGGTGGGTATAGAGCAGCTCCTTTGTGTTCTCGCTGCCGTATTTCAAGCCCTTCGCGCTGACCATCTCGGTGAAGCACAGCCCTGCCCCATAACCCGCGCAAAGCAAACGGAAGGGATAGTTTGTGTACCCTGCCAAGGGGGCTAAAAATACGTTATTTCGGGTTTCGTATTGCCCGATTTTGATCGGCTTATTAAACATTCTCGTCGCCGCCTTTGAGCTGCTTTTTTGCCTTTTTCCAGCAGTCGTCCCATTCCGCCGCGGAGAGCTTCGTCACGTCCCTGCCCCCTTCGTTTGCCAGCTTTTCCGCCAAGGTAAACCGTCTTGCAAAGGTATCGGTGCTCTCTTTGAGCGCCTTTTCGCAGTCGATGCCTGCCTTTCTTCCGACGTTGACCGCCGAGAATAAAACGTCGCCAAGCTCCTTTGCCGCTTCGGCTTGATTTCCGCTTGCGCGCGCCACCAAGAACTCTTCAATTTCACTGCGCAAAGCGTCCACCGCTTCTTCCACGGACGCAAAATCCAAGCCCGATTTTCCCGCGCGCTTGCCCACCTTTTGGGCGCGCATCGCCGCAGGGAACGCGCGAGGCACATCGTTGACGGAATCGGCAAACGTTTCCTGATGCTTTTCCTTTTTCTTGTTTTGGTCCCAGACGGAAAGGGCGCTGTCCGCGTCCGTCGCCTTGTCCTTGCCGAAGATATGGGTATGTCGGGAAATGAGCTTTTCGCAAATTCCCGAAATGGCGTCCGTGAGCGTAAACGCCCCCTGCTCCGCCTTCATCACGGCAAAGAAGATCGCCTGCAAAAAGACGTCGCCCGTTTCTTCCAGCACCTTATCGTCGTCCCCCGAATCCACCGCGTCCACAAGCTCGTAGGCTTCTTCCACGACGTTCATTTTGATCGAGTCGGGCGTTTGCGCGCGATCCCAAGGACAGCCGCCGGGCGCGCGGAGTCTGCGCACAATCTCGTACAAATCTTCAAGCGCAAACCGCTCCTTTTTCAAAAGATCCTTTTCTTCGATTGCCACCGCGCAGGAATAATCGTACACCCGTTGTCTATCCAGCTCGTACAAGGGGATTTTTTTGCTTTTTGACCCATACAGGTATTGAACGACGGCGTTTTCGCCAAACAAATCCATCAGCAAAAGCTTGATGTCCGAAGCCCAAAACCGATCGTCCATATCGTAGATGATAAGCGGCGCTTTCAAGCTGCCCGTCTTTGCTTTTTCCGCAAGCTCGTACGCCGAAACCGCCGTATACGAACAGCCGAAGAAGGACGCTCTTGCGGCAAATTCCGAAATCTTCGACACGCCGTTGATAAGCTTCACGCCGCCGCGCTTTTTGGCAAGGAGCTTTACCGAGTTATCTTCGCTCGCCGCGCCGTCCACGCAGTACACCGTACCGTCGCCGAGCGCGTACACCGCCGCCGCCAAGCTCTTGTTTAAGCCGTTGAAATTACGGCTTTTTTCATAGATTTCGTCGAGCGACGTATGCGGCACGCCCAGCGCCGCCAAGCTTTCGTACGACTTCGCTTTTGCCGTTCTGCAAACGATGGGCTTGCCTGCCTTTGCCGCCGCCAAAATCGCTTCTTCGCCCTGTTTCGTTAAATCCCCGACGTTCACGCCGAGCCCTACAACCGTGATCATATCCTTTCTCCGCTTGCTTTATTTTGTTTTATTTTATCATAATAAAACAAAAAATGCAAGGGTTTACGCCGCTTTCGCCGTCTTAGCTTTCCTTCGCTTTTTGGACGGCTTTGTGGCGCGCAAGGCAAAGAGCAGGTTCAAGGCAAAGGAAATGCCGTAGCCGACGCTTGTTGCAATCGCCGCGCCGTAGATGGAAACGGCAGGATTGCCCACCAAAACCACCGCAAGCGCCGTCTTTGCAAGCATCGCTATCAGCATCGAAAGTACCGAACGGCTTGGCTTTCCAAGCGCGGTCAAGCACGCCGCAAGCGTCTGCGTACAGGAAAGAGTCAACGCGCCGCCTGCAAACGTCTTGACAAGCCGCACGAGCGTGGCAAGCTCTTCCCCCGAAAGAGAACGGAACAAAATACGAACCGCAGGTTCGGCAAAAAAGTACAGCCCCACCGCCGAAGCACCCGAAATCCCGATTGTCAAGAGCAAGGAATAGAGCAGCTTTTTTCGCCCACTCTCCCCCTTTTTGACCGCCGCGGACAGGGCAGGTACGCTCGCCGCCGCGATTCCGTAGCAGACGGAAACGGGCAGGTTGATCACCGTCACCGCGCCCCCCGAAAACAACCCGTATAGGGTGACGGCGCTCTCCGTGTGCCCCTTCAAGAGCCGCACTAAGAGTACGCTATCTACAAGCCCGAACAAGGGAATTAAGCAGGCGGAAAGGGTGACGGGAATACTCAGCTTTAAGATTGCCTTTACCCCCGTTTTTTCGCCTGTTTTTGGCGGTTTTAGGGGGGCAGGGTCGCGATGAAAGCGAATTGAGAGCACGATAAGCGCCACCCCTTCCGAAATTGTCACGGCAAATAAAAGCGCCGTCACCGCCTTGTAGACGTCCGCGCGGAACACCCACGCCACCAACAGCCCCACGCCCACCTTCACCGCCTGTTCAATCACTTCGGAAAGGGCGGTGGGGAACATTCTATCATGCCCTTGGAAATAGCCGCGATAGACGGAGATTGCCGATACGAGCAGTACCGACGGCGCAAGCGCAAGGTAGCCGCCGTAAAGCTTCGGCTCTCCCTGCGCCGTCGCAAGCAGGGTGGACAGCCCTGTCATCAACGCCGTAGACACGCC
>SVIJ01000045.1 GCA_015069565.1 Clostridiales bacterium
AGTACTATGTAACGGGTAAAATTAAGAGCATTGTGAACACGCAATACGGCAACCTTTACATCGAAGACGAAGCAGGCAATGAATTCTACGTTTACGGTCTTAACGACGAATACGGTAATAAATTTGACGCAATGGATCCTCAACCCAAAGTTGGCGATACCATCACTGCTTACGGTCAAATCGGTAAGTACAACAGCGCGCAAATGAAGAACGCGCAAATGACCGCATACACCCCTGGCGAAGGCGGCGATGTTGGCGGTGACGAACCCGTGGAAGATCCTACGGCTGATACCGTACTTACCATTCCCGATGCTCTTGCTCTTGGTGCCTCTAAAGACCACGACACCTATACCGCAGGTAAATATTATGTTATCGGCGAAATCAAAGAAGTTTACAACACCCAATACGGCAACATGAGAATTGTTGACGCTGACGAAAACGTACTTACTGTTTACGGCACCTACAGCGCAAATGGCGAGACCCGCTACGACGCGTTGGAAACGAAGCCCGTTGCTGGCGACACCGTAAAAGTTTACGGCATCATCGGTCAATACAACGGTACCGCTCAAATGAAGAACGGTTGGATTGTTGAACATGTTGCACATACTCACGATTACAAGGCTGTTGTAACCGATCCCACTTGTACGGCTGACGGTTTCACCACCTATACCTGCTCTATTTGCAACGATACGTATAAAGCTGATGAAACGACTGCAACTGGTCACACCACCGAAAACGGTACTTGTGAAAATTGCGGTAAGGAAATTAGCCCTGAAAACCCTGGTTTGACGGAAAAAACCTATTCCTACACTTTCACAGAAGCGGCTTTCTCTGCAAACGACACGAAAATGCTCAATGACGTAAATTGGACGATTGCTGGCGATGGCAGTTATTGGGGATTTGACAGTCAATATGGTAAAGGTCAGCAATTTGGTTCTGGTAGCAATCCTTATAAGTCCTTGACCGTTTCTTCCGAAAGTTTTAGCAACGTATCCAAAATTACAATCAACACCTCTGGTGCAAGCAACATTAGCGGTACCTGCGATGTATACGTTGGCGATACCAAGGTTGGTTCGATTACGCTTACAAAAACCGCAACGGAATATTCTTTCGACGTGGAAGGTCTTACTGGTGAAATTAAATTTGTATATACACAAACCAGTTCGAAGGCTATCTACATCAAATCAATCGTGGTTGAATATGCAGAATAATTAATCCATAGATTAAACTACGGAACCGCTCCGAAAGGGGCGGTTCTTTTTTGTTGACAGTATACCGTAAAAAATGCTATACTGTTTTGGTGAGTAAAATCCACCATTCTTGCGTTCAATAGTTATAATGCCCTATTCTCGGCAAGTAAAACCACGTCAAGGAAGCTCCTATGAAAAAATCTTTGCGGCAAACAATTTTATCCGTTCTTATGGCGGTCACCTGCTTTTGCTCGTCCGTCCTTTTTAT
Source organism: Clostridiales bacterium (assembly GCA_015069565.1). Taxonomy (GTDB): domain Bacteria; phylum Bacillota; class Clostridia; order Christensenellales; family Borkfalkiaceae; genus Scatosoma. The sequence goes on from SVIJ01000045.1 coordinate 1,459, forward strand.
GGCTTGCAATACGCTTCCCGTGGATTCTTCCACGCCTGACAGTAACGCCAACGATAACGTAGACCCTTACGAGAATATGTCCGCAAGCGAGTTCTACGCAAGCTACACCGTCGCAAAGAACAACAAAGACGCCTATTATAGAACCCAGCACGGCTTTTTATCGGGCGAATTGACCGTTCCCGATCAATCACCCACTCTGTCCGCAAATCGTCCAAAAAACGGCGAAAAATACATTCGCAACAGCGAGCTGCTTTTCTCTGCCGACGGCAACACCTATACGGTGGTCGACGCATTTGGCAACCCTGCCTTTAACGTTTACCGCGACGGCGCGTACATCACCTTGGAAGAAGTGGCGGCGTATGTCTACGCATTCGGTACGTATCCGAAAAACCACTCGCCAAACAAGAAAACAAGTCCTTTGTCCAGCATTTGGGGGGAATACTTACGCGTCAACCATACGCAATTCTCGGGCGACGTCTACCGTTTCCCTTACGAGCCAAGACTCCCCAACATTACGGGCTGTGGCGGTTCTCTACAATACTGGGAAATGGACATCGGCACGACGGGTACGGATTGCGACCCTAAGTATACTGCGGAAATCTACAACAACGGTTCGTACATCACTCGCGGCGCGGCGCGTATCGTCTACGGCAAGAACGACTTGAACGGCAACGGCGTCTATGAACTCGGTGAGTTCCACGTCTTCTACACCTACAACCACTATAACGACTTCCAAGAATACTTGAACTATCAAGGCGGTTGGGGGGAAATGTTCGGCAACATCACGGGCGGCGGCACGATTTCCAGCAAGTATGATTACGCCCCCACCGAATACGTGAAGGTTGCTTTACAAAAGCTACCCAGCACTCTTTTGAACGACTAAAATCGGCGATATTTAGAACATTATATAAAAAAGCAGGACTTCCTTCGGGAAACCCTGCTTTTGCTTTTTACGGCTGTTTTTTTACTTCGTCTTAAACTTTTGAAAGGTTGCCATATCCGTACGTGTTGCGATAAGCGGCGTAATCGAAATATACCCTGCGTGAATCGCCACCGTGTCGCGGTCTAAATCCTCAGGCGCTTCATCGGGAATGATTTCCCCATCTTGGCGGTACATATTCTCCCCAGCTTCGGGGCAGGGCAAAAACTCGTCCGAGTAATAAATCGAGCCCTGATAGGTCACGCGAATCCCCTTCGGCTCGTTGGGGATATTGACGTTATAGATGGGGGTGTCTTCGAGCATACGGTTTTCAAGAATATACTGATATGCGTCGTCGAAATAGGCACTCGCCTTGTCCTGACCGTCAAAGAACGCGGAAAATGCAATTCCGTTGATGCCAAGGCGCGCCGCTTCGAAAATTGCCGCGCACGTTCCCGAATAGACAATATCGTCCCCCACGTTGACACCGCGATTGATTCCCGAAAGGACAAGATCGAACTTGCGCTTCAACCCGATCACGCCAAAACGCACGCAATCGGCGGGCGTCGAATCGACGGAATACGCTTCAATACCGTCTTCAAACGGCACTTTTTTGATCTCAAACGCGCCGCGAATGTTGATCGCGTGGCTTTTTGCGCTCTGCTCTACCTTGGGCGCAATCACCGTCACTTCGCCGTATTTTTTCGCCCATCTTGCAAGCAGGCGAATACCGACGGTATCCACGCCGTCGTCGTTGGTTATCAATATTTTCAAAGCCATCCTTCATTGTTTTCCTTATAGTTTTTCAATCTCTCATCCGCTTCTGCAATGAGCTTTTTCATTTCCTTTTTCGAATAAACGGTCGCCCCAGCCGCGCAAGCGTGACCGCCGCCACGGTAATTTTCCGCAATTTCGGACACCGTGACAAAACGGGAACGGAGTCTTACGCGGATACTGCCATCCTGATTTTCAATAAACGCAAGCCAAATGAGCGAGCCTTTGATAGAATCCATATACGAAACCGCGCTGCTCGCTTCTTCGGACGACAGATTGAACTTCTTTTGCATCGCCTTTGAAACGTAGATGGACGCAACGCCCGACGGGGAAATTTTCATCTTTCTATGCACGTACGCTTCGAACTTGAAGGAATCAAAGTCACGCATGTACAAATGCGAATACAAGGTATCCGTATCCACCCCTTGATCGAGCATTACCCCCGCAAGGCGCATCGTTTCCCCCGATACGTCGCGGAAACGGAATCTGCCCGAATCGGTGACCATGCCCGTATAGATATAGGTTGCCGCTTGCGCGTTGATTTTCAATTCGTCCTTGAACGCGTCGTAGAACGCCGCAACCATTTCACACGTCGAAGAGCGAAGCTCTTCCACCCATTGAATCACGCCGTAATCTTCCACGGGAATATGGTGGTCGATTTTCACGTATTCCTTGCAAAGCTCAAACTTTTGGTTGGAAATACGCTTTCTTGTTGCCGTATCCATCAAAATCCCGAGCGCGTCGGCGTATTCTTCGTCGGGCAAAAGCTCGTCTTCCTTGCCGTAAAAGGAAAGGTATTCGGAAAAATCTGCGTTTTGCAGATAAATCTTCTTTTCGGGAAAGGTAAGCTTCAAAATCTCCGCCAAACCGCGCGTCGAGCCGACCGCATCACCATCGGGACGGAAGTGCCTAAAAATCAAAATTTTGTCGTATTCCTTGATTTTTTCAAGGATTTTTTTCATGCTTTCGTGCATCGTGTTTTTTACTCCTTTATATATGCGTTTAAGTCTTCCAAAAGCTGCATAGCGGTTTCCTTGTCCGCTACTGAACAACCGCACGCCTTTGCGTGCCCACCGCCGCCGTATTTGACGGCTACGGGCTGTACCGTATATTTACTCGAACGAATTTCCACCAAGATTTTTTCTTCCGTTTCGGTAAAGTTCACCCAAATATCCACACCGCGCAAATCCGCCATAGTGCTCACCATACCGCGCGAAACGGCGAAGGTATCCGCGCCGCAAGCGGCAAGCTCTTCCTTTGTCGTATAGATATACGCCACGTTTTTAGGGGTGAACTGAATCTTCAAAATGAACTGCGCCCGAAGGCGTACCTGCTCGAAATCGTCCGCATAAAGCTGACCGTAAATCTCCGTCACGCTGAACGGTTGCTTTAAGAGCTCGGATGCTAAACGAAAGGTTTTCGACGTGGTAGAATCAAAGCGGAAGCGTCCCGAATCGGTGACCATGCCCGTATACAAAGCCTTTGCGGAAACAGGGGAAAGCTGTAAGCCCGTCTGCACCGCAAAATCGGTGAGCAAGCCGCAACAGCTTTCATAAGACGTATCCACCGCTTCTAAATCGCAAATCGTTTCAGCAAAAATATGATGATCGAACCGAACGGTAAACGCCGCTTTTTTATAGCGGTCGTCGCTGATGAGCGCGGCAGCGCCGCAATCCAAAACGATGGCAAGCGCGCCTTCGTATTTCTCATCCGCAACTTCGTCCATCGTCGAGCCGTCCATAAACGCATAGCGTTTGGCGGGGTCACCCACCGCATACACTTCCTTTTCGGGGAAATTTTCTTGCAAAATCGCTTTTAGCCCGATTTGGCTGCCCATCGCGTCTCCGTCGGGGCTCGTATGCCGATGAATGATGATCGTGGAATACTCCTTAATCGCCTGTAAAATCTTTTCAAACATTCGTAATATCTCCAAAATAACCGTGGTATTGTAAGCGTAAATCCGAGTTGGGGAAAAGAAGCTGATGCAGCTCGATAAAGTAATCGTCTGTCATGCTTGCGATATAGTCGACGACAAGCTGATTTACTTCCGTCTTTTCGTAGCCTGCGTTTCGAGCCGCAATGGGCAGGATATGGTGACGGTAGATAGGCGACGACTTCTTTTTCTGTTTTGCGTCGTCCAAAAGCTGACCATAAACGTTTTCCATCATCGGCTTGACGATCCCTTCCGTGCCAGTGATTTGCCCTGCGCGGTTGTAGATTTTTTCGTAATTTTCTGCCTTCGCTTTTTTGAGCGCGGCAAAATGCTCGCTATCCAGCTTGATATACGGCCTGCCGTAGCTGTTTTCAATCACGTTGACAATCAAATTGTTGACAATTTCCGCATTTTCCGCGCCAAGCACGCCCGATGAAAAGTCTTCGGGGCGGATTGCCTTTGCCAAAATTGCATCCTGACGATCCTTGCCAAGATAGGCAATGATGTCCGAAATTCGCACCACCGCGCCTTCAAGGGTGCAGGGCATAATTTTGTCCGCAAACTCCCTATCTTGACAACACTTTTCCATGATGCGATCGAACTCGTCAAAGTCCTTAATGGGGACAGGACGGTACTCTTCCAGCTCCAACTCGCCGTTGTGCGCCGCGATCCCATTTAGAACTTGCAAACTTAAATCGTAGGAATGAATTTTATCCAACACGCGCACTGAATGTATATTGTGCAAAAACCGCCTACCTGTATTCTTGGAATACAGCTCGTCGAGCAAGCGTTCGCCCGTATGCGCAAACGCGGGATGCCCCACGTCGTGCCCCAAGGCAATGGCTTCAATTAGATCCAAATTGAGCTGTAATGCCTTGCCGATGCTTCGCGCAATCCGCGAAACAAGCTGTACGTGCAAGCTACGACGGGTCATATCGTCGTTTTTGAACAGGGAATAAACCTGCGTTTTATCCGCATAGCGACTAAAATACGGGCTTTGCATAATTTTGTCAATATCCCGCACGAACGGAGTCGCCCAAAATGCAGTTTGATTTGGCTCTGCTGTTCTGCGCAAAAGCTTCGACTCGTCAAAGCTGAAGTTTTGATAACTCCTTTCCTGCGTTTCGCGTGCGATTCTCGCCTGCAACTCCGCTGAA
>SVIJ01000006.1 GCA_015069565.1 Clostridiales bacterium
GTTCGGTGAACGCAGGGTTCGAAGGCTTGCGCTTTGCCAAGGGCGAGTTTTCCACGGGGTAATCGTAGATGATGGTGGGCTGAATGAGCTTGTCTTCTACGAACGCGTCGAAGAACTCAATCAAGACATGCCCCTTGGTTGCGGCTTCACCTTGCTCTAATTCCAAGCCCTTTTCCTTCGCCACCGCGCGTGCGTCAGCGTCGGTTGCCCAGTCGTTATAATCCACGCCTGCGTACTTTTTCACCGCTTCTACCATGGTCATTCTCGTCCATTCACCCATGTGAATTTCCGTGCCCTGATAGGTGATATCGAGCGTTCCGCAAACCTTCAACGTGACCGTCTTGTACAGGTCTTCAATCAAGTTCATCATGTCGATATAATCGCTGTACGCTTGGTACATTTCGATGCTGGTGAACTCGGGGTTATGGAACGCGTCCATACCTTCATTGCGGAAGATTCTACCCACTTCGTACACTCTATCCAAACCGCCGACGATCAAACGCTTCAAGAAAAGCTCCGTTTCGACACGCATGTACATATCCAAATCGAGCGCGTTGTGGTGGGTCTTGAAAGGACGCGCGTCTGCGCCGATTTCCAAGGTCAAGAGAGTGGGGGTATCCACTTCCAAATATCCCATACCGTCCAAGTACGCGCGGATTTCCTTCAAGATTTGCGAACGCACGCGGAAGGTCTTCTTCACGTCGTCGTTCATAATTAAATCCAAGTGACGAAGGCGGTACTTCAAATCCTGATTTTGCAAGCCGTTGTATTTTTCAGGCAGGGGCAACAGGGATTTGGTGAGCATAATCATCTCGGTCACGTGTATGGAAATTTCGCCCGTTTGCGTTTTGAATACCGTACCCTTTACGCCGACGATATCGCCGATATCGTAGTCCTTTTTGTAGGACGCATAATTCTCTTCGCCAAGGTCGTTGCGGGTGACGTACAGCTGAATGCTGCCGCTCTTATCCGCGATATGCGAGAAGGACGCCTTGCCCATGATTCTTCTGGACATCATACGCCCTGCGATGGAAACCACCTTGCCTTCGTACGTTTCAAAGTCCGCTTTGATGGCAGCGGAATCCGCGTTCACGTCGTACTTGACCTGTTCGTAAGGGTTCTTCCCTTCCGAAACGAGCTTTTGCAGCTTTTCACGACGAATTCTCGCCTGCTCGATGAGTTGTTCTTCTTCCTTTGCTTCTACGTTTACGTTATTTTCTTGCATCGTACTTCTCCAAAAACCGTAAATTTAATCAAGTGAGAGTCGAACTCGTTAGGCTAAGCCTTATGCCAGCTCGATCTTCTTGACAATGAGCACCGTTTCCATGCCGTTGGGCAAATGAATGATTGCTCGATCGCCAACCTTATGTCCAAACAAAGACATGCCCATGGGGGATTCGTTCGAAATCTTGTTTTCTTCGATGTTTGCATCCTTCGAGCCCGTGATTTCGTACTCTTCTTCTTCGTCCCATTCTTCGTCGTAGACGGTCACGCGCACCCCAAAGGTCACGAAATCGACGTCCGCAGGGGGCATACCGTAGATAGCGCTGTTTTTGAGCTTGTATTCAAGTTCAAAAATCTCGCCTTCGTTGCTAGCCTGTTCGTTTCTTGCCGCGTCGTACTCCGCATTCTCCGAAAGGTCGCCGTGGCTTCTCGCTTCCGCGATTCTCGCCACGATCTCGTCACGTTTTTCCGTTTGTAAATACTTCAAGTACGCCTTCGCTTCTTCATATCCTTCTCTGGACATGTACACCTTCTCGCTGTCAATTTCCGCCAACGCGCCGCTTTCCGTATAATACATCTTTGCCATCTTTTCTCCATCTCCTTTATTCTATCTCTTGTTTCCCAACAAGACGCAAAAATACCACCGCGACCAAAGAACAGTCACGGTGATTTCGCTTATCTTGGTTTTATTATACCCGTTTTCCAAAAGCTTGTCAATGAATTTCTATCCGCTTTCCATAGGAAAAACTTTCTTTTTAGCACTTTTTTTGGGTTTTTTGGTCACTCTATACCTTCCGCCTGCAACGCAATCAGCGCAGACTTTTCATAAACGCGTCCATTCGCTCGAACGCTTCGTTGAGCTGCGACATTCCCGTTGCGTACGAAAGACGGACGTTGCTCGCCCCGAACGACCCAAACGCCGTCCCGGGAACAACCGCCACCTTTTCCTGCTTTAAGAGCGCTTCCGCAAACGTTTCGCTGTCCAAGCCCGTCGATTTTACGGACGGAAAGGCGTAGAACGCGCCGCGCGGCTCAAAGCACTCCAAGCCGATGTCGGAAAGGGAGCTCAACACAAATCTACGCCGCTTATCGTAGGCGTCGCGCATCTCTTCCACCGCCGAGAAACCGTCGGAAAGACCGTCCGTCAACGCTTCCATCCCTGCATACTGCGAAGTAATGGGGGCGCAAAGCATCGCGTACTGGTGAATCTTGAACATCGCGTCGTCGATTTCCGCAGGCGCGCAGACGTACCCCAAACGCCAGCCTGTCATCGCGAACGCCTTGGAAAAGCCGCTCACGTACACGGTACGCTCCTTCATGCCAGGCAGGGACGCGATGGACGCGTGTTTTCTGCCGTAGGTGAGCTCCGCATAAATCTCGTCGGTGATCACGAGCAGGTCGTGCTTGATGATTACAGCCGCAATTTCTTCGAGCTGTTCCTTGGTCATAATTCCACCCGTCGGGTTGTTCGGGTACGTCAAAATGATTGCCTTCGTCTTGGGCGAAACCGCCTTTTCGATGGCGTCCGCGCGGACGATAAACCCATCTTCTTCCTTACATTCCACAGGCACGGCAACCCCGTCGGACATACTCACGAGCGGCGCATACGAAACGTATGCAGGGTCGGGCACAAGGATTTCTTCTCCGCGCTCCACGCAAGCGCGCAGAGCAAGGTCGATGGCTTCGCTGCCGCCCACCGTCACGATGATGTGCTTAGGGTCGTATTTGAGCCCGAAGCGTTCGTCCAAGTAGCGAGAAATGAGCTCCAAAAGCTTGGGCAAACCACGGTTGCCCGTATACTGCGTATAGCCGCGTTGCAGGGAAGTGATCGCCGCCGAGCGCACTCTCCACGGCGTGACGAAATCGGGCTCGCCCACACCGAGTGAAATCGCCCCTTCCGTTTCCCTGACGATATCGAAAAACTTACGGATACCGCTCGGCTTTAACACTTTTGATTTTTCGTTGATAAAACTACGCATAATACACCTAAAACGGTGGCTTTTTTACAAAAACAAGCCACCCATGTACGAGTTTACGCCTGAATGGAAATCCGTCTATCCTGTTCGGATTCCGTGCAAACGCCTTCGAGCTTATACTTTTTCAAGATAAAGTGGGTCGCGGTGGAAATCACGCCGCTAAACGTGGAAATTCTCTCGGAAACAAACCGAGCCACCTTTTGCAAAGACGCGTCTTCGATGAACACGGCAAGGTCGTAAGCGCCGCTCATAAGGTACACACCCTTTACTTCGGGGAACGCCGCAATCTGCTTCGCAATCCCGTCGAAGCCTTCCACGCTCGTGGGGGTGACCTTGACTTCAATCAACGCTTCCACCAGCGTTTCGTCCGTCTTTTCACCATTGACGATGGCGGTGTATTTGACAATCGCGCCCGATTTTTCCAAGCCGTCAATGCACGCCTTCACTTCCTGTTCGTCCGCGCCGACCGCCGCCGCCACCTGCTTTGCAGAAAGCCGCGCGTCACTCTTCAAAACTTCCAAAACGTCTTTTTCTAATCTTTTCATTTTCTTTCTCCGTTAGCCGATTTTACCGAATTCAACCAGCCTTAATGTTATTCGTCTTAGGGCGTTTGCGCCCTTGTAGTAGGTTTCTAAAACAGGTTTTCTAAAAATAAGTGGTCGAAGGAAATACTCTCGACGAAGTCGCTGGCGATAAACTTCACGTGGTTGAACTTCGCGAAGTTGAAAATATGCGCCTTGACCAGCACGGGAGTGGGTACGTCGAGCGCGGTACAAATCTCGGAAATATACTCGAAAAATTTTGAATATACAAGCTCGTCGTTGCGTTCGTAAACGTACTGCTTTTTAATTTTGCCGTCCACCATCACCTTTGCCCAAATCTTCATAATGCCGTCCAAGTTTTCGTAATACTGTTATTATACACAAAACGCCCCAAAAAATCAACGCGAAAACAGGTTAAAATCCAAAGATTTTACTTTCCAAACATGATTTTTTCGCTATCGAACATTTTTGTCAGCGCCCACATCAAGAGCCCCGCGGTCACAAGGTTGACCAAAACAGTGATAATCACGAACAACGGTTGCGTAGCCATCGAGAATACGCCGCCAAGCGCCGCCGCGCTGTTCAAAAGGGGAATACAGAAGAAATACCACTCGTTCATCGGCAGGAAGAAAGTCGCAAAAGCCGAGAGCATCACCAAAATCATTACAGGCGAAATCATCCCCGTCGCTTCCTTGACGTTCTTTGCCCAAGCGGAGAGCATGGACACGAGCGCAACCATCACCAGCACAGAAGAAAGGACGATACCGAGCAGGGAAGCAAGCTCCCCGACCCCGTAGCCGAGCGCGTCGAAGGAAATATTTTCCTGCCCGATGAGCTTCGGCAGGGCGAGTATCACGCCCGTACAGCTACAAATCCCGCTCAAAAGAGCGATGACGGAAAGGGAAAGCACCTTGCCTGCGGCAATATAGCTCCGCTTGACGGGGGTGACGAGCATCGTTGCAAACGAGCCGCGTTCCTTTTCGCCTGCAATCGACTCGGGCGCAACGGCGATACAGCCTGTCATAAGCATCACCAGCACGAGCATCGGGCCAATCATGGAAACCATCATCGCGGACAAATCCGCTTCGGTCGCGACGTCCTGCGGCACAAGCAGGAAATTCGGCGCGCCGTACTGCACGGACGAGAGTGCGGCTGTCAAGTACTCCGCCGCCATCGAAGACGTCGTTTCCGCAGAGTTTGCATACAGCTTCACTTCCTGCAATTCACCGCCTAAGCCCCCGATAACAAAGTCGTTAGGGAATACCAGGTACGCGTCCAACGCTCCGTCCTTGACCTTTTGTTCCCCGTCTTCCACGGGCGCGGAAACGCTTTCTATATCGAAATCCCCATAGGGGGAAAGAGCTTCTTCCGTCAGCCACGCAGGGGCGTTCACCACGCAAACGCGGTAGGTGTAATCTTCGCTCGGCAGCATCGCGTCCATCAGCGTTCCACCCAAAAACGAATAGATAACGTAAATCAGCACCCCAGGCAAAAACAGGGACATCAGCATTCGCTTATCCTTGAAAAAGCGAGAGAACTCTTTTTTTGCAATCGTCCAAATCGTCGAAAACTTTTTCATACGCCGTCCCCCTTTACCGCTTGGTATAAATCAAAGAAAACGTCTTCAAGATTTTTCTCGGCGGTCAATTCCTTGACGTCCCCTTCGAGCGCCATTTTCCCGTCGATAATCACGCCCACGCGGTCGCAAATCTTTTCCACGAGCGAGAAGATGTGGGTGGAAAGCAAAATGGTCTTTCCGCGCGCTTTGAGCTCTAATAGGAAATCGGTCACCGCCTTTGCCGTCAGTACGTCGAGCCCGTTGGTTGGCTCGTCGAAGATGATAAGCTCAGGGTCGTGCACCAAGGAAATCGCAATGCTCACCTTTTGCTTCATACCCGTGGAAAGCTCCCCGATTTTCGTTTCGCAAAAATCGGAAATCCCAAACCTATCGAACAGCTCTTTTTTGCGTTCGTCGCGTACATGGGTGGGTACGTTTTGTAATTCGCTGAAAAAATCGAAGAGATAATTCGGGGTGAAAAACTCGTCGGGGCGAAGCTCGCTCGTCAAAAAGCCGAGCTTTTCGCGCACTTTGTCGGGCTCGCTCACAACGCTGTGACCGTCAATCACCGCATCCCCTTCGTTCGGTTTAATCAACGTGGATAAAATCCGCAGGGTCGTCGTCTTGCCTGCGCCGTTCGGCCCAAGCAGACCGTAAATTTCCCCACGCCGCACCGAAAAGGAAAGTCCGTCAACCGCCACCCTCTTTTGCACCTTCGTCTTTTCAAGCCGTTGTTGTTTCTTGGAAAGCGTAAACTCTTTTTTCAAGCCGCTTGCCTGCAAAATATTCTCTTGCATAGAACGTTTGCTCCTTTTATTTGTTCTTATATAGTATAGCATATTCCTTTCATTTCGTCAATATAATGGTGTATACGAAGCGTGGAACTTTTCAAAACAGGTTTTTATAGGTTTTTAAGATACGGGATTTTCGACACAAACAGTCACCCTTCTCCAAAACCCCTGTTTTATTGCCACCAAAACTTTGCTACCATGGAGTAGACCGAATGCAGATTCTCTTTTTCCGTCACAAAAAACCACCGACAAAAGCGCGCAGAACGCTGCGGACGGCGGCAGTTGCCTTTGCCGTATGGCTGACGGCGTTTTTCGCCCTGTACTTTACTTTGCATTCCCCGAACGCGCTCGCCGCGTCGGAGCGAAAGCTGCCCATCTACTCGGTGGAGCAGACGGAAAAGAAAATCGCCATTTCCTTTGATTGCGCGTGGGGGGTGGAATACACGGACAAAATCCTATCCGAGCTCGATCGACACGGCATAAAATGCACTTGGTTTGCCGTCGAGTTTTGGGTGGAAAAGTACCCCGAGTACGCAAAAAAGATTATACAAAAGGGTCACGAGCTTGGCACGCACAGCAAAACGCACCCTTATATGAGCAAGCTAAGTGGGGGGCAGGTACGCGATGAACTCAATTCTTCGTGTAAAAAGATTGAAGAAGTGACGGGAGTAAAGCCCACTCTTTTTCGTCCCCCCTACGGCGATTATAACAACCAGCTCATCGAGATTGCAAACGAGCTTTCTCTCTACACCATTCAATGGGACGTAGACAGCTTGGACTGGAAAAACCTTTCCGCCACCGAGCTTTCCCTGCGCGTTATCAACGGCGTGAAGGAAGGGAGCATCATCCTTTGCCACAACAACGGACTGCACACCGCCGAAGCCCTGCCGATGATTTTTTCCACTCTACAAAATCGCGGCTACACCTTTGTTCCCATCGGGGAGCTAATCTACAAAAACAACTACACAATCGACCACACAGGCAGGCAGCACCCTGCGCAATAAAAATACTTTTGCAACGAAAAACGTATAGATGTAAGGAGTACGATTATGAACTATAACAGCGAAAAGAACAACAAAGTGTACGTAAGCGGGGAAATCGTGTCGGACGCGAGCTTTTCCCACGAAGTATTCGGAGAAGGCTTTTACGAATTTTTCGTAAAGGTGATGCGCCTTTCAGGGCAAGCGGACATCCTGCCCGTCACCGTTTCCGAACGGCTGATTACGGGCGGCGAGCTGGAAAAGGGCAAGCGCCTTTCCGCCGTCGGGCAGTTTAGAAGCTACAACAAGATTGAAAACGGCAAATCGCGATTGATGCTCACCGTCTTTATCCGCGAGCTTATCGAAGACGATCCCGAACGCAACCCCAACAGCATTCTACTTTCGGGCTATATCTGCAAGCCGCCCGTCTACCGCACCACTCCCTTCAACCGTGAGATTGCCGACGTGCTTGTGGCGGTGAATAGGGCGTACAACAAATCGGACTATATCCCCTGCATCGCTTGGGGACGGAACGCGCGGTTCGTCAAAACGCTTTCCGTCGGGGATAAAATCGCCGTCTCAGGCCGCATCCAAAGCCGCGAGTACCAAAAAAAGCTCTCAGACACCGAGTTCAAGACGATGACCGCCTACGAAGTGTCCGTTTCCAAGCTTGCCGCCTTTGACGATCGGGAAGATTTCGACCTAGATACCGAATTCGAGCTCTATTCCGTTCCCGAAGTGAGCGCGTCACTCGATACGGTGGTATAATATAAGTAGAAATTATAAAGGTGGCGTAAGCCGCCTTTTTTGTATGCGCCTTCCTTTGTACACGCGTATGGTTGACAGAAGTATAAAAATATGCTACAATACGAAAAGAAGGTTGCGATTTACGCTTCGCGCCCTAAAAAGAGAAAGGAGTGCATTATGCCAAAAGAATTGCCTGAAAATTTAATATTGCTCTGCGGCGAGCTTTTAGACGAAGGCGCGCCTTGCGCAATTCGCGGCGCGGAAGACGCGGTTGCCTTTTTCATGAAGGTCACCCTGCCAACAGGCGTGGACGTCCTGCCCGTTTTAATCCCGAAAAGCAAGGTTGACGAAACGGTGGTGAAGGGCGCAATCATATCCGTGACAGGTCGAGTGCTTCCCGAAGAAGTGTTTGCAGGGGAAGAATATTCCCTTGTTTTGCGCGTTCTCGTAGACGAAGTGTACGCAGGGGAAACGGAGATTGTAAGCGGCGTCTTTTTGACAGGGAGCGTGCTTCGCAAGCCGTACTCTTATCCCATCGAAGGAGGCGAGAGAGCAGAACTGCAAATCGCGCTCGAAGATGAAGAAGGAAACGCCCACCCCATCCCCGTTTCCGCGCAAGGAAATGTAGTAAACAGCGCAAAAGGCTTACAGCTTGGGGACGTCGTTTCTATTTTAGGGCAGCTTCATAGCTACGAATATTTGGATTTAGACGGCGCTTCCCCTTCCCAAAAAACCGCCTATGAAGTGGAAATTCTTCACTTCACCGCTCTTCCAAAAATATAAGCAATATTTATATAATATTTTAATAACTAGTATACAGGTATGTGATGAAAATCATATACCTGTTTTTATTATAATTTACAATTATATAATATTCCTTTAATCAATACGCATATACGCGCGCGTGAAAAAGCCGAAAATCTGCGCATTTAGTAGCGATCGCATAGGGCAAAAGCGCTTTCGCTAAAAAGAGTTTTTCTTCGACAAAGGTTGCGCCCTTAGATTTTTATTTTGCCGTTCTTATTTGCAGACAAGCCGCATATAGTAGAATACAAACACTATAAGGAGCAAGAAAAATATGGACGAAGAAATGGAATACGCCGAAATGTTAGAAATCCCCGTATCGACGGTCAACGTGACGAAAAAGCGGGGTAGAAAACCCAAGAAAACGCAGGATTTAAAAGAAAAGGTAATCACGAAGGTGAACGATGGCGCAGATGAAAGCACCGCAAGCGCAAGGCCTAGACAAAAGCGGAGCGCCGCAAACCCCGTCAAAGAAAGCGCGCAAGCGGAAGTAAAGCCCGAAAACGCGCCCACCGCCGTGCCCACGCTCTTGCCGACGCAAGAAATACTCGAAGCACAAAGTGAAGCGCCTGCGCAATCGGAGCTTACAACTCAAAACGACGGTTTAGAGCTTGCCTTGCAGGAAACGCAAGAGAGCGAAGTGGTAGCAGAGAGCCTGCCCGTTGCGATTCCCAGAAGAAAGAAACGCCCTTTCTTTGCGCGGCTCTTTGGCAAAAAGGAAAACGCGTGGGAATACGAGAGCGAAGAAGAGCAAGCTTCCGCATCTTCCATTCCCCCTTCCGATCCCGACGATTCCCTTCCTATCTATAACTACGACTTATGGGATAAACCCACCCCCACCGACCAAGAACGCAGGGAAAAACGCAATTCCTTGATTGTGGGGTTGGAGTTTGCCGCCTGCTTTGCGCTTTGCCTTGGCATCTTTTTGACGAACGTCTTTATGCCGAATAGCGCCATCAACACCTTCTTCCGCTCGCTTGGAAGAACGGAACAAATCGACGCGCGCACCTACGCCGATTTCACCCTTTCTTCCGTGTTTATGGAAGAAGACGCCGAGCTCACGCTTTCCGAAACAGGGGTTTTGTCCTTCCAGGAAGTAGGGTGTGTCTACCCTGCGGCTGACGGCGTTATCTCGGAACTTAGCCAAAACGCGGACGGCACTTGGACGTTGAAAATCACCCATTCCCCTGCTTTTTCCGAAATCATTAGCGGACTTTCCTACGCGTCCTGCTCGGTTGGCTCTACCGTGAAAAGCAACGTACCTGTTGGGTACAGCGACGGAAACGCGGTGGTGCAGGTGTCTATGTACGACAGCGGCGAGCTTCTCAACTGCTTCCACTTGACGGAGAACGGCGGCCTTGCTTGGACGGAAGAATAAGACGAAAAGCGGCGATTGCCGCTTTTCTTTGTTTTACGGAAAACTCTCTATCCATCCCTTGTTTTTGCTCTTTGGGATATGGTATTCGTTCACGGGCGAGCTTCTATATTTTCTCTCGGTAGCTTTGTGCGCGATTTTACACGAGCTTGCCCACGCCGCAGCCGCCGCCAAAATCGGCTACGCAATGGAGTACGTGCGGCTGATGCCCTACGGCGCGACGGTGAAGGTGGATATGGACGGCGTTTCCGCGCACGACGAGCTTCGCATCGCGCTTGCAGGGCCGATATTCAACCTTGCGCTTGCCGCCTTCTTTCTTGCCCTTTGGTGGTGCTATCCTGTTCTCTATCCGTACACGGAAACTGCCTTTTATTCCACCCTTTCTCTGGGGCTTTGCAACCTTTTGCCAGCGTTGCCACTCGACGGCGGAAGAGCGCTCTATTGTTTGCTGTTTTCCGCGTTCAACGCGTACCTGCCCCCTGCAAAATCTAAAAAACGCGCTCTTTTGATATGCAAAATTATCACGATTTTTACCTGTTTTTTGGGTGTTTTTGCCTTTATTTTCTCTTGTATAAAGCATACGCCCATGCTTTCGCTCGGCGCGTTTACGCTCTTTTTGATTGCAGGGCTCTTTTCTAAGAAAAACAGCGCGTATATCAAGCTCGATTTTTCTTCCCGAAAGTCGCTAAATCGCGGAATCCCTATAAAACACGTAGCCATCGGGGAAGAGTGTACGGTGAAAAAGGCGCTCGGGTTTTTGTCGGCAGGGCAGTACTTAGTGCTTGACGTTTACACGAAAAAGGAAAAGTATTTGGGCTCGGTCACGCAAAACGAACTCTCCGATTTCTTCCAAAAAACGCGGCTTTCCGCCACTTTGAAGGAATATTTTCATAAATTTTAAGCAAATTTTAGGAAATCTTTTCCAAAACCCCCTTGAAAAGGGCGAAAAAGTGTGCTATACTCTTTGGGTATTGTCAAATGCAAGAACGCAGTCCGTTTACGTCCGTGCAAAATCAAATAGCATACAAAGCGGTTTTTTATGAAGAAGGAATGGTTTTTCGACCGTTATTGCGGTCAGCAATTCGTCGCCCTTTTGGAAGACGGAAAAGTGGTTGAATATGAAAGCGAGAATGAGGGCAACGGCAGCATCGTCGGCAACGTCTACAAAGGAGTGGTGATGAACGTCGTTTCAGGCATGAACGCCGCCTTCGTGGATTGCGGTTTGGAGCGGAACTGCTATCTCTCTACCGACGAAACGTACACAGACTGCGCAAAATACGACGGACTTTTATCCACTTCACCCACCCCCCTTTCCGAGCTGAAAGAAGGGGATGAAGTGATTGTACAGGTGACAAAGTCGCCGCGCGGCAGTAAGGGCGCGAAGGTGACGGCAAACCTGTCCTTCGTCGGGAAACGGATTATTTATTTGCCCAACACCCTATTTTTCGGGGTATCGAGAAAGATTACGGACGAAGGGGAGCGCGAAAAGCTGATGCGCGTGGCGGAATCCCTTCGCAACGAGAACGAAAACGCAGGCTTTATTCTTCGCACGAAAGCGCCGCAGGCAACGGAAGACGAGCTGAAACGGGAAGCGAATTACCTTCGCAAGCTCGCGGCAATGACCTTCGAGCGCGCCACAGCCGCGCCCGTCGGTACACTCCTTTATCAAGACGAAGACTTGCCCGTTCGGGTCGTGCGCGACAGCTTCGGTGATGAAATCACCGCCATGCACGTCGGGGACAAGGAATTGTACGAGCGTTTACTTTCCTTCGTGGAAACGGTGGGTGAGTACGAAACGGTGAAAAAGAGTGTTCTGCGCTTCTACGACGGGGAGCGTTCGATGTTCCGCGAATACGGAATTTCCGAGCTTGTCTACGACGCCACGAAGCCGCACGTTCCCTTAGAAGGGGGCGGCTCGCTCATCATCGACCACACCGAAGCCATGACGGTTATCGACGTCAATTCGGGGAGCTTTATCGGGGAAAGCGATTTGGAAACCACCGTCTTTGACGTCAACCTGCGCGCGGCAAAAGAGATTGCGCGTCAGGTGCGGCTGAGAAACATCGGCGGCATCGTCGTGGTGGATTTCATCGACATGGAAAGCGAAGAACACAAGGAAGCGGTCACGCAAACCCTGCGCGAATACCTGTCCGTCGACAAGGCTAAATGCAACGTTTTGCCGATGAGCGAGCTTTGCCTTTCGCAATTCACCCGTAAACGGGTGGGGAAGGAGCTTGCCACGTCGCTCATCAAGCCCTGCCCCCATTGTCATGGCAACGGCTCGGTGCACAACGACCTATTCATGATGACCCAGCTTCGGGAAGATTTGCTCGATTGTTTCTTCGAAGGGTACGTTTCCGCCATCGTCGATTTGAACGAAGGTATGGCGCGGAAAATTGCCCAAGAAGGCACTTTCTCAAAGGAAATGCAGAGCAGATGGAAGAACAAACGAGTATATTTAATCCCCCACAAAACGTACAAGGAGCATACCTTCCACGTTCGGGGAGAGAACAACCGTTATCCCACCGTTCCCGAAAACGCAATTTTACTGGAATAACCATACCATGTACGAGTTGAATGATAAAAAGCGGAGTTTTTCACCCCGCTTTTTTGTTATAATTTTTGCTTATATTTTAAGATATTTTTAAGAAAATCGCACTATAAGAACGGCTTATAAATACTCTTTGAGCTTCTTTTCATACCCTTCTTCAAGCTCGATAAGCTCGATAAGCAGCCCTTCGATGTCCTTGTCGGGCTCGATGGGCAAATCCGTTTGCGTGGTGCGAAGGGCAGTGATGCCCATCACCGTACCGCGAATCATCATTTCCGCGATATGGTTGCGGCTGCCGTCCATCATCGAGCTCATCTTGATCGACCCCCACATCATCGCTTTTTTGAAAGGGCCGGGCTCTTTAAGCTCAATCCCCTTATCCTTGGCAATCTTTGCCGCTTTGGCGGCAATTTGCTCGTATCCGTCGTGCTGTATATGAAGCTCTTTTTTCATCCCTTCGTGCTCCACTTGGGGCAAAATATTTTCAATCGACTGCATAGCAAGGTCGGTATTGCGGTAAATTTCCGCCAAGGCTTCTTCGCATTTTTTACGTTTACATTCGTTTTCCATGGTCTTTTTTACTCCTTGTTTTCTTTCTTGTAGTATGGAAAAAAATCCGCAAAATCATACAAACTTTTTTATAAAAAGGGAAGAAAAACGCTTGACTGAAAAATCGGGAATGTGGTATAGTAATAGTCGAGCCGATAGACACGGGCTTTTTAAGTGATGCAATTTTGCATCCGCCTTGGGGGACTTCGAGACTGGAAAGAGGAGGTAAAATCTGAATGTACGCTATCATCGATAACGGCAACAAGCAGTACAAAGTAGCAGAAGGCGACGTAATCCGTTTGGAAAAGCTCGCAGCTGCGGAAGGCGAAACGGTTTCCTTCAAAGTACTCATGGTTGCAGATGAGTCCGGTATCAAGACGGGCGCGGAAGTAGAATCCGCAAAAGTGACCGCTACGGTTGTTGAACACGCTAAGGCAAAGAAGATCATCGTCTTCAAGTACAAAGCGAAGAAGAACGAACGTAAGAAGCAAGGCCACAGACAGCCCTTCACCGCAGTAAAGATCGAAAAGATCGAGCTCTAATTTTTAGGAGTTTTTACTGCACGGCTTTGCGGCAACGCAAAGAAACAAAATAAGAATGAAAAGGAGAAAGAAAAATGATTTTTATCCGTTTATTCGCTCATAAGAAAGGTACCGGTTCGTCCCACAACGGACGTGACAGCGAAGCGAAACGCCTTGGCGTAAAGCGCGCTGACGGTCAATTCGTTCTTGCTGGCAATATTCTCGTTCGTCAACGCGGCACGAAGATTCATCCCGGCACGGGCGTAGGTATCGGTAAAGACGACACGCTGTTTGCTTTGGTAGACGGCACCGTTAGATACGAAAGATTGGGCAGAGATAAGAAACAAGCATGTGTTTATCCCAAGGTAGCTGACTAATTTAGCGAAAACAAAAACAAACCGACGAGTTCTCTCGTCGGTTTTTTATTTTTCTTTGCAAGCATTGTGGTAGAATTTATTTTTTCCATAACGTAAGGCAACGCCTTGCAATTCACGTCGCAAAAGCGACAATTCACGAAAACACAGTTTTCAATTCACGAACGCGCATAGCGTTCAATTCACTTCTTTATGCTTTCCGTGTGCGCGTTGGGGGTCGCGAGCGCGGTTTTATAATCGGTATACACCACAAACCCTGCCTTTGCCTTGGACGGCTTTTTCACAAACCGCTTTTCGCAGTAGTCAACGGGGATTTTATCCCCCGCGCGCCCGTCCGAATAATAGGCGCAAATCTCCGCCGCAAACTTGATTACGCTATCGGGTACTTTCTTCCCCCCCGACAAAATCAAAACGTGGGACGAATGGTATTTTTGCGTGTGCAACCAAATATCCTTGCCGTCGGCGGACTTTACCAAACGGTCGTTTTGCAGGTTGTTTCTGCCCGACAAAACGGTAAACCCTTCGCAAACGAACTCTCGATAGGGGGTGACGAGCTCTTTTTTCTTCGCGCCTACCTTTTCCTTGGCGGCTTTGAGCAGTCCGAGCGCAATCAGCTCCGCTTCAATCTCTTGCAAATCGACGGGCGTTTCGGCAAGCAGAACGGACGAGAGTACGCTCTCGGCGTACCGTTCTTCTTCCGTTTCCCTTTCCAAAATGGGGGTCAAAACTTCCTTCGCGCGTTTGAGCTTGTTGTACGTCTTAAAGTACCTTTGCGCATTTTTTGTGGGGGGCAGGGTTGGATCTAACGCAATTTTCACCGTCGGACAGCCTTCTTCGTACCAGTTTTCCAGCGTGACTTCCTTCACCCCTTTTTCGATGCGGTAAAGGTTCGCGGTGATCAGCTCCCCTTTGATGCGGTAGCTATCCGCTTTTTCCGCTTCGGCAAGCCGTTCCAGCGTGTCCTGTTTTTTCTTGCCGATCTTTTTGATGAGCGCGCGGATTGCGCTTTCTAATTTACGCTTTTTGTCTGCAAACGAGCGTTTTCCTTCCTTCTCGCTATAAAACGCGTCCGTCGCGGCAAGCAAGCTTTCGCAGGGCGTTCCCCCTTCGACGGGGAATGCGAAAAAGTCGGCAGACTCGCCGTTTTTGTAGACGATACACGGCTCAACGGGCAGGTTCTCACACGCCCAGCCGAGCAGGTCGGGGAGCATCAGCCGAGGCATCGGACGATGCAATAGCTCACGCGCCGTAGAGAGCGCAAACCCCGATACGTTATCAAAGATAAAGCCTGCCAAATCTTCCTGCGATACGGTTTCTCGGTTGGCGCAAAACGCCGCGTAGCGAGCGCGCACCGCCGCTCCGTCGTAAGGCGAAGCCTTGTCTTGCGGATGGGGGTAGACGAACTTCGCGCCAGGGAAAAGCGGACGACCGTTCAAGGTATCCAAGCTCGACGGTTTGAGCGCGCCTAAAATCACGCCGTTTTCCGTCAAGGTCAGGTTGGAGTATTTGCCCATAATTTCCGCGTGCAGAACCCTGTCGCAGGACGAGAAATCCCCCGTGCAATGCAGGGTGAACTCTAAAATTCGCTCAAAGCCGTACTGCTTGACGGACAAAATTTCCGCGCCGAGCAGGTGCTTACGCAACAGCATACAGAAGTTGGGCGCGACGGGCAGGGGCTCTTTTTCAGTGTTTGTCACGCAAACGCGCGCAAAAGTGGCGTTTGTGGAAAAAAGCAGTTTAAGAACCTTTCCTTTTGTGTATATAAATAAAGTCAGCTCGTCCTTGGACGATTGCGTGATTTTATTGATTTTTCCGTGGGCGAGCAGCCCATCCAGCTCGACGGCGAGCCGTTTTAAGTGAAACGCGTCTTGGGGCATAGTTGTTCCTTTTTAGAGTGAATTGCGTTCAATTCATTTTACCGCTTGCCGTTCGAGATTCTTCGACTACGCTCAGGATGACAATAACGTAGGGCGGGGGCTTGCTCCCGCCGAATAAGAATCCCCCTGCCTACGGCATCCCCCTTTCACAAGGATGATAAGAAATACCACCGTAGGGGTGATTCACGAATCGACTGCAACCTTCTATTCACTTTTTTGCGTGTTATTTTCTAAATTATACCGCAAAAATTAAAAATTGTAAATAAAAACGCTTTCTTTTTATAAAGAAATATGTTAAAATATAGCTTGCTGGGCTGGGTTGGCGCGCCTGAGCCACAGAGTTAGATGCGCCGTTAATAAAATCAAAGAAAATTTAATCGTAGGAGTACAATTATGAAGTATACCACCAAAGCTGCTGAAAAAAGCACCGTAAAGATTACCATCAAGTTTGATGGCGAAGAATGGAAGAAAGCGCAAACCGACGCTTATTTGAAGACCCGCCATAAATACCGCGTAGACGGTTTCCGTAACGGAAAAGCGCCGAAGAATAGAATCGAAAGCTTCTATGGCAAGTCCGTTTTCTGGGACGACGCGCTCAACCTTTTGATCCAAGAAAACTACGACAAGATTTTGGAAAAGGAAAGCAAGAAGTACGTCTTCGTTGGCGAACCCGAATTCCAGCTTGAAGATTTGAAGGACGATCTCGTTGTGATCGTTGCTACCGTTCCCGTGAAGCCCGAAGTGAAAATTTCCGCTTACACTGGTATGAAGATTGAAAAATTTGCATATACTGTAAGCGATGCTGACGTTCAGGCAGAAATCGACAGACTTTTGGACAAGAAGGCTACGAGAGAAGAAGTGACCGATCGCGCGGCTGAAAACGGCGACATCGTCACCATCGACTTCGTCGGCACGGTTGACGGCGTGAAGTTCGACGGCGGCGAAGCAGAAGGCTACGACCTTGTTCTTGGCAGCGGCTCGTTCATTCCTGGCTTCGAAGATCAAGTGGTTGGTATGAACTTGGGCGAGAAAAAGGACGTCAACGTGACCTTCCCCGAAGATTATCAAGCGGCTGAACTCAAAGGTAAGGCGGCAGTGTTTGCAGTCACCCTGCACAAGATCCAAAAGAAGGTTCTTCCCGAGCTTACCGATGAATTCGTAAAGGAAAACGCAGGCGAAGAAACGGTTGCAGCTTACAAGGAAAAGACGGCGGCAAGATTGCAGGAAAACCTTGATAGACGCGCAAACGACGCTACCGAAAACAGCATTTTGGAAGCTATCGCGGCGAACACCGAAGTGGAAATTCCCCAAGCAATGATCGAAAGAGAAATCGACAGCCTTGTTAAGAGATTTGAATACCAGCTTATGTATCAGGGCTTGAAGCTTGCGGATTACCTTTCCTTCTTGAAGGTTTCCGAAGCTGATTTCAGACAGAACTACGCGGCGCAAGCTGAAAAGAACGTAAAGAGCCAGCTCATCATCAGCCACATCATCGACGTGGAAAAGATCGAAGCTACGGAAGAAGAGCTTGAAGCGAAGATCGCGGCGCAGGCTGCATCCGTTGACAAGGATCCTGCTGAATACAAGGCAACGATGGATCCTAGACAGATCGACTACCTTAGAAACGACATCATCATCACGAAGCTGTTCGACTTCTTGAAGGCGAACAACGAAATGTTCGTAGCGGCGTAAGCTTACGCAAAATCAACGCGAACACAGCAAAGGAGAAATCACTATGGAAAAAAACGTGCTCATTCCCTACGTCGTTGAACGCACTTCTTCGGGAGAACGCTCCTACGACCTGTATTCGAGACTTTTAGACGACCGTATTATTTTCTTGACGGGGCCGATTGACGACGCAGTGGCAAACACCGTCGTGGCACAGCTTCTCTACTTGGAAGGCAAGGACCCCACGAAGGACATCTGCCTGTATATCAATTCCCCTGGCGGAAGCGTATCGGCAGGGCTTGCAATCTACGATACGATGAACTATATCAAGTGCGACGTATCCACGATCTGTATCGGTATGGCGGCGTCGATGGGCGCATTCCTGCTTTCCAGTGGTACGAAGGGTAAACGCTACGCCCTTCCCAACTCCGAAATTATGATCCATCAGCCCCTTGGCGGCGCGCAGGGTCAGGCGAGCGACATCAAAATCCACGCAGAACATATTCTGCGCACGAAGGCGAAGCTCAACCGTATTTTGGCGGAAAATTCGGGCAACGATATCGCTACCATCGAACGTGATACCGACCGCGACAATTTCCTGTCTGCGGAAGAAGCACGCGCTTACGGCTTGATTGATAAAGTGTTCGTAAGAAGATAATTTGAGTAGCGTAAAGTCCGTCTAATAAGCTGGCTTTACGCTATTTTTATGCAGTTTACACCTTTGGTGTAAGTATTTATAGGAGAGAATATGTCTGAACGTAAAAATCGCTGTTCCTTTTGCGGAAAGGAACAGGAAAAGACAAAACAACTGATTGCAGGCGACGGCGCGTTTATCTGCGATAGCTGTATCCAGATTTGCAGTGATATGCTTGCGGAAACGGACAAGCAGGAGCTCGTGGACGAGATTCCCTTGAAAAAACCTGCGGAGCTGAAAGCAGAGCTGGATAAGTATATCGTCGGTCAAGACAAGGCAAAGCGAGTGCTTTCCGTTGCCGTCTATAACCACTATAAGCGCATCAACGCGACGATGAAAAAGTCAAGCGGCGACGAAGTAGAGATCGAAAAGAGCAACGTGCTTTTGCTCGGGCCTACGGGTAGCGGTAAAACGCTGCTTGCGCGCACGCTTGCAAAAATCATCGGCGTGCCGTTTGCTACGACGGACGCAACCACGCTCACCGAAGCGGGATACGTCGGCGAAGACGTCGAAAATATCCTGTTAAAGCTCATTCAAAACGCCGATTTTAACATCGAAAAGGCGCAGCGCGGCATCATCTATATCGACGAAATCGACAAGATTGCAAGAAAGGGCGAAAACGTTTCCATCACCCGTGACGTATCGGGCGAAGGGGTACAGCAGGCGCTTCTCAAAATCATCGAAAGCACGCAGGCGAACGTTCCCCCGACTGGCGGCAGAAAGCACCCTTCGCAGGAATGCTTGAAGATCGACACCACCAACATTCTCTTTATTTGCGGCGGTGCGTTCGTGGGCTTGGATAAGATTGTTTCCGCGCGTACGGATAGCTCTTCGTTGGGCTTTGGCGGCAAGGTAAAGCTGGGCGAAAACGAAGCGGATTATTCCCTCTTGGAAGACGTACAGCCGCAGGATTTGACGAAATTCGGGCTGATTCCCGAGTTCGTGGGGCGTATTCCCATCGTCGTCAATTTAGAGCCGCTTGACGAAAAAGCGCTGATGAAGATTTTGACCGAACCGAAAAACGCCATCATCAAGCAATACCAAAAGCTGGTGGGCTTGGACGGCGTCACCTTGACGGTGGAAGAAGACGCGGTGCGCGAGATTGCGCAGACGGCAATCCGTTTGAAGACGGGCGCGCGCGGACTTCGTACCATCATCGAAGGGGTGATGACGGAAGTGATGTACAAGATCCCTTCGGACGACAACATTGCGGAAGTGGTGATCACGAAGGAATGTATTGCACAAAAGGCACAGCCGAGAATTATCTACAAAGAAGCGGTTTAACCGCTTCTTTTTTAGTGAATTGAACGCTTCGGGCGTTCGTGAATTGAAATCTGCGATTTCGTGAATTGTCGCTGATGCGACGTGAATTGTTTGCCTGTGGCAAACGTTGTGGTAAAATTTATAATTATTCCTTAACGCAAGGCAAAGCCTTGCAATTCACGACGGCAAAGCCGTCAATTCACGCGTTTGTAAAACGCAATTCACGATTGCTTGTAGCAATCAATTCACTTTCATCGCGTACCTGCCCCCTTGAAATTATACAAAAAACCTGCGGTTTGCACCGCAGGTTTTGCTTTTTAATTTTCTTCGCCGTCGTCGTCTTCGTCGTCTTTTATCGGCGCGTTGCCTTTCTTAAAGCGGATCTCATCCACAGGAAAATCCTTGTATATTAAGCCGCCGTTTTGATCGTCAATCTTCACCTTGACCGTCATTTTCAGCATATTGACGGAAGCCACAATTCCCTTGCCGTCGGGCGAGCCGACTTCCGAGCCGACCTTCGGCATCTTCTTGTATGCGTCTGCGTAGTAATCGCTCTCATAGCTCAAACAGCACATCAGCCGTCCGCAAAGCCCGTTGATCTTCGCAGGGTTGAGCGCAAGCCCTTGCGTCTTTGCCATCTTGATAGTCACACGCTTGAACTCGGGCATATTCCCTGCGCAACAGCATACTCTGCCGCAGGGCGCAAGTCCACCAAGGTATTTCGTTTCGTCCCTGGTACCCACTTGTCGAAGCTCGATACGGCTATGGAAGGTGGATGCAAGGTCTTTTACAAGCTCTCTAAAATCCACACGCGAAGCCGCCGTGAAGTAGAAGACAATCTTCGTTCCGTCAAAGGCGTATTCGCAATCCACCAGCTTCATTTCCAAATTATGCGCCGCAATTTTTTCACGGCAGGTCTGCATTGCCTGCGGCTTTTTCGCTTCCGCCGCCGCGTAGAATTCTCTATCCTTTTGCGTTGCAATACGGATGATCGGTTTTAACGGCTGCACCACTTCTTCTTCGGGTACTTCCCGTTCGGGGTAAGCAACCCAAGCGTATTCCAAGCCCTTTGCCGTTTCTACGACGACAGGCATATTCCGCTCGTAAACGTCCCCAGCCTTCGGGGCAAAATAATAGAGCTTGCCGCCGTTTTTGAACTTGATAACAACAACTTTTACCATATATTTCGTTTCGTCCTTATTTTTCTTATTTTGTCAGCACGCGCGCCATGCAAAGCTCAATGCTCTGCGCAAAGTTGGCGTTGAACGTAATTTCCTTCTCCATCGCCGAGAGCCGTTCCTGCGCGTACAGTAGGGCGGCGGGGGAGTATTTTTGCGCCACGGCTTCCAGCCGCTTTTTTTCAGGCGCGAGCAACAGGTTTTTCGTCTTTCCCAGCTTGATTGCCATTCCGTCGCGGAAGATGAGCCGAAGCAGGGAAACAAGCTCCTTTTTATTCTTGGTTGCGCCCACGTTTTTGATCACGACAGGCAGGCGTGAAAGCTCGCAAAGCGCCAGCGAAAAGGCGTCTTCTACAAGCGTCTTATAATAGCCTGCGCGAAGCAGGGTTTCCGCCATACCAACACTCCCGCAAGAGAGCGCGGAAACGAGCTGTATTTCCGATTTATCATGCAGCTTAGAATAGTTTCGATCAAGACATGCCCCCACTTCTTCGATGGAAAAGGGCAAAATTTCCAGTTTTTGCGTACGGGAAATAACCGTCTGTAAAACAGGGTAGGTCGTCCTTGCGGAAAGCAGGAAAATCACCCCTTCCTGCGGCTCTTCCAAAACCTTCAAAAGCTTGTTTTGCGCGGTGGGCAGGGCTTCGTCGAAGCGGTCGATTAAGATCACCTTCAAATCCCCTTCCATCGGGCGGATAAAGCATTCTTCCACGATACGCTCGCTCTCTTCGACGTTCAGGCGTTTTTCGTTTTTAGGGTAGATTAAACAATCGGAAAACTTGTCCCCGTCGATGAGGTTTGCTATGCGTTCGAGCTCAGGGGAATCGAACTCGCCGTAAGCGTTTTCTTCGGCGAAAAAGAGTGCCTTTGCCATTTCTTTGAGCGCCGTTTTCGTGTGCGCAGGGTCGTCAAAGACGACCAAATACGCATGCGAGAGCTTTCCTTCGTTGCGCTGCGTTTTCAGCCGCTCAAACGCGCTTGTATTTTGAATGAGTTCCCGCATCACAACGCTCCTTTTTTTGGTAATCTTTTCCGTCCTTTGAAAAAATCCGCAAACGTCTAATTGTATTATACCATATTTTTCTCGATTTTTCAAGCGCTTGCTTGTAGATTTTTCGGCATTTTTCTTCCAGAAACACTTGCCTTTCCTTTGGAAAGGTGGTATAATATTGGCGTGTGCGGTTTTGAAGCACTTTGAAAACGAATGAAAAAAACAAGACATAAAGGAGAATACGATGAACGAAAATATCCAAACGGAAGAATTTAGTCTGATGGACCTGCTTAAAGTCCTGTGGTCTAAAATCAAAATTTTAATTCTCGTGTTAATTTGCGGCGGTATCGTCGGCGGCGGCTTAGGTTTAGTCACTTCGTATAACGATAAAACCTATGGTACTGTTTTGGAATTTTACGTAAACCCCGTCCCTAAGGAAGACGGCGGCGCGGCAGGTTCTACCTACGGCGTGTACGGCGCTTACGGCAGACACGTTATGGACAATATTGTAAAGCTTCTTTCGAGTGAATCTTTCATGGAAAAATTGATGTCGAATATGCCCGACGCGCCCACTGAAAAGCATATCATCGACAAGAACGGCAAAAAATATATCAACCCCGAATACAGAAGTTATTTGCAAAAAATTAGAAGCGCAGTGAGCTTCCAGTATTTAGACGAAGAAGTAGACGTAGACGATGCAGTGAACCTTGCGCGAAGCTTTATCTACGTTGATATTTCCGTTGTAGGGGATGGTTATATTGAATTTGCGGAAAATCTTTTGACAGCTATTCGTACGGAAGTTCCCGATTACGTAGAAGAAAAGATGATCAAACCCGATGGGTATATCGGCACGAACTGTGTCGAAATCACCACGATCAGTGAAATCGGCAGAACGAACCCTGGCCACAGATCGAATACGGCAATCAAGTACGCGTTGCTCGTAGGAGCGGCGGCACTTGTGATCGCTTGCGTTGTGGTTATCATTGTGGACCGTTCGGATAAGCGTGTACGCGATTACGATCAGGTTTCCCGTCAGCTCCAAGTACCCCTTCTCGGCGTTATTCCTTCGATCAACGACGAAAAGATTGCGGCTTGGAACGAAGCAATGAAAGAAGGACAGGTGGACTAATATGGGATTTTTCAAGAACTTAAAAATGCGTATTAGAGAAAAGGAAGCAAAAAAGCACAAATCCACGCGTAGAGAATATCTTTTGAACGAAGAAACTCCCTTCGACGTGACGGAAGCTTTCCGTAATTTGAAGGCGTCCCTTTCCGTTTCCATGCCCGCGCGCGAAGGCGGCGCGGTGATCACGGTCACGTCGTCCTATCCCGAAGACGGTAAAACGACGGTCACCGCCAACCTTGCGCTGATGTTTGCAAACTCGGATGCGAAGGTGCTTTTGATTGACGGCGATATCCGTAAGGGAAGAATTGCAAAATATTTCAAAGCAAAATCAACCCCTGGTCTTTCCGATTATCTTTCGGGGCTTGTAGAGCTTGACGAAGTGCTGCACGTATCGAACGTAAACGACAACTTGTATTACATTCCTTGCGGTACCCACTCCCCGAAGCCTTACGAGCTTTTGGAAAGCGAAAAGATGAGCGCCATCTTGGACGAGCTTAGACAGAAGTTCGACTACATCGTTATCGACACGCCCCCCATCTTGCTCGTTTCGGACGCACTTGCAGTTGCGCCTAAGACGGACGGCACGGTGCTTGTGTGCAGACACAACCTTTCCTACGTATCGGACATCGAACGCTCGCTTGCGACGCTTAACTTTGCAAAAGCAAACGTGCTTGGTTTGGTTGTAAACGACTACCACGCGCCGCAGGGTAAGATTTACGGCGGCTACCACGGCTACTATCATTACTCGAAATACTCCTACGGCTATTCCTACGGCTCGCCGATGCTTAAAAAGACGGAAGAAGCCGATGAAACGGAAGAAAACTAATCGAAACGGTACAAAAGCGCCCTGCAAAAACGGGGCGTTTTTTCCACAGGATAACTTGCAGAAAAAAGCAAAAAATCCTGATTAAAACACCATAAAATTTGTTATAATCGTATATATGAAAGAATTAGAAGTAAAAACTGTAAGAAGACTTGCTCTGCCGCTCATTCCCCTTCGGGGAAAAGTGGCGTTTCCGCACGTGACGATTGTGTTCGAAGCGGGCAGAGCGCGCACCTTGAAGGCGGTGGAGCTTGCCACCGCGCACCCTGAACGGCTGCTCTTTATCGTATCCCAAAAGGACGCGGAAAAGGAAGAGATCTTAAAAGACGATCTGTACAAAGTAGGGGTAGTTTGCCGTATTCAGCAAATCACGAAGCTCCCTGGTGGCACGGTACGTATTCACGCGCAGGGGCTGTATAGAGCGTTTATCGAAGATTTTTATACGGACAACGATTCCTTCTACGCGCAGACGATGGATCTTTTCCCCCGCTACGGCGACGAAGTTTTGACGGAAGCGTATTTTCGCACGGCAAAGGCGCTTGCGGCAGACGCACTTGGTGCGGATGCGAAAACATCCAAAGAGCTCATGCAAAAAGCGGAACGCATCACCGACCCCGACGAATACGTTGACGTCTTGCTTTCCGCTATGCGTGTGCGCAACGAAGTCAAGCAAAAGATTTTGGAAGAGCTCTCCGTTTTAGAGCGCTTGAAGCTGTTTGAAAAGTGCTTGAACGACGAGCTGGAAATCTCGAAAATCGAAAAGAAAATCGCAAACGCGGTACGCCAAAGCATCGACAAAAACCAAAAGGAATATTTTCTTCGCGAGCAGCTGAAAGCCATTCACGAAGAGCTGGGGGATAGCGGCAAGGAAGAAGACGAATACAAGGAAAAAATTCTTGCGAAAAAGCTTCCAAAGGAAGTGGAAGAGAAGTGCTTGAAGGAAGTCTTCCGCTTGGGAAAAATCCCACCTTCCGCGCCCGAATACAACATTATCACGACCTATCTCGATCAGGTTCTCGACCTGCCTTGGACGGAAGAAACGCAGGATACCGAGCTTCTCTCCAACTGCGTTGCCGTGCTCGAAGAAGACCATTACGGCTTGGAAAAAATCAAAGAGCGTATCACCGAATATTTGGCGGTACTTAAACTCACGGGGAATATGAAAGCCCCCATTTTGTGCTTGGTAGGCCCCCCTGGCGTGGGGAAAACGAGCATTGCAAGCTCGGTGGCAAGGGCGCTAGGCAGAAAGTTCGTGCGGATGAGCCTTGGCGGCGTCAAGGACGAAGCGGAAATTCGCGGCCATAGAAAGACGTACGTCGGCGCAATTCCTGGCAGAATACTCTACGCGATGAAAAATGCAGGCTCAATCAATCCCGTATTCCTGCTCGATGAAATTGACAAGATCTCGTCCGATATGCGCGGCGATCCCGCGTCGGCGCTTTTGGAAGTGCTCGACCCCGAACAAAATCCCACCTTCCGCGATCGGTATTTGGAAGTTCCCTACGACCTTTCGAAGGTGCTGTTTATCACGACGGCAAACTCTCTGGATACTATTCCGAAGCCCCTTTTGGATAGAATGGAAGTAATCCGCCTTTCGGGCTATACCCTGCAAGAAAAGCTGGAAATTGCGAAGCGGTATTTGATTCCCAAGCAGTTGAAGGCGAACGGAATCTCTGAAAAGCAGGCGATTTTTAGCGACGAAGGGATCACGGCTCTCATCGAAGGGTATACCTTGGAAGCGGGCGTAAGAACGTTGGAGCGTACCGTCGGCTCGGTGTGCAGAAAGATTGCCGTCAAGTATGCAGACAATAAAAAGATGCGCAAGGTCAACGTGACGAAAAAGAAGGTAATCGAGCTGTTGGGCGCACCCATGTACGTGTTGAACGAAGAAAAGCGTTCCGGTGAAGTGGGGGCGGTGAACGGACTTGCTTGGACGGCGTACGGCGGTACTACCCTGACGGTGGAAGCAACGCGCGTAGACGGAAAGGGCGAGATTTTGCTCACGGGTAAGCTTGGCGACGTTATGAAAGAATCGGCGCGCGCGGCGCTCACCTTTGTGAGAGCGAACGCGGATAAATACGGCATTGACAAGGCGTTGTTTGAAACGCAAAACGTGCACGTACACGTTCCCGAAGGGGCAACGCCGAAGGACGGCCCGAGCGCAGGTATCACGATGGCAACGGCGATTTTGTCGGTGTTCTCGGGGACAAAGGTACGCTCGGACGTTGCGATGACAGGCGAAATCACCTTGCGCGGTAAGGTACTTCCCATCGGCGGCTTGAAGGAAAAGGCGCTGGCGGCGGCAAGAGTGGGGATAAAAACGATTATTATCCCGAAGGGCAACCAAAGGGATATCAAGGATATTCCTACGGAAATTGCGGAAAGCTTGCAATTCGTGCTTGTGGAAAGCGTGGATGAAGTGTTCGCCGTCGCGATGGAAAAATAAGAGTTATATTGCGCCTAAGGCGCAGTTGTATTTACCTTTGGTAAGTTATATTTGTCTTATTAGATATGTTTTATTTGCCTGCGGCAAGTTTTTGTGATTGTTCCATAACGCAAGGCAACGCCTTGCTTTTCACTTAGGCGCACGCCTAAATATCACTACGCTTTTTGCGTAATTTCACTTGCCTTAAAAGGCAAATATCACTCTATAAAGGGGGTACAGATACGAGATGAACGCTCCATTTCAAATCAAAAACGCCACGTTTATCACGTCGGCGGCAACCAAGGCGCAATTTATTACGCCCACAAAACCGATGATCGCCGTTTGCGGAAAAAGCAACGTCGGAAAAAGCTCGTTTATCAATATGCTTGCCAACCGTAAAAAGCTGGCGAAAACGAGTAGCGCACCCGGCAGAACGCGTCTTGTCAATTACTTCGACTTTGGTGAGTTTATTCTTGCCGACCTTCCCGGCTACGGCTTTGCGCAGGTATCCAAATCGGAAAAAATCAAATGGGCAAAGACGCTCGATCAATTTTTCCAAAATAAAGGGCAAATCGCGCACGTGTTTATGCTTGCCGACAGCCGCCACGATCCCACGGCGGACGACGTGCAAATGATCGAGTATCTGCATTACAACGTAATTCCGTTCACCGTCGTTTTGACAAAGGCGGACAAGCTTTCGAAAATGAAGCTCAAGGAGCATAAAAAGGCAATCGCCGCCGACCTTTACATGGGGGAAAACAACCTGATTGCCACCAGCTCGGAAACGGGCTACGGAAAGGACGAAATTTTAAGTAAAATCGCCCAAATTTTGGATGTTTGCAGGTCTACTGAACAAGAACTCGAAACGGAAGAAAACGAAGAAATTTGAAGGGGTTTTTAAGTATGCGTCAACTCTCTTTCGAACAGGTAGCCTATTCGAGCTGTGCCATCACGGGGCATCGCGAGATTGAAGGAAAAATCTTCCCGAAAAAAGTGGAACAGGCGCTGGAAGAAATCATTCAAATGGGCGTGACCACCTTCTATAACGGGTTGGCGCTCGGCTGGGATTTACTGACGGCGGAACGCATTATCAAGCTTAAAAAGAAATATCCACAAGTGCGGCTGATAGGCTGCGTCCCCTTCTACGGTCAGGAAGTTTATTTTCCCGATAAAGACAAGGTTCGCTATGCGAAGGCTTTGAAGGGCTGTGACGAAGTGATACTGCTTAGCAATAAGTATTACAACGGCTGTTTGCTTCGCCGCAACGATTATATGATCGAGCGCGCGGATATGCTGTTTGCGTACTGTGTGCGAAACGCAGGCGGCGCGGCGTACACCGTAAGAAAATTTGCCTTAAAAAAAGGAAAAGAAAATATCCGCTTTTTTGTATAAAAGCTTGCTTTCGCGGCAACAATTAGAATGCGTTTTAAGAAGAAGTGAATTGATTGCTTCCTGCAATCGTGAATTGCGTTTTGCAAACGCGTGAATGGACGGCATAGCCGTCGTGAATTGCAAGGCTCTGCCTTGCGTTAAGGAATTATTATAATTTCTACCGCAACGTTTGCCGCAGGCAAACAATTCACGTCGCATTAGCGACAATTCACGAAATCGTAGATTTCAATTCACGAACGCGGTGCGTTCAATTCACCTTATTTGAGCTTCCGCAGGAAAAAAATCATCCGCAACGTCCCTATGATATGATTATTATAATAAAATAGATATAGTAGTATTAGTAGTAGTGTCTGTGGATATGTGGACAAGTTTTTCTAAACCCTAGGAAAATAAAGGGAAAGACGGCATTTTTTGGCGGTGTATAACCCCCGAAAATACGGTGGATAAAATTGTGTATAAAATGTGGACAGGTGGATAAGTACATTCACCCCTAATTTTACAAAATGAATATTTATACATAAATAATGAATAAAAACATAAGAGAAGGAGTTATCCACAATTTTATCTACAAATGTGGATAACCTTATCAACACGAAGGTGGACAACGTATGGATATGGAAAAATATACCTGCCTTTTACAGGGGGAATATAAGGAAAAATTCGACGCTTACAGAGCCCTTTTGCTGGAATACAACGAGCGGTACAACCTGACGACGATTTTAGAAGAAAAGGATATGTTTTATAAGCATTTCTTGGATAGCGTGGTTGGGGAAAAGGCGTTCAAAAAAGGGGCGAGAGTGATCGAGATCGGCTCGGGCGCGGGCTTCCCTTCTATTCCACTGAAACTTATTCGCGATGATTTGTCCTTCACGCTCGTCGAAAGCGTGGGGAAAAAGTGTGAGTTTTTACACGCGGTTGTGGATAAGTTAGGGTTTTTAGATATGAATATTTATTCAAAACGCGCGGAAGACCTTGCAAGAGAAAATATCCACCGTGAAAAGTACGACGCGGCGACGGCGCGCGCGGTGGCGAGAATGAACACCTTGTCGGAATACTGCCTGCCGTTTGTAAAGGTGGGGGGCGTGTTTGTGGCGTACAAAAGCGGGGATACGTCGGAAATTGACGAAGCGCAGAGCGCGTACAAGACGCTTGGGGGCAAGCTGAAATCGGTGGAAAAATACGAGCTGCCTGAAGGCTACGGCGAGCGCACGCTTGCGGTGGTAGAGAAGGTGAAGCCGACGCCGAATAAATATCCGCGCGGACAGGGAAAGGAACGGAAAGCACCGTTGTAAAGAAAGGGCGAAAAGCCCTTTTTTTAGTGAATTGAATGCGTTGCATTCGTGAATTGCGTTTTACAAACGCGTGAATTGACGGCTTTGCCGTCGTGAATTGCAAGGCGTTGCCTTGCGTTAAGGAATCATTATAAATTTTTACCACAACGTTTGCCACAGGCAAACATATCGCTTACCGCAGGTAAATATCACTACGCCGTAGGCGTAATCTCGCTTGTCCGTCAGGACAAATCTCGCCATTACATTCGGCGGGAGCAAGCCCCCGCCCTACGTTTTCCGCACTCTCATTGTCATCCTGAGCGTAGCCGAAGGATCTCTTTGCGGTGGGGATTCTTCGACTGCGCTATCGCTTCGCTCAGAATGACACATTAAAGTGAATTGCTTCTAGCAATCAATTCACGTTTTATCTCTCTTTCGCTTGTATTTTTATTTTTTATAAAAATAACACGCAAAAAAGGCGGAAAACAGTTGCTTAAAAAAGGGAAATATGGTACAATATACAGGAACTTGTTTCAAGATGAAAACGAAGGAGAATAGTAGAATGAAATTTTGTTGTGAAGGGGTACTTTTGGCGGATGCGGCGATCACCGTTTCCAAGGCTTGCGCGACGAAAACGCTCGTACCCGTGTATGAATGTATTAAAATTACTGCGAAAAACGACAGCGTGACGCTGACCGCGTTCGATGGGGAAATTTCCATCAAAAAAACGATGAAGGCGGATATTTACGACGAAGGGGAAACCTGCGTAAACGGTAAGTTTTTCTCCGATTTCGTAGGAAAAGTGTCCGATCGTCAGCTCATCATTTCCTTGAAGGAAGACGGCTTGAAGATCAATTACGGCGATAGCTCGACCCTGCTTCCTACGCTCCCTGCGGATGAGTTCCCTTCCTTCCCCGTAGATCCCACGCAGGACTATTTGGAAGTAAAGCAGGAAGACTTGAAGAACTTGATCGCGAATACGGTATTCTGTTGCGCGACGGACGATAGCCGTCCTATTCTTCGCGGCTGCGCGCTGGAAGCAAAGGATGAAAAGCTTTACGCTACGGCGCTCGACGGGTTCAGAATGGCGGTTGCAAATTGTCCCTTGCAGGGCGGCACGGGCTATTTGAAGATTGTATGCCCCGCAAGAACGTTGACGGAAATCACCCGTATTTTGGAAGGGGATGAAAACCTGAAGCTGTACGTAGAAAAGAATATGCTTTCCGTGTCGGTTGCGGATACCGTTTTGAAGTCCAAGCTGTATATGGGCGAGTTCGTAAGAAAGGAACACATCTTTCCCGCGTCCTTTGCAACGAGCGTTATTGTTGATAAAGCGGAGCTTATCGACTGTGTAGAACGCGCCATCGTAATCACGCGCGGCGTGAAGTTCAACCTGATCATGCTCGACATTCGTTCGACGGGGGTAGTGATGCAGGCGAACAGCGACATGGGCAACGTAAACGAAATCGTAGAGAGCTCGGCGGTAGAAGGCAAGGAATTGAAGATTGCGCTCAACGGCAAATATTTGCTGGACGCATTGAAGGCGGTTGACGGTGAACAGGCGAAGCTTCTCTTCAATACGCCGATGGCGCCTTACACGGTGACGGGCGTGGACGAACAGACGAACGAATACCTGATGATGCCCGTAAAACTGGACAACTAATCAAAAAACGCCCAAAAAAACCCTTCTCTAAAGAGAAAAGGCTTAAAAAAAGCGAAAAAATCGCTTGACGAGCCAAGGTTATTTGGGTATAATAGGAAAGGTTGCGCCTTTAAGCGTAAAAGGGGCGCGCCGAAAAAATACGAATAAAAAAATCCAAAAACAGGAGAAATATTATGAAAAGAACTTATCAACCCAAGAAAAGACAGAAGAGCAAGGTACACGGCTTCCGTAAGAGAATGGCAACGGCAACGGGCAGAAACGTACTGAAAAGACGCAGAAATAAGGGCAGAAAGAGATTGACCCACTAAACAAAAGTGAAAAAACCGCCTTGAACGAATACAGCAGGGCGGTTTTCGTTCATTATACCAAAAACTGCGTTGGCGGAAAAAAACCGCTTGCGGTGGACGGTAAAAACGGAGCGAACGGCAAAAGAGAATGAAGTATTATCGGTTAAAAAAACAAACGGATTTTCAAAAGCTGTTTCATAGCGGAAAACGGCATCATTCGTCTTCCTTGACGATGATCGTCAAGCCCGCGCCGCGCATGACGATGGGGATTTCCGTCGGCAAAAAGCACGGAAAAGCAGTACAGAGAAACCGTATCAAACGACTTCTTCGCGAAGCCTTTCGCGCCGCGCAGGAGCAAATGCAGGGGCAATATGCCGTCGTGCTTGTTCCGAAGGTCGCGGAAGAATATTCCTTCCACACCTATTTGGCGCATTTGACGCAAATGATCAAGAAGGGGAATTTATGAAAATTCACTTCAAACAGCTACTCAAAGAAAACGGCAGGTTTCTAAAAAAGACCGTATGGAAGCCATACGGTAAGATGCTTTGTATGCGGCTTATCCTGTTCTATCAAAGACATTTTTCTAAGCATACCTGTATGTTCCGTCCCACCTGTTCGCAGTACACGCTCGAGTGTATCAACAACCACGGTGTGATCGTAGGCATACTGCTCGGTATTCGCCGTATTCTGCGCTGTACCCCCTTTGCGGAAAAGGGAAAGTATGATCCCGCCCCCGAAGATCCTAAAAAAATGCGCTGGCTGGCTTGACCAACTGAGCAGGCGCTCACTTGCGCTCGTCAAGCTTTATCAAAAATAAAAAACGGAAACAAAGTCTATGGAAATTATGCAATTATTAGGCGCGGTGAAGTTATTCCACTTCGGCCAAACGTACGATATTTCGCTCGGCTGGATCGGCGCGATTATCGAATGGCTGGTTTCGGGTATCGGCATCGTCGGCGTCGGTATTATCGTATTCTCGTTGATTTTGAAGCTCATCGTTTTGCCCTTCGACGTGTATCAAAGGATCACGATGCGTAAGCAAAACAACAAGATGAAGGAAAACCAAGAGAGAATGGAAAAGCTGCAAAAGCAGTATGCCAACGACAAGGAAAAGTATAATCAAAAGGTTATGGAAATGTACAAGGAAAACGGCATTTCTATGTTCTCGTCCTGTCTTCCCATGATCCTTTCGATGATCGTGTTTATCGCGGCAATCGGCGGCTTTAACGCTTACTCGAAGTACGCGAATATCCAAAACTATAACCATTTTGTACAAGCCTACAACCAAACGATTGAAGGCTTCGCACCCGAGTTCACCGCAGACACGGTATCCTATAATGCGTCCACGCAGACGATAATCGTGCGTGAAGCGAGCAACCCCGTGTATATGGAAGTGCCCGTCAATTTTGACGCGAGCGCGGCGACGAAAGACGAGCTGATTGCTTACGTAGAAAAGGTGCAGGCGTATACGGAAAAGGACGCGAACTTAAACTTGGTACGCGCGTCGTATATTGTAGACGAAGCTACCTTCTTTGCGCAAAATACGCAGTACACGTCGGGTACGGAAACGGAAAACACAGCGACGATTACCAACCACTACTACGAATATGCGCGTGAAGCGGTACGCGTAGAATACGAAGAACATTCCAAGGAACGCGTTGGCTTCCTTTGGGTGAAGAACGTTTGGAACGTCGACGCTTCCTACGAGCATCCCATCACGGAATATTCCAAGCTCATGGTGCCTGTCAAGAACCTGTTCACGTCGGAAAGCGCGTTTGACGTGGACGGTAAAAAGGTGTCCTTCAACGATATGGCGAAGTACAACAATTCGCCATACAGCGCGGATGGGTACGAAGAAGTGACCAAGAACCTGACGCACGGCAAGGAAAGCGCAAACGGCTACTTTATCTTGATTGCGCTCTCAATCGGTACGATTTTGTTGCAGCAGTTCATTTCGATGCGTTCGCAAAAGGCGCAGAACCAGTTCTCGTCGGTGGACGGTCAGCAGGCGGCTACGCAAAAGACGACGATGATCGTAATGACGGTGATGTTCGGTATCTTCTCGTTCATGTACTCGGCGGCGTTCTCTATCTACATGGTGGTATCGAGCTTGTTCTCGCTTCTTTCGACCATGGTAATCAATAAAGTGGTGGACGCGCGTATGAGCAAGCAGGAAGAAAAGGCGATGATGGCAAAATACACCCGTAAATTGCCTGGTCAAAAAGACCCTGAAACGAAGAAAAAGAAATAAGTAAGAGATAAAAAAGGAAAAAGGAAGGAAAAAGGAAATATGGAGTACAGAGAGTTTGTCGGTAAGACGGTGGAAGAAGCCATCGAAAAGGGTCTTGCCGAATTGAATATCGCAAGAGAAGACGCGGATATTCGTATTTTGGAAGAAGGGAAGAAGAAGCTGTTTGGTTCGGTGAAGGCGAAGGTAGAAATCGGCGTTATTGAGAAGGTGGAAACCGCGCCCGAAGCAAGCGCTACGGAAGAAGGTACGGACGGCGAAAGAGCGGTAGCGTTCTTGGGCGGCTTGTTTGAAATCTTGAAGATTGAAGCGGTTGCAGGGCTCGTATCCGAAGGGGATAAGATTGAAATCAACGTGACGGCGGCGAATTCGCAATCGGTAATCGGTAAGCACGGCGCGATGCTCGACGCTATCCAAACGCTTGCAGGCGCTGTGGCAAACAAGGGCAGAGACGATTATAAGCGTGTTGTGGTAGACTGCGAAAACTACCGTGATAATAGAGAAGCGACGCTCAACCGCTTGGCGGAAAACTTGGCGGCGAAGGCAATTCGTTTGGGCAGAAAAATCAAGCTCGAAGCGATGAACCCGTACGAAAGACGCATCATTCACGCGGCGCTCTCTGCATACGAAGGGGTAAAGACGGAAAGCGAAGGCAAAGAGCCTAACCGCTACGTGGTGATTGTACCTGCAAACTTGGAAGACGAAACCGCACCTGCAATCCCTGCAAGAGTGGAAAAGCGCGACGATAGACGCGGTGGCAGAAGGGATGATAGACGTGGCGGCAGACGCGACGATAGAAAGGGCGGCTACGGTGGCAAGAAGCCTTACAGCCGTGATAGAAAGCCCGCAGGCAGCGCGAGCAGCGGCGGCACGACGATGAAGAAATCCAGCGATTTCTTCGGCACCTTCCTTGGCAACAGCAAGGATATGTAAAAGAGAAAAAGACCTGCAACCGCAGGTCTTTTTTAGTGCATTGAACGCTTCACGTTCGTGAATTGAAATCTGGGATTTCGTGAATTGTCGCTGACGCTCCGTGAATTGTTTGCCTACGGCAAACGTTGTGGTAAAAATTATAATAATTCCATAACGCAAGGCAGAGCCTTGCAATTCACGACGGCTATGCCGTCAATTCACGTGTTTACAAAACACAATTTACGATTGACTGTGGCAATCAATTCACTTTAATGTGTCATTCTGAGCGAAGCGATAGCGCAGTCGAAGAATCCCTTTTTCTGTCATTCTAAATGTAGCGTATGTGTAGTTCTACCAAAAATTACAAAACTGCAATACTATTTACACAATACGAACACAATTCTTTTGTATAATAAGAAAAAACAAAGGAAAAAATGTATGGGTTTTGTAAATTGTATCGTCTATTTAGTGTGTTCGGGCGTGGTGATTTTTCTCATCGGCAGGATTTATCCCCGAAAATGGATTTTACCCGATCGCTTTCCGTTTAAGAGCTATGCTTTTGAAAAAAACGGCAGGCTGTATGAAAAACTGCATATCAAGCGTTGGAAAACCAAGCTTCCCGATGCGAGTATGATACTTGGAAAACTCTTCCCTTGGCTTATGCCCACCAAGCGAATGGAAGGGAATTCCGCAAAGAAAGCCGCAGTGCTCTACAAGGAAACTTGTGTTGCGGAAGCAACGCACTTTTTCGCTGCGCTTACAGGGTTTTTGTGTATTCGCATTTGGAAAAAAAGCGGCTTTGGTATCGTTGTATCCATCCTGAATGCGCTTTGGC
Organism: Clostridiales bacterium; assembly: GCA_015069565.1. GTDB lineage: Bacteria > Bacillota > Clostridia > Christensenellales > Borkfalkiaceae > Scatosoma. The sequence continues at coordinate 34,646 of SVIJ01000006.1, forward strand.
ATATCCCGTTTATTCTCATTCAGCGGTATAACCGTCCACGGTTTCGAAGGGCGCTGAAACTTGCATAAAAAAGGCGTTCGTTCCGTACCTGCCCTATACAAATACATATTTTTATCCCTGTACTGCGCTTTTTTGTATAGGGATTTTTTTGTAAAGGAAAAAATCTATTGATTTTTTTACGCGTATGTGGTATAATAAAAAAAAGAAACGAATCGGTGAAAAAAGTGAGTAAGCAAATAAGCGTATTTGAAAACTTAAACGAAAACGAAGAGTATTTGACCAAGCAAATCATCACCTATATCGGCAACAAGCGCGCGCTTTTGTCCTTTATCGGTACGGCGGTGGAAAAGGTCAAGGGGGATTTGGGCAAGAGAAAGCTTGACGTGGTGGATATTTTTTCGGGCTCGGGAATCGTGGCTCGGTATTTGAAGCAACACGCGGACAAGCTCTACGTCAACGACTTTGAAGACTATTGCGAAACGCTGAATAAGTGCTACCTTGCCAACGCGACGTCCTTCAACTTTAACACGTTGAAAATGTACTATAACTATGTGGTGCACGAGCTGAATACCAAGCCCTTGAAATCGGGCTTTATTGCCGAGATGTACGCGCCGAAGGACGACCAAAACATTCAGGCAGGGGAGCGTGTTTTCTACACGACGAGAAACGCAATGTACATCGACACTGCGCGCCAGCTTATCGAAACCGTGCCCGAGCCTTACCGCACCTTCTTGAAAGCTCCCCTTTTGTACGCGGCGTCCGTGCACACGAACACGAGCGGCGTATTCAAGGGCTTTTACAAGAACTCGAAGACGGGGATCGGTCAGTACGGCGGCGACGGCAAAAACGCCTTGCAGCGTATCTTAGCGCCGATTGAGTTGCAGCTTCCCGTGTTTAGCAATTACGAGTGCGACGTGAAGATTTTCAAACGGGATTCCAATGAGCTGGCAAGCGAGCTTCCCGAAACGGATCTTGTGTACATCGACCCCCCGTATAATCAGCATCCCTACGGCTCGAATTATTTCATGCTGAACCTGATAAACTCGTACCTGCCCCCGGCGGAAGTGAGCGAAGTATCGGGAATTCCCAAGGAATGGAATAAGTCGCAGTACAACAAAAAGCAGACGGCGAAGGATAGTATGTACGACCTTTGCAGGAAGCTGAAAACGAAGTATTTGCTTATTTCATTCAACTCGGAAGGGTTTATTTCGAAGGACGAGATGGTGGAGATGCTCTCGACGCTTGGGGAAGTGGAAGTGCTGGATAAGGAGTACAATACTTTCCGTGGCAGCCGCAACCTTGCGGAGCGTGACATTCACGTCACCGAGCATTTGTATTTGGTGAGAAAATACTAAAAAAGACAGGCGAAACCGCCTGTTTTTTTTGCTGTATTTGTTTTGAGATCCTTCGACTTCGCTCAGGATGACGAAAAGGGGCGCGGCAAACGTGAAAAGCGTAGGGCGGGGGCTTGCTCCCGCCGAATATAATGGCGATATTTGTCCTGACGGACAAGCGATATTTCCCTATGGTAAGCGATATTATGCCTTCGGCATAGCGATATGTTTGCCTTGCGGCAAACGTGGGGAATGTAGGGCGGGGGCTTGCTCCCGCCATGTTTTTCTTGTGCAAAAAGGATAAAAAGGTTTGACAAAAAACAGGAAAATTGCTATACTAATATGCACGGAAGGTTTTCGGCAAACACTTCCAACGGGCTACAATATAGCCCATTAAAAAAACCGAGGTAAAACTTTATGCGAACTTTTTTCTCAACCAAGCGGCTTTGCCGCGCGGGAATCATTGCGGCTTTATACGTAGTTTTGACGTGGGTGTTTTCAGCGCTTTCCTATAACGGATTTTTGCAGATACGCCCTGCCGAAGCGCTGTGTATATTGCCCCTTTTTTTTGCGGAAGCTGTGCCTGCGCTCTTTGTCGGCTGCGCGATTGCAAATCTCACTTCCCCCTTTGCTCTCTACGACGTAATCATCGGCGGCGGCGCAACTCTGCTTGCCGCGCTCGGTACGTACATGGTAGGGTTGATTTGTAGAAAAGACGGTGTAAAAATCGCTCTGGGCGGACTTTTCCCCGTCCTTTGCAACGCCTTTATCATTCCTGTAATCATCGTCTTTTTGTGCGGCGATTTCGGGGGAAATAGCACGGCGGTGGGCGCGTACTTTTTCTTTGCGGCTTCCCTTGCCGCAACGGAAAGCATTTGGGTATACGGGCTGGGAATTCCGCTCTATTGCACAGTCAAGCGTTTGCAAAAACGCGGCTTTCCATCTTTTTTATAAGCAAAAAAAGCTTAAAAAACACGCGAAATTTACGTAAAAAACGCCTAAAAAGGCGTTTTTTTATATCGCTGTTTCGGGTTGCTTGTGGTATGCGCGCGCGGCGTAATCATATAATAGGGTGGCAACCCCTTCGGAAATTTGGCTTGCCATCTCGTGCACCAAGCGCAAACGCGTGCTGTTAAATAGGGCGTAGTTTCCCATGCTCTTTTCCGCCACCACCCCCATAACGGTGGCGTCGCCAAAGCTCCCAAGGTTTTTATTCGCGCCCGAGCCTGGGGCAAGCGGATTGCCGCTCACCTTGATGAGCCCGACGTCCGCGCTTCTACCAACGGCGGCGTCGATAGCGATAATCGGCCTATCGGGGTGGGTGCGAAGCAAAAACTCTTTCAAGTACCGCACTTCCTTGGCGGTGACGGGGGAGCGGAGCGTACCGTAGATAAATACCCCTAGCCCCTGCGTTTTGAACGTGAGCATCGTGCCTACGAGCGGGCCTAAGCTATCCCCGATAACAAGGTCGCTGCCGACGCAGACGACGACGGGCATTTTTGGGTCTGATTGCGTACCTGCCCCCTTCTTTTTTTGACAAAGTAGGTGGTGCAGGGAAGTTGCGACGCCGTTTTCGGCGTGAGAATTATAGGTGTGAAAAGCGTATTCCATGGGTTAAGAATAGACGGAAAAGGGAAAAAATATACATAAAAATTAGAAAAGCTCTTGAAAAACGCGCGCGTGTATGTTATACTAAATAAACGATGGTGGTGGTCACCTCATCCGAGCGGCTACGCCGCCCACCTTCCTTTCAATGGGAAGGCAAGGTAGGGCGGGGGCTTGCTCCCGCCGAAGGGAAAAAGAAGAAAAAAGTAAGAGAATAGGGGAAAGAAAAAACAATGCTGGCTATTGAGTTTAAGGGGGAATATATCGCGGATATCGTCGTACTGCTTGCCATTATGGTGTGGGCGGTCGTCGATGCGAGAAAGGGGTTTATCAACTGCTTTTTCTCGTTTGTTTCCGCAATCGTTTGCGTGCTTGCGATACTCTTTTTATCCAAGCCGATTTTGATTTGGACGGGTGGACTGTTCGGCGCGGAAGCTTGGCTGCAAGACGGGCTGGGCGGTTGGCTTAGCGGTATCAAGCCCTTTAATTTGGACGTGTCCATGGAAGGGTGGCAGGCAGCCTTTGAAGAAATGTCCTTGCCGCAATTCTTAAAGGACGCGGTGCTTGCGGAAATCGAAGGGGTCGTTGGTGAAATCCCCGCAGGAACGCTGCTCGGGCAGTACGTCGGGAATGCCATCGGTACGTTCTTGGCAACGGCGCTTTGCGCAATCGTCGTATTCATTTTGGTGAAGCTGATTATGCTGCTTCTTCGCGGCGTGCTCAACAAGGTGGCGGAAAGCTCTGTATTTATCGAAAAAATCAACCTGCTCGGCGGTTTGCTGGCAGGGGCGTTTAAGGCGTTTGCGCTTGTGTGCGTGGTGCTTGCCGTGCTTTCCCTGTTCGCATCCGAAGGTATTACGAGCTTTTTTGACAACACCTTGTGTTTGAAAGGGCTCTATCATAGCAACCCGTTGTTCATCTTTTTCTCTTGGTTTAAGGCGTAAAAATTAAAAAGTTGTGGAAAATGTGGATAACTGCGTATGCAATTATTCACATTTTTATGTATGGAAGGTAAAAAAATAGGGGTAAAATCCGCGCAAAAAATGGCAAATTGTGGAGAAAAACGGACATTCCACACCTGCTTTTCAAAAAATGTGGATAAAATTTACCCCCCTGTTTAAGGAGCAGGCAAAAAACACGAAAAAATCGCAAAAAATGCGTAAAAAAGCCGATTTTTTGTGGATAACTACCCCCAAATTTGCACATCATACAAAAATCAAAAACCGCAAAATGCGGTGGATAACCCCTAAAAAAGGGGTAAAAACGGGCGAAAAACAGGTAAAATAGTTGAGTTTTCCACAAACGTATGTTCGGGTGTGAAAAGTTATCCACATTGAATAATTTATACCTTCCCAAAAAAGGGCGGGTTATGCACAATGGCGCAGTCGAAGAATGACACATTAAAGTGAATTGATTGCCGTAGGCAATCGTGAATTGTGTTTTGTAAACACGTGAATTGACGGCATAGCCGTCGTGAATTGCAAGGCTCTGCCTTGCGTTAAGGAATTATTATAATTTCTACCACAACGTTTGCCGCAGGCAAACAATTCACGTCGCATTAGCGACAATTCACGAAATCGTAGATTTCAATTCACGAACGCGGTGCGTTCAATTCACTTTTTCGAATAGTCTGCGGTAGCAAGGCGACGCGGATATTTTTTTTGTGAAACAACGGTGAAAGTTTCTTTTTGCAAGTGTTTACACTTGCATTGTATTTTTGTTTATGCTAAAATAAAAGCTGTGAAATGTTTCACAGCCCTAAAAAATGGGTATAATAAAAGAGTACTGCCCCTTTCTATGGGCAGGGCGCGAAGATGGAATAAAATCGAATGGTGAACCGTTCGGTTAAGGAGTATATTTTGAACAAGAAAACAAAGACAATTATTTGGATTATTGCAGGTGTGTTGTTGGCAGGGCTTATCTTCTTCCTGCTTTCCGACGTGTTTGCAATCGGCGCAAAAAGCATTGCTTTTTCCGAGCTCAAAACCTTGCTTATCGGTGGTAAGATTAAGGAAATGCAGCTCAACGCTTTCGTTTGGGAAGCAATAGGGGCGGACGGTACTCGCTACGTTGTCAACGCTCCCAGCGTGCATTATTATGCGGACTGGGCGGCGTTTGTGCAGGAAATCTGCGGCGCGAACGGTATCGTCGAAGGTTCGCCTCTCTATGGCGTAAAAGTGACGTTCAGCAACCCTAACGCTGGTAGTATACTCGACTATATCTTCCCCTTACTTTCCGTCGGTATCGGTTTGATTTTGCTCTTTGTGCTTTTCCGTCAAATGTCGGGCGGCAGGGATGCGACGATGGGTATCGGCAAATCCAAGGCGCAGGTACAAAACAATATGAAGGTGCGCTTCTCCGACGTTGCTGGCGCGGAAGAAGAAAAGGAAGAGCTCAAAGAAGTGGTAGAGTTCTTGAAATCGCCTAAAAAGTTTTCCGACCTTGGGGCAAGAATCCCTTCGGGCGTACTGCTCGTAGGCCCTCCGGGAACGGGTAAAACCCTGTTTGCAAAAGCCGTTGCAGGGGAAGCAGGCGTGCCTTTCTTCTCTGTTTCGGGCTCGGACTTCGTAGAAATGTACGTGGGTGTGGGCGCGTCGCGTGTGCGTGATTTGTTCGATGTGGCGAAGAAAAACCAACCCTGTATCATCTTCATCGACGAAATCGACGCGGTAGGCCGTAGACGTGGCGCAGGCCTTGGCGGCGGTCACGACGAAAGAGAACAGACGCTCAACCAAATCTTGGTGGCAATGGACGGCTTTGAAGAAAATCAGGGCATCATCGTAATGGCGGCAACCAACCGTGACGATATTCTCGACCCTGCCTTGCTTCGTCCTGGTCGTTTCGATAGAAAAATCACCGTCAATCTTCCCGACGTTAAGGGCAGAGAACAGATTTTGAAGGTGCACGCAAGAAACAAACCGATGGCGCCCGACGTCAACTTTAAGACGGTGGCGCGTATCACCGCAGGGTTCTCGGGGGCAGAGCTTGCCAACCTTTTGAACGAAGCGGCGATTCTCACCGCAAGAGCTGGCAAGAAGCTCATCGGCAATCACGAGCTGTACGAAGGCATCAACAAGGTGGTGATGGGCCCTGCGAAGAAGAGCCACGTCGTCACCGAAACGGACAAACGCACGACGGCGTACCACGAAGCAGGTCACGCAATCTTGGCTTGTCTTTGCAAGAACTGCGACCCTGTTCACGAAGTGACTATCATTCCCCGTGGGAATGCGGCAGGCTATACCATGACTCGTCCTGATAGCGACGACGCGCACGTGACGCTTGGGGAGCTTAACGACCGCATTTGTATGGCGCTCGGCGGACGCGTTGCGGAAGAACTCGTTCTGCACGATATTGCAACGGGCGCAAGCGGAGATATTCAGCACGTGACGGCGATTGCTCGCCGCATGGTCACGCAATGGGGTATGAGCGAAAAGCTCGGGCTCGTGGCGTACGACAACGATCATCCCGTCTTTATGGGTATGGAATACGGCCACTCCGAACGCGGTTGCTCGCCTGAAACGGCGGCGATCATTGATCAGGAAGTTCGTCGTATCATTTCCGAAGCGCACGAAAGAGCAAGAAAGCTCTTGAAGGAAAACCGTTCCGTGCTCGACAACATGGCAAGAGTGCTCGTTGAAAAGGAAACCATCTATAACGAAGAAGTGCTGATGCTCGTCAAGGGCGCGGATTACAAGGAAGTAATCGCGTATATGGAAGAGCGGGAAGGCAAGCCCCGTGAAAACGTGTTCTCGGTGGCGGTAAACCCTGCGAAGGAAGCGGAAAAGCAAACGCAAGAAAAGTCGGAAGAAGTGGTGGAAGCTACGGAACAATCGACGGCGGCGGAAGCTCCTGAAGAAACGAAGGAAGACAAAGAATAATTCGGCATGCGTAGAGCAAAAAAAGATTTAACGAAAGTGGAATATTCCTTAAAGACGGTACCCATGTCCGAGATTATCTGCCATGGGGAGAACCGTTGGAAGGAAAAACAACTGCGCGCGTTGGCGGCAAAATTCGTCTTGGAAGGGATGCCGCACCTGTCCGTAAACCTCGTGGACGGGGAATACGAGCTCCTTTCGGGCGAGCGCGCCTATTTTGCGATGCGTTTTGCAGGCGTGCGGAACGTGCTTTGCAAGGTCTATAAGTTCGAAGGGGAAGACGCGGATATTTTCGCGATCGCTGAAAGCATTAAGGACGGCGAGCTTTCCGCGATGGACGAAGCGTATTTGATGGGCAGGCTGGTAAAAGAGTACGGCTTGACGCAGGACGTCGTTGCGGCGATGGTGGGCAAATCCCGACCTGCGGTGGCAAACACTCTGCGGTTGTTGACGCTCACCCCCGAAGTGGTGGGGCTGATTGAAAGCGAACAGCTTTCGGCAGGTCACGCCCGTGCGCTGGTGCGTATGCCTAAGGATAAACAATATCCCTTCGCGCTCTCGATTATCGAGCACGGCTACACCGTCCGTGAAACGGAGAAGGCGGCGCAGGCGTTTTTCGGGGAAGAAAAGGCACGAAAATCGCAAAAGAGTGGGGACAGGGATGCGTTGAAGGCGCTTGTGGCGCGGATGCGCGAAACGTTTAAGACGAAGGTCACGCTGATCGGCAATGAAGAGAAGGGGAAGATTGTGCTGGAATATTATTCCGAAGACGATCTGTACCGCTTGGAAGAGCTGTTGGAGCGGCTGGAAAAGTGAATATAAAAAAGGGCGTGTTTCCAAAACGGAAGCACGCTTTTTGATTTTGCGTCTGCGCGAGAGCAACTCCTTGAAATAGTGAATTGAACGCTATAAGCGTTCGTGAATTGAAATCTGCGATTTCGTGAATTGTCGCTAATGCGACGTGAATTGTTTGCCTTTGGCAAACGTTGCGGTAGAATTTAAATTTTTCCATAACGCAAGGCAACGCCTTGCAATGCACGATTGCTGTTAGTAATTTATTCACTTTATTATATTATAGAGCGCGCGTATGCGTATGTGTGTACGCGCGCGTGCGCGCGTAAATAAAAAAACTCCGACGTTCTCGGAGTTTCTTTACTCGTAAAAATTACAGTTCGAACACTGCGCCCTTCCATGCAAGGAAGATGATGTCCAAGATCCACGTCACGCAAGTACCTGCGATGATCCAGACGATACCAAGAATCACGTTGGGAAGCGTGCCCTTGCAAATACGGTACAAGCCCCAAATGATACCATCAATACCGGGAAGCGCAAGAATAATCTTGAGCCAAAGGGGAAGACCTTCTAATGCCTTTCTCAATTCTGCCATGATAGAAAACCTCCTTTCAATACTCTATCTATATTATAATATGTTCGTTGGATTTTTTCAAGACTTTTTTGACAAAAAAATAGAGTATTCGATAAGTTTTTTATTCTTTTTCGCTCTCGTCCGCTTTTGTTTGCGTTTCCGTATCGGAGTTTATAGGCGTGAAGAAATCGGGCGTGGGGGTAGACTTCGCTTCCTTTTCCAGTTGCTTTTTCTTGCAAAAAAGCATGAGTAGAAAAAACACCCCTGCAAAGAATATGGGCAGGACGATATAGTCCATGCCGCCGAAGATTCCCACCAGCGGCAACGCCGCAAGACAAACGGCGCAAAGAATGGTAAAGACGATACGACAAGTTTTCATAATTGTTCCTTTTTATCATTTTTTGATAGGTCTATTATACTATGGAAATAAGGCAAAAGTCAAGGGAAGATAAAAAGGAAAAAAAGCGGAAAAAAGTGAAAAAATCTATAAAAAAGTCCGTTCAAACGGTTGACAAGCTTTTCGAAAAAATGGTATATTATACAAGCTGCCACGAAAAAAGGGCGACAAGTAAAAATCTAAAAAAAGTTGAAAAATTTTTCAAAAAATTGCGATTATTTGCTTGACAACCGTTTTGGTTTTGTGGTATAGTATACAAGCTGTGTTCGAGAGCGTAGCTTTCGAGAGCGGCCCTAAGCTGTAGCTTAGGTCAAAGCAGATTAAAAATGGAATAAGAAAGAAATGAGATTTTATTTGACAAAAATGCAAATAGAAAGGTAATTTCCGTTAATTTTTCAAAGTAACTTGAACACGAAAATGTTT
>SVIJ01000007.1 GCA_015069565.1 Clostridiales bacterium
GAAAAAAAGTGTGAGCAAAAGAATTATTACAAGCTTGGGCGACTTTCAAGAAAAAGACCAAACGGTCTATATAATTTCGTGGGATGAAAAAGACGGGCTAACCATGCCTCTTTCTGATGCTGTACGCTATTTGGAAGCTTCTTATATGTCGGTAATACTGATTGGAAAAGATTTTTCACTTATCAAAGAAGAAGCTGAAAACGGATGTGCTAAAATATTTTATCTTAAATAAAATATACCTTTTGGCTTTACAACCCCCGTTTTTGACCGATTTTTATACCTTTTGGAGTCTTGACCCACGTCGAAACGCTAGTTATACTTCAAAAGATGTGTTAAGGATGGCGAAAAACTAAATAAAGAATAAGGATTTGGATTGAATGGCAAGACGGTTTCGTAAAAAAGAATTAAAAATATTGACGTTTATATTTTTAATTGTGCTTGCTATTGTGGCGGTTGTTTGTATGGTGAAATCATTATTAACTTTTGTTCAGGAACAGGATGTCGCTGTATTGATTTTTATGGTGACTGCGCTCATTCTTATGCTTGTGATAATAGCAGTTAGATGGGTTGTTAAACGCTATGAAAAGCATATTTTAGAACATAGTATCGCCATCAAAAATCTAAAAGCGATCAATGAGAAATATGTTTTTGAAGAAGTTCCTAATTTGGATTTTTATAATTCATACGACAACGTAAACTTTTACAACGATATATCCGCACAAGATTACCTTACATATCAGCTTGTGTATAAACAAGCGGATGCCCTGCGCGCGATTGCGGCGGCAAAAAAGAATGCGGAAATATTTACAAATTACCATCAAGAAACAGCAAGAATAGCCGTTTATGGAAAATATACTGCGGACGAACCTGTACTTTTCCAAAAACTTTACGAAAAAATAGAGCGTAAACATTTCGAAGAATTGCTAAAAAAGCCCAAAACGGCTTTTCAAATTTTGGTTGTTTTGCGTTTGACAAATATTCAAGGACGGCTACAAGCTAGAAAAACACAAGTTTTTGTGGCTGTCGAAATTCTAAACATCATCAACGGATTAAGGCAAAAGCAAGGGGATTTTTATACGGACGATAGCGTATGGCAAGCTATATGCCGCGTAGAGCGTGGAAGGATCACAAATAAAATGCGTTTTGCGGTCTATGCGCGCGACCATCACCGTTGCTGTAAATGCGGACGATCAACGGGTGATTTAGAAGTGGATCATATTTTTCCTATATCCAAAGGGGGAAAATCAACGTTTGACAATTTACAAACGCTGTGCCATAACTGCAACGTTAGGAAAGGGAATACTGTGGAAGACGGCGCGTTAGATCCTAGCTATAAACGTGTTCCGATGGCTATTTGTCCAAAATGCAATGCAAAACTGATCATCAAAACGGGAAGATACGGAAAGTTTTATGCCTGTCCGCATTTCCCTGATTGTAAGTACACAAGAGATATATAATATTCTTACCATTCAAAAGAGAAGGAGTAGAAACCTTGAAAAAACATACTTGCAGAACGTATTTTGCTATCTACGGCGCGAAGGATGCGGCGGCGCTTTTAAGCGAGCTTGGGCTCGGACTCGACAACGCACAGGTGCGCTGTAACGATTCTATCATGATCGGCTTTAACGACACGTATAACGTCGACATCAACGAAATGTTCCGCGTCACCTTGCAGTCGCTCTTTGAGAAAACGGCGCTGCTTGCCCAACTTAAAGACAAATATTCCTTGGAATATTATTTGGTCGGCGTGCCCGAAATCGTAAGCGAAAGCGACGATCCCCACCAAATTTTGGGCGTAAATGAAGAAATCGTGGCGTTTTTGTATCAATCGAAGACGAAGCTCGATTTAGATTATTACGTCTATTAAGGGGTCAAACACATGAAAAAGAAGCTTTTGAAACTATCTTGGATCACGGCGGTGATCGGCGCATGCGTGCTGGTGATTGCTTACTTCTTCTTCCACTTCGTGACGGACGAAGGGATTACGCTCGTTTGGCACGCGGAAGCAGGAAAGCCGTTCGTCACCTTTCTCATCGGTATCTTCGGCGTGCTTTTCCTGTTTGCAAGCGTGATGAGCCTGCTGATCGCCTGCTGCTTTTATTCCACCCCGAAAGAAGAAAAGGGGAAGACGGAATGAGTCTGCTCTATAAGGTAATCCGAAAAATCGTCAAGGGCTGTTATAAAGAAAAGACGGTCTTTGGCGCGGAGAATATTCCGTCCGAGCCGTCGCTCATCATCGGCAATCACGCGCAAATGCACGGGCCGCTGTATGCAGAGCTGTACTTTCCCCGACCGAAAAAGGTTTGGTGCATTGGGGAAATGCTCAACAAAAAAGAAGCGCCTGCGTATGCGTACAAGGATTTTTGGTCGTATAAACCGAAATGGTGCAAGTGGTTCTATAAACTTCTTGCCCACGTCCTTTCCCCGCTTTTGGTGTTCCTGTTCAAAAACTCGGATACGATCGGCGTTTATAAAGACACAAGAGTGCTTGCCACCTTCAAAAACACGGTGAAGGCGCTCAAAGACGGGGAGCACGTGGTGATTTTTCCCGAATGTCCGCAGGAATACAATGAAATCGTCAATGAGTTTCAGCTCCACTTCGTGGACGTTGCGAAGCTCTATTACAAGCAAACGGGCAAGCGGCTTTCCTTCGTGCCGACGTATATCGCGCCGAGCTTAAACGCGGTGGTGTACGGCAAGCCGATTGAATTTGACCCTACCATGTCTGCGGATACGCAAAGAAAAGCGGTTTGCGAATACTTAAAAACGGAAATCACGCGGCTGGCAAAAGAGCTGCCAAGACACCGCGTTGTTCCTTATGCGAATATTAAGAAAAAAGACTATCCCTATTCCAAGGAATATTGAGCGTGGAAGCCCTATTGCCAAAGAGTGAATTTTGGAAAAAACAGATTGCTGAAAAGAGTATGGCAGGTGTGCGTTGAATAAAAAGAAGCTGACAAAAGAACAATGGAAATCGCTGGGCAGGCTTCTGCTTTCGGTTGGTGTGATTTTGGCGATTTTGGGCGCGGCGTATTTGACGGCGTATCTGCTGGGGTGGACGAAGCTCACGCAGGAGCAGTTGCAGGAAAAAATTGCCGCTACGGGTGTGATAGCTCCCCTTGTTTATATTTTTATCAGCTTTGTGCAGGTGACGTTTGTTCCCATTCCTGCGGCTGTGACGATCATCGCAGGAAGTTTTTTGTTTGGCGCTTGGCAAGCTTTCTTTTATTCCTATATAGGCGTTATGCTTGGCGCAATGTTAGCGTTCGGCTTGGGGCGATGGATTGGTAAACCGTTTGTCAACTGGGTGGCGGGTGGCAAGGAAAAGACGGACGAGTGGATTGCGAAACTTAAAGGGAGAGAGAACGTACTCTTATTTTTTATGTTCCTTTTCCCTGCTTTTCCCGACGATATTCTCTGTACGGTTGCGGGGATTTTGCCTATTTCTTGGCTTGGTTTCTTTTGGATGCAGGCGTTCACCCGAATTACTTCCATCGGCGCGACCTTGCTGTTTATGTCAGGACAAATCATTCCTTTTGAAGGTTGGGGGCTTTGGGTGCTTGGCGGCGTTGCGATCGTGTGTGTGGCAGGTTTTATTTTGTGCATGAAATACGCAAACAAAATCAATGCTCTATTTGCAAAGTGGGCAGATAAGATAAAAAAGCTTTTTAAGAAAAATCCTTGATAGAATCAAGGATTTTTTTATTTTATCTATTGACAAAAGCTGGAAGAAGGGGTATAATATATACTGGCGGGGAAGGGCGCAGTTCTTGAAAAATCCCCAAAAAAGGTTTATGGGCTTGTTGTCTTATTGTAGCTAAGCAAGAAACCGAAGGAAAGAATTATGCAAAAGATTGCCAGCTTTACGGTCAACCACGACACGCTTGAAAAAGGAATGTATATTTCCCGCATCGACGGGGACGTTGTCACCTACGATATTCGTATGAAGAAGCCAAACGGCGGCGACTATTTTTCCATGAGCGAGGCGCATACGGTGGAACACCTGTTTGCGACCTACGCGCGCAATTCCGCGTGGAAGGACGGCGTGCTTTACGTCGGGCCGATGGGTTGCAGAACGGGCTTTTACCTGCTTTTGCGCGCTAGCATAGGATATGCGGACGCCATCAAGCTCGTCCAAGAGAGTATAGCGTTTATCGCAGGCTTTGAAGGGGAAATCCCTGGCAACAAAAAGGAAGAGTGCGGCAACTACCTTGACCACGATCTTGCGGGCGCAAAGGCGCTCGGCGCGGACATGGTAGCCGCTTTACGCGGTTGGACGGTATCCGACCTCGAATACAAGGAGTGATATTTTTTGGCAAAGAATTATTATATAGCGGATCTGCATTTGGGGCATGAAAAGATCATCGAGCTTTGCGCTCGCCCCTTTTCTTCTATCGAAGAGATGGACGAAGCGCTGATTGTCGCTTGGAATAAAAAAGTGCACAGGGACGACCGCGTGTATATCGTGGGGGATTTGATTTACAAATCCGCCGCCGACCCCGAGAAGTATTTGAGCCGCTTAAAGGGCAAAAAATACCTAATCTTAGGCAACCACGATAGTGACTGGCTGGGCAAGGTGGACGAAAAGAAATGGTTTGAAGAAGTGACCCCGATGCTGACGGTGAACACAGGTCACGGCAACGGAATGCTTTGCCACTATCCCGTGATCGACTATCGGGCGAAGTACCTAATTCACGGTCACGTGCATCTTCGGACAAACGAAGACTGGTGGCACGTTCTCAAAAACGACGAGCGCGCGCTGAACGCAGGGGTGGACGTCAACGGCTTTGAGCCTGTCACCTTGGAAGAATTGATGGAAAACAATGTAAGATATAAGCAAAGGAGCGAAATATGAGCTATATCAAGGACAATTTTTTACTGACGACGAAGACGGCGGAAAAGCTGTATTACGGCTTCGCTAAGGACATGCCTATCTTCGATTACCATTGCCATTTGCCTGAAAAGCAAATTTTGGAAAACAAGCCTTTCTCTGACGTGTTCGAAATTTGGCTTTCGGGGGATCACTATAAGTGGCGTTTGATGCGTAACTACGGCGTAGACGAACGCCTGATCACGGGTGACGCGACAAACAAGGAAAAGTTCATCGCGTACTGCAAGACGCTGGGTACGGCGTTTGGCAATCCGCTCTATCACTGGTCGCAGGTTGAGCTCAAAGACTTCTTCAACTGCGAGCTGGAAATCAACGAAGAGAACGCCGAGCTTATTTGGGACTGGTGCAACGACTATATCCGTTTGAACAACATCACGCCGCAGGCGCTCATCGAAAAATCGAACGTCGCATACCTGTTCACCACCAACGAAGCGTTTGACGACCTTTCCACCTTCGAAGAGATTGCAAAGAAGGGGTACAAGTTCAAGGTTTATCCCGCCTTCCGCGCGGACAAGCTCATGGGCGTGGAGATGGACGCGTACAACGAATACATCGGTAAGGTGGAAGCTTTGACGTCGAAAATCACGAATATGGACGAGCTGGAAGCGGCGATTGAAAACAGATTGCAGGCGTTCATCGCGGTGGGCTGTAAGGCGACGGATATTGCGCTTGAAAACGTATACCCGATCACGAGCAAGGCGGACGCGGAAAAGGTGTTCCAAAAACGCCGCTCGGGCGAGAGCGTGACGGCAAGCGAAGCGGAAATTTTCAAGGGCTACTTGACCTATTTCCTGTTCAAGCTCTACGCAAAATACGGCTTGGCGACTGAATTGCACGTTGGCGCGATGCGCAACAACAACTCCAAGATGTTCAAGATTTTGGGCGCGGATACGGGCTTTGACAGCATTTCCGAGTTCAACAGCATTCACAATCTGTCCCGCCTGTTCGATCGCTTAAACGACGAAGACGCGCTGCCTAAGACCATCGTCTTCAACCTGAACCCGAAGATGAACACGGAAATTATGACGCTCATCGGCTCGTTCCAAGACAGTGTTGCGCGCGGCAAGCTGCAATACGGCCCTGCTTGGTGGTTCTTGGATAACAAGGTGGGCATGGAAAGACACTTGGAAGATTTGACGGCAACGGGGCATTTGGGCGCGTTCGTCGGGATGCTGACGGATAGCCGTTCCTTCCTTTCTTATCCCCGTCACCATTATTTTAGACGTATTCTTTGCAACTATTTGGGGAATATGATGGAGAAGGGCGAAATGACCGAAAACCTTGCGTTTGTCGGCAAAGTGGTGCAAGATATATCGTACAATAACGCGGTAGCGTATTTAGGAGTAAAATAATTATGGATAAACTTATTCCCGTAGTCGTAATCAAAGAACTTTCCGAAACGGAAAAAGTGATGAAGGCGCTTCAAAACCACGGCATCAACTGTGCGGAAATCACCTTCCGTACGGCGTGTGCGGCGGATGCGATTGCCTTGGCTTGTGAAAAGTTCCCCGATATGAACGTCGGTGCAGGCACGGTAATCAACGCCGAGCAGTGCAAAGCGGCGCTTGCGGCGGGTGCGAAATTCATCGTTTCCCCTGGGCTTTCCGTGGACGTTGCAAAGGTATGCAAGGAAAACGACGTGCCGTACTATCCTGGCTGCGTGACCCCGACGGAGATCATGCAGGCGCTCGATCTTGGGATCACGATCGTGAAATTTTTCCCTGCAAACGTATACGGCGGCTTGAAGGCGCTCAAAGCGCTTTCCGCTCCCTTCCCCCAGATCAAGTTCATTCCCACAGGCGGCGTGGACAGAAGCAACTTGGACGAGTTCCTTGCCTTTGAAAAGGTGTATGCAGTGGGTGGGAGCTTTATGGTGAAGGAAGCCCTTGATAAATATAATTAAAAGACGTATATGCGTCGCAATACTGTGTCGAACTTGCGTTTCCCCTTGCTCGTTTACGCTTAGTAAACTCCCGTCGGGGAAGCCGCGTTCTTCTTGTCTTGCTCGCATCTCCGCCTTTTAAGGGTGACGGTGCGTCGCAATACTGCGTCGAACTTGCGTTTCCCCTTGCTCGTTTACGCTTAGTAAACTCCCGTCGGGGAAGCCGCGTTCTTCTTGTCTTGCTCCATCTTCGCCTTTTAAGGGTGACGGTGCGTCGCAATACTTCGTCGAACTTACGTGTGTCCGAACACGTCTGCCGACGGCTTTAAGGCTCTGCCTTAAAAATCCGCAAGGGAATAATTCCCTTGACCTTAATTTCAAAAATTATATTAGGAGATGATAAATATCATGAAAGTTGTTACGTTAGGTGAATTGATGCTTCGTCTTGCACCCGAAGGCTATACCCGTTTTGTGCAAGCGGATAAATACGGCGCGACCTTTGGCGGCGGTGAAGCAAACGTTGCCGTTTCCTTGGCAAACTACGGCTTGGACGCGGCGTTCGTCACCAAGCTCCCCGCACATGAAATCGGTCAGGCGGCGGTCAACTCTTTGAGAAAGTTCGGCGTGGATACGTCGAAAATCGTTCGCGGCGGCGCGCGCGTGGGTATCTACTACCTGGAAAAGGGCGCAAGCCAACGTCCCAGTAAGGTTATCTACGATAGAGCAGGCGCGGCGTTCGCGCTCTCTAAGTCCGAAGAATACGACTGGAGCGGGATTTTCGAAGGAGTGGACTGGTTCCACTTCACGGGCATCACGCCCGCTCTCGGCGCAAACGTAGCCGAGCTCACCGAAGAAGCTTGTAAGGCGGCGAAGGCAAAGGGTGTGAAAATTTCCTGCGACTTGAACTACCGCAATAAGCTCTGGACGAAGGCGGAAGCGCGCGAAACGATGACCAAGCTTATGAAATACGTAGACGTTTGTATCTCGAACGAAGAAGACGCAAACGACGTATTCGGCATCAAGGCGGAAGATACCGACGTCACGAGCGGTAAGCTCAACAAGGCGGCGTATGAATCGGTGGCTCGTCAGCTCCAAGAAAAGTTCGGCTTTGAATACGTGGCAATCACCCTGCGTACTTCCCTTTCCGCAAACGACAACAAGTGGGCAGGTATGCTCTACCACGACGGCAAGGCGTATTTCTCGAAGGAATACCTGATGCACATTGTAGACCGCGTTGGCGGCGGCGATAGCTTCGGCGGCGGCTTGATTTATTCCCTTTTGAGCGGCTATGATCCCCAAAGCGCTATTGAGTTTGCAGTGGCGGCAAGCTGCTTGAAGCACTCTATCGAAGGGGACTACAACATGGTTTCCGTAGACGAAGTGAAGAAGCTCGCAGGCGGCGACGCAAGCGGACGCGTACAGAGATAATTTTTCATTCAATCAAGACATGGTATCCCCAAATTCCGTTTGGGGATACTTTTTTTGTTTGTCGGTGTGTAAATTTTTCTTCCTTTGGGCATATAATACATACGGAACGAAAAAAGAAGGGGGAAGAAAACCGATGAATCCGTTTCATGAAACGCCAAAACCTATTTGCAAATCGCTGCAAAGCTTTAAGGAGATGTATCCGCAAGCCTACAACAAGATGGAAGTTGACCCGTATACGAAAACCCGTATCATTTTGATGAACGGTACGGAGTTCGAAGCCAACTGGTTTTCCCATCAATTCCAGCGTCACACCGACGACAACGACTTGCGCCGCGAGCTTGCGCTGACGCGCGAAGTAGAAAAACAGCAGCAGCTGAAAGTTTCGCTCTTGAAGCCCGTCACGGAAAGCGCGCTGGAACACACGATCGGCTACGAACAGCTTGCCGTCGATTTGACCGCCGAGCTTGCCAAGCGCGAGCCCGATTGCTACGTGAAAAAAGCGCTCGACTTTGCACTACTCGAAGACTTCGACCACTTGTACCGCTACGCCAACGAGCTGGAAATGGAGCAGGGTGTGCAAGCGGAACGCTTGGTGGGCAGGTACACCGAAATTATGCCTGGGCGGCCTACGATCGCCCATCACCGTTTCCCGAAGGACAACGTACGCCGCTCGATTGACAGCAAGACCGCTGACAAGCAAACGGTGCTCTCGACCATGATCATCACGGCGGCGGAGCAACAGACGATGAACTATTATATGAACATCACGAACTTTGCCAAGAACGACGCGTCGAGAAGGCTGTACCAAGAGATTGCGCTCGTCGAAGAAGAGCACGTCACCCATTACGGCTCGCTGATGGACCCGAACGCGACGTGGCTGGAAATGCTCTTGTGGCACGAATACGTGGAATGTTATCTGTACTGGTCGTGCTACATGACGGAAACGGACGCGTATATCAAACAGCTTTGGGAGCAAAACTTCGAGATGGAAGTGGCGCACCTGCACAAGGCGGCGGAGCTGCTCAAAAAGTACGAAGGAAAGGAATGGCAGCAGGTGATTCCCGACGGAACCTTCCCCAAGCCCCTTTCCTTGCACGAAAATATCAGCTACGTTCGGGATATATTAAGCAGTACGGTGCAGTATACGTCCTTGGTGGAAGATTACGCGAAGGTGGAAGATTTGCCTTCGGACGCCGATTTCTATTTCTTCCAGCAGACGATTGCGCCGAGCATTTCTATCGTGCCGTCGCATAACGTTATCAACACGCACATTCGCAAATGCGGCAAGGATTACCGCTTTGAAACGAAGCCCAACCCGATCCGCGAGCTTCGCTGTCGCACCGAAGACAACACGGACGTGGGCAGGAAGCCGAACGCCGCACCGTCTACAAACTTCACCTGCAACGATTAACCGCGTTTTCTCACGCGTGTACGCCTTTCCCTTTTAGGGGAAGGCGTTTTTTTCCGTTTACCGCTTGACAAACGTGAGAAACGGGGGTATAATAAAGCTATTATGAAACTGTGTATTGATTTTGGCGAGCCCTTAGAAGCTTTGGGCTTGGAAAACGCAATAAAGGCAATCAAGGCGGCAGGCTTTGACGGTATCGACTTCTCGTTTAAGGACAAGATAGGCAAGGAGCTTTTGCTTGATGAGAACTGGGACGAGAACGCGTGGCGCATCCGCAAGGCTTTGGACGCAGGCGGCTTGGTTTGCAACCAAACGCACGCGCCGATGGATTTTTCCGCCGCGTGCAAGCTTTGCCCGAAAACGCCCGAGATGGAGCGGATCATCCGCGCCTTCCGTTTTTCGCAAATTTTGGGCGCAAAGATCGTAGTGGTGCACGCTGTCACGGATGTAAAACCCGTCGATTTTATCCCTTACAACCTGCGTTTTTATAAGCTTTTAGAGCCGTACGCAAAGGCGGCAAACGTCAAAATCGCCGTGGAAAACCTGTTCAAATTCGACGCAAAATTCCATCGCTTTGAAGGGGTGTTTGAAACGGGGGAAAAGCTCTCGTCCTTTGTGCAAAAGCTGCGCTCGTCGCAGTTTGTAGCCTGCGTGGATACAGGCCACGCCGCGCTGACAGGCACGCCGCCTGAAAAGCTGATTGCGGGTATGAACAAGAGCTTGGTCAAATGCGTGCACCTGCACGACAACGACGGCAAGGACGATTTACACCTGCTTCCCTATTCGGGCGTGCTCGACTGGGACGAGATTTTATCGTCGCTGAAAAAAATCGGCTACGATGGGGATATCACCTTCGAGATTATGTTCTTCTTAGAGAAGTTCTCGGCGGAAAAAATGCCCATCGCGCTTGCCTTAGCAGGCGAAGTGGCGCGCAAGTTCAAATACAAAATGGCATAACCATGTATGCCTTGAAATACAAAAAAGCGTACTTTTGTGCGCTTTTTACAATCTATAACGAGAGAGAGTTATGAAAAAGATACGAAGATTTTTTGCCTATTATAAACCGCATAAAAAGCTGTTTATTCTCGACCTTATCTGTTCCTTTTTGATTTCGGCGTGCAATATGTTCTACCCGATGATTGCGCGTGATATCATACAGGCGGTGGAAAACAAGGATTTGCAGTTCATCATCACGTGGGCTATCGTGCTTGCGGTAATCTATATTGCCAAGGCATTTTTGAACTATATCGTCGGCTACTGGGGGCACGTGCTCGGCGTGCGTATTCAAGCGGATATGCGACGGGATTTGTTCCGTCACATCGAAACGCTGTCCTTCACCTTCTTCGACGAGAACAAGACGGGGAGCGTTATGTCCCGTTTGACGAACGACTTGTTCGAAGTGTCCGAGCTTGCCCATCACGGACCCGAAGATTTGTTCAATTCCTGCCTTTCGATTATCGGCGCGCTCGTAATCTTGACGACCATCAACGGCTGGTTGGCGCTTGCGGTGCTGTTGTACATTCCCTTGATGGTGCTCTTTGCAGGCTTTGCGCGGACGAAGATGAACGCGGCGTTCAAGGATTCTCGAAAGCGGGTGGCGGAGCTGAACGCGGAAATCGAGTCTTCCTTGACGGGCATTCGTGTGACGAAAGCGTATAACGCAGCGAGGACGGAGTGTGAAAAATTCGACGACGTAAACGGCAATTTTAAGCACGCGCGCAGCCAAGCCTACAAAGCGATGGGCTTATTCCATGGGGGCATGACCTTCTTCAACGACTTTTTGTACCTGCTTGCGCTTGTGTTTGGCGGCTTGATGTTCTACTTCGGGCATATTCGCGTGGAAGATTTCACAGCGTATATTTTGTTCATCACACAGCTGCTTGCGCCCATTCGTACGCTTGTGATTTTATTCGAGCAAATTCAAGACGGTATGACGGGCTTTGAACGGTTCTGCGAAGTAATGGACACGCAGGGGGAATACGAGCCCGAAACGCCCGTATTTTCCGAAATGGAAGGGGACGTTGTCTTCGACGGTGTGACCTTTGCCTACAAGACGGGGGATACGGACGAAGTACTCAAAGGGGTTTCCTTTACGGCAAAGCAGGGCAAAACGCTTGCGCTTGTCGGGTCTTCGGGGGGCGGTAAAACAACGATTTGCCACCTAATTCCACGCTTTTATAAGCGGGACGGCGGCGTGATTTCCATCGGCGGCGTGGACATCAACGACGTTTCGTCGGAAACTCTGCGCGCGAAGATTGCGCTTGTGGCGCAGGACGTTTTCCTGTTTGCAGGCAGTATCAAGGACAATATCTTATACGGCAACCCGAACGCTACGGATGAAGAAGTGGTACAGGCGGCAAAGCGCGCGAACATTCACGAGTTTATTTTGGGCTTGGAAAACGGCTACGACACCGAAGTGGGGGAACGTGGCGTCAAGCTTTCAGGCGGTCAAAAGCAAAGAATTTCGATTGCGCGCGCCTTTTTGAAGGACCCGTCCATCTTGATTTTGGACGAAGCGACGAGCGCGCTTGACAACATGACGGAAATGCAGGTACAAGCGGCGCTGTCCGAGCTTGCCAAGGGACGCACGACCATCGTGGTGGCGCACCGTCTTTCCACCGTCAAGAACGCGGACGAGATACTCGTGATTGAAAACGGTAAGATCACCGAGCGCGGCAATCACGAAAGCCTTGTCGAGCTTGGCGGCTTGTACGCAGAGCTTTACCGTTATCAGTTCAGGGAGAATTGATATGGCAAAGATCATGTTTGTTTGCCACGGCAATATTTGCCGTTCGCCGATGGCGGAGTTTGTCTTTTTAGACCTTGCCAAAAAAGCGGGCAGGGCGCAGGATTTTATCGTCGCGTCGTCGGCGGTTTCGACGGAAGAAATTTGGGGCGGCGTGGGCAATCCCGTCTATCCGCCTGTGAAAAAGCTTTTGAATGGTTTGGGAATTTCCTGTGACGGAAAACGGGCGGTACAGCTCACCGAAAAGGATGGTGAGTATTACGATTATATTTTTTGTATGGATAGCTCAAACGTGCGCCGCGCAAAGCAAATTGTAGGGGGCAGGTATGCGTCGAAGGTGGAGCGGCTGCTTGATTTTGTCGGAATAGGCGGCGACGTTGCCGACCCTTGGTACACCCGAGATTTCACAGCGACCTATCGGGATATTTTGCTCTCGTCGCAGCTTCTACTTGAAAAATTGTAATCAAAAAAGCCTTGCGAAATCGCAAGGCTTTTTTCGTATAACAAAGGGTTATTCGGTTTTGAGTTCATCTGCGGCGGCAAGCTCCGTTTCCGCTGGCAAGGCTTTCACCTTGACCTTTTTTCTTGCCTGTTTTTCCGCCTTTTTTGCGGCTTTTTCGGCTATTTTTTGCTCTTTTTTCGCTATCTTTTTCTCGCGATTTTCTTCCTTTTGCTGCTCTTGTAATTGCAACCGTTTTTGTGCGTCCTTTTCCGCTTGCGCGTGCAGGATTTTTTGGCGGCGCGTCTGTTCGGGCGCGGCTTTTTCTTCCTTGCCAACCAGTCTACGGAAGAAGTTGCCCGTCTTTCTGCTTACTTCCGCAAACGGCTGGGTGAGATCTTCCTTTACACCCTCCTTGACGAGCCCGACGATTTCATTGACGACAACAGGCAAAATCCAACCGATTACGGCAAAGACGATTTGCAGGATGAGCAAAACCGTTCGCATGGCAAGCAAGAGAACGTACACGACGTTGCTACTGACGTAAGCGAGTGAATAAAAAAGCGAGCCGACGTTGAATACTTGTACGCAAACCTTCAACGTTTTTATGATGTTTGCGCCTAGCTTTTTGACGGTGGAATAGTCCTTGTCGAGCTCTTTGCCGAACTTGCTTTCTATCAAGCCAAAGCCGAGAAAGAAGACGGATACGGCAAGCAAAATAGCGTTTATAATCGTTTCGCCTGCACCTACGGCGAGCGCATACACGTAGTAGAAAACGCCAAAGGCTTGCATACCGATGCCGCACCAAAATGGAATTTTCTTAAAGTCGCCGATGAGTTTATTCAAGGCGGCTTTTGTATACTTAAACATAATCGTTCCCCTTTTCTTTTGTGGTCTGCGTTTATTATAGCACAAAAGGGGATATTTCGTCAAGAGTGGGGCTTATTTTACGCTGTAAAGAAGCTGGTAATAGTTGGGGAAGGGCCAAACGTCGGTGGCGCAAAGCTTCTCCGCTTCGTCGGCGTGTTTGCGCAAAAGCGCCATGGCAGGTACGACCACGTGCGCGATGCGAAGCGCGGCTTCCCGCTCGTCCTTTGGCATATCCAAAAGGGTGGCTTTTAAGGCATGCGCCGCAGAGAGCATATGCTCATTTGCGGTAGCCAGGTCTTTGATGAGTGCTTCTTCACTCGCTGTGGGAATAGACGAGAAGGTGGCTTTTTTCATCGTCAAATTCTGACACAAACGAGATACGTAGGAAGACACCGCAGGGTAGATTTGCCCGATTGCCATATCCACGGCGGTCTTGGCTTCTACCTGCACCGTCTTGACGTAGTTTTCCAGCTGGATCTTCGCGCGGGCAAGTACTTCGTTCTTCGTGTACACCCCTTGGCGTAAGAAGACGTCGATGTTCTCTTTTTTGAACCATTCTTCCACCGCTTCGGCGGTGTTTTTGTGATTCAAAAGTCCGCGCCGCGCCGCTTCTTCTTCCCATTCGGGGCCGTAGCCGTTGTAGTTGAAGATGATGCGGTAATGCTTTTTGAGCAGCTTTTCGGTGTACGTTTTCACCGCGTTGTCGAAATCCTGCGTCTTCGTCAGCTTTTCAAGCTTGTCTACCGCTTCGGCAAACGCTTCGGCAACGATGGTGTTCAAGACGATGTTCGGGTCGGCAACGGACGCGGACGAGCCGAGCATACGGAACTCAAACTTATTCCCTGTGAACGCGAACGGCGAAGTGCGGTTGCGATCGGTGGAGTCGATGGGGAAGATGGGGCTTTCAGGGACCCCGATGCTCCCTTTTACCGTCTTGTGTGGCGTGTAATTCTTGCCTAAAACGATGGAGTCTACAAGTGCGCCAAGCTCGTCGCCAAGGTAGACGGAAATGATAGCAGGGGGCGCTTCACCGCCGCCTAAGCGGTGATCGTTCGCCGCCGACGCTACGCAGGCGCGAAGAATACCTTGGTACTTATCCACCGCCTTGATGATGCAGGCGAGAATGAGCATAAACAGCGAATTGTTTTCAGGGTGTTCGCCAGGGTCGAGCAGGTTTAAGCCCGTCGTCGAGAGCGACCAGTTGTTGTGTTTACCGCTGCCGTTGATGCCGACGAACGGTTTTTCGTGCAACAGGCAAACCAAGCCGTGCTTTTGCGCCACCTTTTTCATAATATCCATCGTCAGCTGGTTCTGGTCTACCGCTACGTTCGTTGTAGTGAAGATGGGGGCAAGCTCGTGCTGTGCGGGTGCGGCTTCGTTGTGCTTACTTTTCGAGAGCACGCCGTGCCGCCAAAGGGTTTCGTCTAAGTCCTTCATAAACGCCGCAACGCGGGGCTTTAACGAGCCGAAATAGTGGTCTTCAAGCTCCTGTCCGCGCGGCGTGGGCGCGCCGAACAGCGTTCTGCCTGTCAAGACAAGGTCTTGCCGCTTTTCCCAAAGCTTTTCGTCCACCAAAAAGTATTCCTGTTCAGGGCCGACGGTGGTGCTCACCTTGTGTGTTTCGATGCCAAACAGCTTCAAAAGCCGCTTTGCTTCGCGGTCGATGGCGGTCATGGATTTCAAAAGGGGCGCTTTTTTATCCAGCGTTTCCCCTGTGTAAGAGATGAAAATCGTCGGGATATAAAGGGTGCCGTCCTTGACGAAAGCAGGGGAAGTGGGATCCCAAGCGGTGTAGCCGCGCGCCGCGCTAGTGGCTCTGGAGCCGCCCGAAGGGAAGGAAGACGCGTCGGGCTCGCCGACGATGAGCGATTTCCCTGTCAGTTGCATGATGATTGCGTCGCCGCCGACGGGCTCGATAAAGCTATCGTGCTTTTCTGCGGTCAGGTTGGTGAGCGGCTGAAACCAGTGGGTGTAGTGGGTTGCGCCCTTGGAGAGAGCCCAGTCCTTCATTGCGTTTGCCACCGAATCGGCAATGTTCATATCAATCGTTTTGCCTTCGTCGATGGTTTTTCTCAAGGATTTATACACTTCGCTGGGGAGTGTACTGCGCATTACGCCGTCGTTAAATACGTTTTCGCCAAAAATTTCGGGGATGTGCATGGTAAATACCTGCCTTTTTTCAAAATTATACTGCTATTATACGCGCGTGAAAAGGGGCAAGTCAAATAAAATTTGCCGTTTTTAGACGATTGCCAAAAAATCAACCGAATTTTTATTTCTACTTGATAAAATCAACTATAAATAAGCGATTTTTAGTAAAAAATAAAGATAAAACTTTATAAAAGCAAACAAAAAAAGGGAGTGATAGCACTCCCAAAAGAATTAAAATCTACTTTTTAGCCGTTTTTTGGCGGTTTTCCAAAGTAGGAATACAGTCCGCAGAGAAGGTTTGCGTTGGAAAGCTTTTTCTTCTTGTCTGCGTTTTTGCCAAACCAACGCTCAAACTCGGGCAGGGAAGTCAAAATGTAGGCGTTCCAGTCGGGCAAGGCGCGATACGCCTTTGCAAAATCCCGCATCAGCCCCTGTACTTCCTTGGTGTCTGAAAGCCGCTCACCGTACGGGGGATTGCATACCAAAATCCCATAAGGGATTTCGCAAGAAAACTTTCTTGCGTCGGCAACTGAAAAACGAATGGCGCTTTCAACACCTGCTTTCTTAGCGTGCGTGCGTGCAATTTCCACGTTTTTTGCGCTGATATCACTTGCAAAAATGCAAACCTTGCGATCCCTGCGCTCGCCGTCCTTCCCTTCTTCGCGCGCTCTTTCCATATGTGTTTTCGGTACGAACGACCAACGCTCGAAATCAAAGCTACGGTTGAGCCCAGGCGCAATATTCCAAGCCTTCATAGCCCCTTCAATCGGGAACGTGCCACTGCCGCAGAAGGGGTCGGCAAGCGGTTTTTCGCTGTCACGTTCGGGGTTGTAGAAGGTGTTGTCCAAAATGCACGCCGCAAGCGTTTCCTTCAAGGGCGCGGCAACCGAGAGCGTGCGATAGCCGCGCTTGTGCAAGCCGTCGCCCGTGGTGTCGATGGTGACGGTCACTTCATCGCGGTAGATGGAAAAACCAACCACCGTCCTTGCGCCGCTTTCCGTAAAGGTTTTTCTACCCGTCTTTTTCCTATCGGCAAGCCGAGAGATGATTGCCTTTTTCGCCACGCCACCGCAAGCCTTGATTGCGCCGAGCGTCGATTGAAAGCACTTCCCATCCATTAGGATTTGGCTATCCATTTCGAGATAGTTTTCCCAGTTCACCGCGTACATGCCCCCATATAATTCGTCGAAGGTGGTGGCTTTGAACTGCGCGAGCTTGACGAGCACTCGTTCGCCGCCGCGAAGGAGTACGTTCAGTCGCGCGACGTCCTGCCAGTCGCCGTCGACGCTGATTCTGCCATTGTCGGCAGGGCACTTCTCGTAGCCGAGCTTATTCAGTTGTCTTTTTACCGTTTGTTCTAAGCCCGCGGCAACGGGAATTAAAAGTTCCATATTCCTATTATACCGCAAACGAAACCTTTCGTCAAGCGCCGAGAAATACATTGACAAACGATTTTTCGAGTGTTATAATATCCGTATGAACAAGGTGAACTACGACAAAAAAATGCAGGCGCAAATCAAAGATTTGCCAAAGGGGACGAAGCTGCTATTGCATAGCTGCTGTGCGCCCTGTTCTTCGGCGTGCTTGGAGCGGCTGCACGATTTTTTCTCGGTGTGCGTATTCTATTATAACCCGAACATAGACGAGCGGGAAGAATACGAAAAACGCAAAGCCGAGCAAATCCGTCTGCTTAGTGAAACGGGCTGGGCGGAGTTCGTAGATTGCGACCACGACGCAAAAGCGTTTGCCGAGATGGCAAAGGGCTTGGAAAACGAGCCCGAACGCGGCGCGCGTTGCTATCGCTGTTATGCGCTCCGCATGGAAAAGACGGCGCAAAAAGCAAAGGAGCTTGGCATTGCGTATTTTGCCACGACGCTCACCCTTTCCCCCTTAAAAAACGTCGAGTGGCTCAACCAAATCGGCGAAGAAGTGGGGGGCAGGTACGGGTTGACGTACTTATACAGCGATTTCAAAAAGCAGGGCGGATACTTGCGCTCTATCGAGCTTTCGAAGGAATACGGATTATATAGACAGGATTTTTGCGGGTGCAAGTATTCCCGCAGGGGAAAGGACAATGACGGCAAGTGAGATTATTCTTTTAGTACTGGAAATCATCGGTACGGTGGCGTTCGCCGTTTCGGGCGCGTTCGTGGCAATCAAGGCGAAACTGGACGTTTTCGGCGTTGTTTTCGTCGGTTGTGTGACGGCGGTCGGCGGCGGGATCACGCGCGATCTTTTGATCGGGCAAACGCCCCCTGCAATCTTTGGCAATCTCTATATTTTGCTCATCGCGGCGGTGACTTCCGTCGGCGTGTTCGTCGTTGCGCATCTCACCCACCGCAGGTTTGTGGTCGGATATGAAAAGTTCGAGCCCACGCAAAACGTCTTTGACGCCTTCGGGCTTGCGGCGTTCACCGTTATGGGTACGGAAATTGCCTTCATTCACGGGCTTTCGGATAACGCGTTTTTGGCGATCCTTTTGGGGATGCTGACGGGGGTTGGCGGCGGCGTGTTCCGCGACGTGCTGATTTCCACTACGCCGTACATATTCAAAAAGCACATCTACGCGCTTGCGTCGATTGCAGGCGCGGTGGTGTATTACCTGTTGCGAGTGTTTGTAGACGGTACGCTGGTGGCGTCCCTTGTGGCAATGGCGGTTGTGGTTGTATTAAGACTGCTTGCGGCGAAGTACCGTTGGAGCTTGCCGAAGGTCAATTTGGAAGAATGATAGGGGCAGGTACGCGATGAACGGTTATCCATACAAATATGAAATGCACCTGCACACCTGTCCTTGTAGCGGCGGCGGTGACGACGTAGAAAAGCATATAGATACGCTGATGGAAAAAGGCTTTTCGGGAATGGTGATTACCAACCACTTTTTCCGTGGGGATACGCGGATAGACAGGGAATTGCCTTGGGAAGCGTTTGTTGCCGAGTACGAAAAGGATTTCGAGCGCGCAAAGGCGTATGCAAAGGACAAGGATTTCGACGTATTGTTTGGGATAGAAGAGCATATTTCAGACGGCAACGAAGTGCTCGTCTATGGAATCACGCCTGCGTTTTTGGCGGCGCATCCCGAACTGAAAACGGTGGGCTTGCGCGAATACGCTCAGCTTGTACACGCGGCGGGCGGACTTGTGTATCAATCGCATCCATTCCGCGAGCGGTGGTATATCGCCCACCCGTTGCCCTTTGACGACGTGGAAATTTTGGACGGTGTGGAAGGCTACAACGCCGCAAACGAGCCCCGCCAAAACGAGCAGGCGCTCGCCTTTGCTTCCGAGAAGGGCTTGAAGGTGATTGCAGGCTCGGATGCGCACGGATATACCACTTCGGGCAGGGCAGGTATTCGTTCAAGCGTTCGTATTCGGGACAATCAAACGCTTGTAAGAGTTCTTGGTGAAGAGAAATACAGGGTGTATAAAGGAGAACAAGATGTCGATTGTATGTAAGTTTGGCGGCACGTCGCTGGCGAGCGCGGAGAGCGTGCGCCGCGTTGGGGAAATCGTTAAA
This sequence comes from Clostridiales bacterium, assembly GCA_015069565.1. GTDB lineage: Bacteria > Bacillota > Clostridia > Christensenellales > Borkfalkiaceae > Scatosoma. Next base: position 19,329 of record SVIJ01000007.1, read on the forward strand.
GCGGACGCTCGCCGCAGGTTTGTGGTGGCGAGCGCGCCTGGAAAAAAGAATAAGACGGATAGAAAGGTGACCGATTTGCTCATCGGCTGCTATGCAAACTCCGACAACGAAGACGCGTTCAACGAGTGCTTTGAAGGGGTAAAAGCGGCTTTTCGTGGGGTTGCGGCGCTTGTGCCGTCCTTCCCGATTGAAGACGAGCTGTACGGCTTGTATAACGAAATCCGCTATTCGTTCACGAGCGAAGACTACGTTGTTTCTCGTGGGGAATATTTGAGCGCAAAGCTGCTTGCGGCGTACCTTGGCTATGAGTTTTTGGACGCGACAAGGTTTATCCGTTTTATGGATGGTGAGCTGGATCTTGCGGCGACGATGGAGCAGGCAAAAAGCATAAACGCTGGGGGCAGGTACGTGATCCCTGGCTTTTACGGGGTGGATGAAAAGGGCTACGTCAAGACGTTTAGCCGCGGCGGAAGCGATATCACGGGCAGCGTGGTGGCGCGTGTGTTTGGCTGTGAGCTGTACGAAAACTGGACGGACGTGGACGGCATCTACGTTGCCGATCCGAGAGTGATTTCTCGGGCGAAAAAGGTGGAGCAGGTTTCCTATCGCGAACTGCGCGAAATGTCGTATATGGGGGCGTCGGTGCTCCATTCGGAAACGCTGTTGCCCCTTTTGGACGCGCCCATTCCCATTCACTTGAAGAACACCTTCGAGCCTGAAAAATCGGGTACGCAAATCGTCAAAAAGCGGACGAGAGTGGAAGATGAAGAAGTGATTGCGTGCATTACGGGCAAGAACGATCATACCTGTATCCAAATTTCAAAAATGATGCTGGATAAACAGCTCGGGTTTGTGAAAAAGGTGACTTCGGTATTCGAAGAATACCGCATCAATATTGCGCACACCCATTCGGGACTGGATAACTTGTGTTTTTTCGTCGAGCGTTCGGAGTATAAAACGATTGATTTCGACGGGTTTTTGGCGGTCTTAAAGGAGCGCGTGGACGCGGACAAAATCAAGGGCTATGAAGACTTGGCGTTGCTTGCCGTAATCGGGCATAACCTTTCGGAAAAGGTGGGGATTTTGGCAACGGTGTTCAATGCCTTGTCTAAGCACGATATCGGGGTGCGGACGGTGTACCAAAGCCCGAGCGAGTGCAATATCATCATCGGCATTGACGATAAGGAGCTGATGAAGGCGATTCAAATCGTGTATGCGGAGCTGGTGGGGTAAGGCTTGCTTTCTTTGAAAGCAATGAGCGATATTTGTCCTTGCGGACAAGCGAGATTACGCCTACGGCGTAGCGATATTATGCCGATGGCATAGCGAGATGTTTGCCTATGGCAAACGAGAGAAGACGTAGGGCGGGGGCTTGCTCCCGCCTTTTTTTATTTTTCCAAAATAAAACTTGACGAATAGGGAAAAATGTGCTACACTAAAAACGTATGTGCAAATTCTTTTCGTTCGAAAAGAAAGGGGGAAAGAATGAAAAAAATTTTAGCGCTGGCATTATCGTTCTTATGCGTTGTTGTTGGAATGTGTTTTGTGGGTTGCGGAAAAATTGAGCATAACGCCGTGATTATTGCCGATGAAGCGACGTACAGAACGGAATGGCTGGACAGCAATTACGTATACGGCGCATATATCGAAGGAGCGGGATATGATGAAGACTCCCCCGAAAGCCGCACCTATATCATAAAAAATCAAGAAGAGCTAGATGAAATTTTTTCGGAGTTTCCACAAACGGACTTTGAAAAAGAAATGGTTGTGGTGTATTGTTATAGGACGATTTACGTAAGGAAACAGGTACTGGAAAAGGTGGTTTTCGACGGGAACGTTTTGAAGATAGAGTTTAACGTGGTCAGGGGAAAAATCGGTCACGCAGACGCGGCGGCTCCGCATAGGCGAACGCTGGCTGTGAAACTGGATAAACTGGATATTACGGAAGCAAAAATTCAGTATAAAGGTCAATAAAACAGATTGTTCATCAGGAGTTAACATGAAGATTATTATCGTGGGCTGTGGGCGAGTGGGGTACTCGCTGGCAGGAAAACTCAATGCCGACGGCAATAACGTGACCGTCGTCGATACTTCCGCAGAGAAAATTGCGGACGTGATGGGGCAGTTCGATATTATGGGGGTTGTCGGCAACGGCGCGACCCTTTCCGTCTTGAAGGATGCTGGCATCGACGACGCCGAGCTCTTTATCGCCGTCACCAACTCGGACGAGCTCAACCTGCTCTGCTGTATGATTGCAAAAAAGGAAGGGAACTGTGAAACGGTTGCTCGTATCAAGTCCCCCGAATACAGCAAGGAAGCGGAATATTTGCAAAAACAGCTGGGGCTTGCTATGGTTATCAACCCCGAGTACGAAGCCGCAAAGGAAATCGCGCGTGTGTTGCGCTTCCCTTCCGCCATGCGGATAGAGCCCTTTGGCAAGGGCAGGGTGGAGCTGCTTTCCTTCCGACTTTCCGCAGACAACCTGCTCGTTGGGCAATCGGTACGCGAAGTGATGGGCAAGCTCCGCGCGAACGTACAGCTTGCCACCGTAGAGCGCGGCGACGACGTATATATCGTCAACGGTGACACCGTCTTTGCGGAAAAGGACGTTTTGACCGTCGTTTCCACCCCCAAGGACGCGGTGGACTTCTTAAACAAAATCCATCAAAAGGATTTTTCCGTCAAGGACGCGATGATTGTCGGCGGCGGCATTATCACCCATTACCTGTGCGAGATTTTGGAACGCTCGGGCATCGCCTTGAAGGTGATTGAAAAGGACTACGACGAGTGCGAAGAGCTGGCTTCCGACTGGACGAAGGTGACCGTTATCAACGGCAATCCGAGCGATCACGCGCTCTTGAAGGAACAGGGCATCGAGCGCGCGGACGCGTTCGTTGCGCTTGCAGGCTTGGACGAAGAAAATATTTTGCTTTCCCTGTTCGCCAAGGAATGGGGGGTGAAAAAGCTCGTCACCAAAATCAACCGCATCGACTACGACGGCGTTTTGACGAAGCTGGATTTGGATACGGTCGTTTGCCCGAAGAACTTGACGGCGGATATGATTTTGCGCCACGTGCGCTCGGCAAAGAGCGCCAAGGACGGCAACATGGAAAACCTGTACAACGTCGTGCAGGATAAGGTGGAAGCGGTGGAGTTCATCGTCAAGGAAGGCTCGCGGCTCATAGGCAAGCCGCTAAGTGAGCTTCCCTTCAAGCAAAACGTGCTCGTTGCGTCCATTGTTCGCAACGGTACGGTAATTTTGCCCCGTGGTAATGATAGCATTTTAGCGGGGGATTCGGTGATCCTTGTCACCAAGGACGTCGCGGTGGTAGAGCTTGCCGACGTGCTCGCGTAATAGGCGAAAAACAGACGATAGAAATAGGTTAGACGTATGAACTTTTCGATGATTCGTAAAACGTTGGGCTCGCTGCTCATCTTTGAAGCGATCTTCTTTCTCGTGCCGTCAGTGACGGCGGTTTGCTACCGAGAATGGGAAGAACTGCTCGTCTTTTTGGCGTGTGCAGGGATTTGCTTCGGGCTGGGCGGACTGTGCGCCTTAAAAAAACCGAAGGATCCGCATATGTATGCAAAGGAAGGCTTTGCCATCGTTGCGCTCTCTTGGATTGTGATGAGCTTGTTCGGTGCGCTGCCCCTTTGCTTGACGGGTACGGCAAGCTATATCGACGCGCTTTTTGAAACGGCGTCGGGCTTCACGACCACGGGCGCAAGCATCTTTACGGGTGCAGAAATCGACCAAATGTCAAAATCCCTTTTGATGTGGCGTAGCTTCACCCACTGGGTGGGCGGCATGGGGGTGCTGGTGTTCATCATCGCGTTCCTGCCCCTGTCGGGTGCGCAAAATATGCACATGATGAAGGCGGAGAGCCCTGGGCCCGTTGTATCCAAGCTCGTGCCGAAGGTGCGCCAAACGGCGTTTATTCTCTACGCTATCTACGCCGTGATGACGGTGATAGAGTTTATTATCCTGCTCGTGGGCGGAATGCCTGTTTTTGAAGCAATTACGACGTCCTTTGCTACGGCAGGAACGGGTGGATTTTCCGTAACGTCCAACGGCATGAACTACGCGCCCCATTTGCAGGTAATTGTCGCGGTGTTTATGTTGCTCTTTTCCGTGAATTTTAACTCTTACTACCTGCTTTTGCGCAGACGCCCCAAGGAAGCGTTTACGTCCGAAGTGCGGACGTTTCTTCTCATCGTCTTTTCGGCGGTCGCGCTGATTACCCTGAACGTCTATTTCGCTGGCGATATGGGCTATACCTTCGGGGAAACCCTGCGCCACGCCTTCTTTGCCGTTTCGTCCATCATCTCGACAACGGGCTTTGCGACGGTCGATTTCTCTTATTGGCCGATATTCTCGACGCTTATTTTGGTGACGGTGATGTTCATCGGCGCGTGCGCGGGCAGTACGGGCGGCGGTATAAAGGTCAGTCGATGTATCATCCTTTCCAAGGGTGGTATGCACGAAGTGGGGCGGCTCATTCACCCCAAGCAGGTGAAGAAGATTGTCGTTGACGGAAAAATGGTCGATCACGAAACCGTTCGCTCGGTGAACGCGTACCTGGTAGCCTATATTTTGATTTTCTTGGTGTCTTTGCTCATCATTTCCTTCGATCCGATGATTGCAAACGGCGACCTTATGACAGCCTTTACTTCCGTTGCCGCAACAATCAACAACATCGGCCCTGGCGTGGGGGCGGTGATTGGCCCTGCTGGAAACTTCGGTGATTTCACCATTCTTTCTAAGCTTGTCTATATTTTTGATATGATCGCAGGCAGACTGGAAATTTTCCCGATGCTCGTCTTGTTCTCGCCGCGCACTTGGAGGAAGTAAGTATGCGGTTTGTATTCGATCACGATTATCATTTGCATTCGCAGATCTCTCTTTGTTCTATGGATGCAGGGCAGACGAACGAGCGGCTTTTGCAGTATGCAAAGGACAACCGTTTGCGCACGATTTGCCTGACCAACCACTACTGGGACAGCGCGGTGAAAATCGACGAGCATCCCTTTTATACGCCGCAAAACTATGAGCGGCTTGCACAGGCGTTGCCGTTGCCCAAGGACAAGGACGTGCGGTTTTTGTTCGGTTGCGAAGGGGAAATGCGGCTTGACGGCGTTTTGGGAATTCCTGAAAGCCGCTTTGACGATTTTGCTTGGATGATTGTGCCGCTTACCCATTTGGGTTGGGTTGGTTTTACCATCAGCGAAGAAGACGCGCAAACTGCCGAAGGCAGGGCGAAAACGTGGGTTTGGCGGCTGGATACGCTTCTTAAAAAGGATTTGCCTTTTCACAAAATCGGGCTTGGGCATTTGGCGAATACCGCCATCTACCGTAGGGATCGGAAAGAGTATTTGAAGACCTTGCGCGCCATTCCTGAAAGCGAAATGGGCAGGCTCTTTTCGATTGCGGCAAAAAAGGGCTGCGGCGTGGAGCTGAACTCCTACGATATGCGCTTTTCGGACGAAGAAGCGGACGATGTTTTGCGGATGTTCCGCATAGCAAAAGAGTGCGGCTGTAAGTTTTACCTTGGCTCGGATATTCATCACCCCGAAGTGTTTGCCGAAGTGCCAGAAATCTTCGATAGAGCCATTCGATTGTTAGACCTGAAAGAGAGCGATAAATTGATTATTCCATAGGGGCATGTACGTGTTGAAAAACAAAAAAGAGCCGTTTGGCTCTTTTTTCGCAAATTGGATAGCGGTAAATTATTCGTCTTTCGCTTGGCGTTTTTCCATGCGTTTCCAGTTGAAAAAGCCGTATAAATCGTTGAGCAAGAACATCACAAAGCAAAGCACCATCGGAAGATAGGAAAGGTCGGCAACCGCCGAAAACACCCACAAAACGATGAGCACGACGTCGTTTGCCGTGTACCCGAGCGCATAATAAGGGGAGCGCAAGAAGGTGAGCGAAGCCGCGAAAAAGCTGGTCGTCACCGAAAGGGTGGAAACGGGCAGGTTTGCCGTGCCGAGCGCTTGCAGGATAAAGTAGAAAGCGACGGTCACAAGCAGGGCGGCAAGGCTCAAAAACAGCCATGCCTTTTTGCTGAGCTTGCTCACCTGTACTTCCGCGCTATCCTTGTACGGATGCTTGACCCACGAAACGATGGCGGAAATTGCCATCGGCGCGGACATACAAAGGTAGGTAATCATCTCGCCGTAGTATTTTTGCGACCAAGAAACGATTCCGTAGCCTACGGCAAATACCACCGTCAGCGCCTGCCCCAAGACCATGCCTTTGGCAACGAAGATGAGCGCCGTCACGCCGATAAGCGATGCGACAAGCGACGGAATATCCTTCTTTTCGGGAATCAAAAACGCCGCAATTACGATGATAGCGGACACCGCCCAAAGGGTCCACTCGAAGCGATTGAGTTGTTTGAAGGGGTTGCGTATTTTTTGCATAGTGATACTATATCAAATCTTATAAAAACTGTCAAGGAAAAAAGGAGAAAAGATGATAAAAAAAGGTATTTATCGCCATTATAAGGGTGGCAGGTACGAGGTTATCGGCATAGCCCGTCACAGTGAAACCTTGGAAGAAATGGTGGTGTATAGGGCGTTATACGGTGAAGGCGGGCTTTGGGTGCGCCCTGCATCCATGTGGAACGAATGGGTGGAAAAGGACGGAAAAAAGGTGCTTCGATTTACGCTGGAAGAAGTTGTTTAATATTAAACAATTAAACAAAAAGAGATAATTTACTTTACAATCTTCTTAAAATATGGTATACTCTTTCTGTTTAACAAAAGAACAAAAGGAGAAATACTATGGTTTGGGGCTCGTTTGGGATTGTGCATATTCTATCCCTTTTGATTGCGTTCGGCGGAAACGTCGGCTTATACTTTTTGCTTAAAAACAAGAGCGAAACGGTGAGAAGATGGGTGCTGTTTCCCCTGTCGTTTGCAGGGATTGCGGCAATTATCTTCAACCTTGTCACGTGGAATTCCCCCTTGGAATACCTGCCATTGCATATGTGTTCTATCACCGCGCTTTTGTTGCCCGTCACTGTTTGGACGAAGAACAAGGTGCTGGGGAACTTGCTTTTGCTTTGGTGCTTGGGCGCGCTGCTTGCGCTTCTCGTGAATACGGCGCAGGCGAACTTTAAGATTTTCAGTTGGACGTTCGTCTTTTATTTCTTCCCCCACGCGTTAGAGTTTGGCATTCCTATCCTGCTCTTTGCGCTCGGTATGGTGCGTTTTGAGCCGAAATATATCTTGTCGACCGTTGCGCTCACCTTTGCCATCTATACGGCGGTGCATTTTATCAATTTGGGTGTGAACGCTTATGCGCTGGCAAACAACGTTTTGAATCCTTCGGGCGAGCTTGTGCAGGTGAATTATATGTATTCCATCACGCCTGCAAACCCTGTGCTTGCGCTGTTTTGGTCGATTATTCCCTGTCAGTACTGGTATATGTATTTGGGAATTATCATCATCGCGGTGTACCTGCTTGCCATTTGGCTGGGCGTTTGGCTGAAACGCCGTTATTACAAAACGAACGAATAAGTTTTGAAAAGCGCGAGAGCCTTTGAAAAAAATCAAAGGCTCTTTTCTTTTTCCTTCTTGACAAACGCGCGTGCGCGTGGTATGATAGGGGTAATCGAATAAGAATTACAAGGAGCACGGCTATGAACGAAACGATAAAAACACTCATCGAGAGAAGAAGCTGTAAAAAATACCTTTCCACGCCTGTAAAGCAGGAACTCATTGACGAAGTTATCAAAGCTGGCATGTACGCGCCTACGGGCAAGAACCGTCAGCCTGTCAAAATTATTGCCATTACCGATACCCATGTCCGCGACGAATTGAGAAAAATGAACGCGCAAATCATGGGCGTAAACGAAAACGTAGACCCCTTCTACGGCGCACCTGTGGTCTTGCTCGTCGTAGCGGACTCCACCGTGAACACCTATTTATACGACGGTAGCTTGGTGATGGGAAACTTAATGCTTGCGGCGCATTCCTTGGGGCTTGGCAGCTGCTGGATTCACCGCGCGAAGGAAGAAATGCAGACGGAATACGGCAAGAATCTCCTCAAATCGCTTGGCATCGAAGGGGAATGGGAAGGCATCGGGCATTGCGTGCTCGGCTATGCCGACGGCGAATTGCCTGCCGCGAAGCCCCGTAAGGAAGGCTGGGTGCATTACGTATGAGAGTAGGCGTTTCCACAGCGTCCCTGTTTTTGCGCTGTGACAATGAAGACGCGGTGCAGACGCTCGACGGGCTTGGGGTGCAGACCGCCGAAGTCTTTTTGACTTCGTTTGGGGAATACAAGCCGTCCTTTGCCGAGCTGTTAAAGGAACGCAAGGGCGGGCTGGATATTCATTCGGTACATATCCTGAACACCCAGCTCGAGCCACAGCTTTTCAACCGCCATCCGCGCGTGGAGCGGGATAGCTATGAGATTTTGGACGGCGTGATGCGCTCGGCGCAAATTCTTGGCGCAAAGTACTACACCTTTCACGGCGGCGCGCGCTTCAAAAAGGCTTCGCGTGACCCGAAAAACGATAACTTCGCACGCTTAGGGGAATGTATGGCGAAAATCTTTGATTTTTGCTTGGGCTACGGCGTGACCTTGTGCTTGGAAAACGTCGAATGGTCCACCTACAACCGCCCCGAAGTCTTTTCCCGCATTCGGGAATACGTCCCTCAGCTCAAAGGGGTTTTGGACGTAAAGCAGGCTCGGCTTGCAGGACACGGCTATCTTCCGTACTTACAGGAAATGGGGGAAAATATCGCCACCGTCCATGTATCCGACGTGCGCGAAAACGGCAAAATGTGCCTACCAGGGCAGGGAATATTTGATTTTGAAACGCTGATTCGCCGTCTTGTAGACGTCGGCTACGACGGTCCACTTCTTATCGAAGCGTATAAGGACGATTACGGCGAGCTTATCGAGCTCAAACGCGCTTGCGAATATTTACAGGAAATTTTGTATAAAATACAATAAATTCCGTCAAAACTGTTGACAACCTTATTTTTATATGGTATATTATAAATAGGATTAAATCCTAATAAAAAAGGAGAATGATTATGAAATTTTATCAATGTGAAAAATGTGGCAAGATTATTGCAAGCAAGGATGAGCTTGCTTTGGAAGGCTGGAAGGAATTGATTGCAGGCTCGACGGACGCGGCGCAGGAAAAGCACGTGCCCGTAGCGGAAAAGAAATGCGGCAGACTGAGAGTGAGCGTAGGCAGCGTAATGCACCCTGCGACGGAAGCGCACTATATTGAGTTCGTAGCGGTGGAAACGAAGGACGGCTACCAAATCAAATATTTTGCGCCGACGGACGTACCCGAAGTCACCTTTGCTTTGAAGGCAGGCGATGAAGTGGTGGCGGTTTACGCGTACTGCAACCTGCACGGGCTTTGGAAGGCGTAAGCTTGAAAAGGCTTTATCACGTAGCTTAAAAAACAGATAAATAATCGGCGGTGTAATCCGCCAAATACTTAAAAAGGATAGGGGCAGGTATGGCTTCACTCGATAAAAAGGCGCTTTATGCGCTCACCTATGGGCTGTTCGTTTTGACGGCAAAGGAAGGGGCAAAGGACAACGGTTGCATCGTGAACACGGTGCAGATGCTCACGAGCGACCCCACGCGCGTGGTGGTGTTCGTCAACAAGAGCAATTACACCGAGCAGATGATTTCTCGCACGGGCGTTTTCAACGTTTCCATTTTGCAAAAGGATACGCCGTTTGCGCTGTTTAAGCAGTTTGGGTTTCAATCGGGCAAGGACGTAGACAAGTTCGTAGGCAGGGTCTATCCCCGCAGCGAAAACGGGCTGTACTATATCTATGAAAACGCGAACGCGTTTCTTTCCTGTAAGGTGGTGGGCGAGCACGATTACGGCACGCATACCCTGTTTGTTGGGGAAGTGGTGGAAGGGAAAGTCCTTTCGTCGCAAAAGAGCCTTTCCTACGAGCAGTATTTGACGGAAGTGAAACCCAAGCCGCAGGCGGCGGAAAAGCCCAAGGCGGCAACTGGCGGTAAGGCGGAAGAGCCGAAAACGGAAAAATGGGTTTGCAAGGTGTGCGGCTACGTACACGAAGGGCCTTTGCCCGACGATTTTATCTGTCCTTGGTGTAAGCACCCTGCGTCGGATTTTGAAAGAGTGCAATAAAAAAAATTAAAATACAAAGGAGAAAAAAAGATGATTGATTTTCAAAGCGGCGGTTTGTTTGCAAGGCTGAAAAAGGTAGCGGATAACGCGTTCGGGAATATGATTTCCGACTTTTTGATTGCAGGCGAAACGATTGTTGGTACGTATCAGGGCGTGCGCGACGGCGTTGTGTTCACAAATAAGCGTATCATTGCAATCAACGTGCAGGGGTTGACGGGAAAAAAGAAGGATTTTACGTCCATTCCTTATAGCAAAATCACCACCTTTTCTTTGGAAACGGCAGGGGTGTTTGACTTGGATGCAGAGCTGGAAATTTATATGTCGGCGGTGGGCAAGGTGAAGTTCAACTTCACGGGCAACACGGACGTGAAAGAGATTTGCAGGTTCATTTCTCAGTACGCGCTGCAATAAGCTTTGTATAGAAAGAAATCGGGGAAGATGCGTTCTTGCCCGATTTTTTGTTTGATTTTGTCGAAGAAAAGATTTTCTTGGAAAATGCCAAAAATTGCCGTGAAAAAACTTGACACGCCTTGCGTAAAATAGTATAATGGCAATGTTCGAAATAAGTGCTTAGGCGAAGGAGGGTTGAAAAGTATGTCCACGGTAAGAGTTGGTGAAAACGAAAACGTTGAAAGCGCATTGCGTCGTTTCAAAAGAAAGTGTTCTCGTGACGGCATTATCGGCGATCTTCGTAAGAAGGAATTCTATGAAAAGCCTTCCGTAAGAAAAAAGAAGAAGTCCGAAGCGGCTAGAAAGAGAAGCAGAAACTAACAAAAGAAGTCCACGTTTGCGTGGACTTTTTTGTTTGCAAAAAATAGTTTTTATAGGCGAAAAGGTGGTTAAAATGTCGAAAAATGCAGGAACGAGTTTGAAGGTGGCGGCGCGTCAAGCGAAGTGCAGAATTAAAGGCGATTTTTGGGAGCGGACGAAGAAAGAGCAGGCAGCAAAGCTGAAAATCGTCGAAGAGAAGGGCTTGAACACCCAAGAAGCGGAGCGCTATTTGGCGCGCGAGATTGAAAAACGGGTGCGCGGCGAAGAGCAGTCGGACGCCTTTTACGAACGGGTAAAAGAGCTGCTTCTTTCCGAAGGGGAAGTGAGCGACGCCATCGGCAGGCTGACGGACAAGGCGGTGTACGAGAGCCTGTCTTACACCGAAAAACAGCGATACACCTTGGAGCTTTCCGAGCGGTATCTTCGCGCGTTGGAGCGGTTCAAGCGGGAGTGCATTTTTTTCGAAAAGTAGGGGGCAGGTGTGGAATGAAAGTGAATTGAACGCTATGGGCGTTCGTGAATTGAAACCTGCGGTTTCGTGAATTCTCGCTGACGCTCCGTGAATTGTTTGCCTGTGGCAAACGTTGCGGAAGAATTCCCACCTGTCATTCTGAGCGGAGCGATAGCGCAGTCGAAGAATCTCGGACGGCAAGCGGTAAAGTGAATGGAACGTTATGGGCGTTCGTGAATTGAAATCTCCGATTTCGTGAATTGTCGCTATTGCTCCGTGAATTGTTTGCCTGTGGCAAACGTTGCGGCAAAAATTTATAATTATTCCTTAACGCAAGGCAACGCCTTGCAATTCACGACGGCAACGCCGTCAATTCACGCGTTTCTAAAACGCAATTCACGATTGACACAGTCAATCAATTCACCAAAAAAAGGACGCGGATTTTTCCGCGTCCTTTTTGCATACAATATGCCTTAGAATTCAATTTTTTCTTGAATATACTTGATTGCTTCTTCCACCGATACACGGATTTGTTCCATCGTATCTCTGTCGCGAACGGTGACCGTGTTATCTTCCAAGGTTTGGAAGTCGATGGTCACGCAGTACGGCGTACCGATTTCGTCCTGACGGCGGTAGCGCTTACCGATAGAGCCCGTCACGTCGTAGGTCGCAGGGAACTTTTTGCACATCTGCAAATAGATTTCGTCCGCCTTTTCGGAAAGACCCTTTTGCAGGGGCAATACCGCACACTTGTAGGGCGCAAGCGCAGGGTGCAAGCGAAGCACCGTTCTTACGTCGTTCTTTTCCGCGTCTACCACTTCTTCGTCGTATGCGTCCGTCAAGAAGGCAAGCACTACGCGGTCTGCGCCGAGCGAAGGCTCGATAACGTAGGGAACGTATTTTTCACCCGTGACAGGGTCGGTGTAGTCGATGGGCTTGCCGCATTCCTTTGCGTGCTGGGTAAGGTCGTAGTCCGTTCTGTCTGCGATCCCCCAAAGCTCGCCCCAACCGAATGCGAAGTTGTATTCAAAGTCGGTGGTTGCCTTCGAGTAGAAGCAAAGCTCTTCGGGGCTATGGTCGCGAAGGTGCAGGTTTTCCGCTTTCATGCCGAGCGACAAAAGCCAGTCGCGGCAGAAATCCTTCCAGTATGCGAACCATTCCAAATCGGTGCCGGGCTTGCAGAAGAATTCCAGCTCCATTTGTTCGAATTCACGGGTACGGAAGGTGAAGTTGCCCGGGGTGATTTCGTTACGGAAGGACTTACCGATCTGACCGATCCCGAAGGGAACGCGAAGACGGGAAGAACGCTGTACGTTTGCGAAGTTTACGAAGATACCTTGCGCTGTTTCGGGACGAAGGTAAACGGTGTTCGCGCTGTCTTCCGTCACGCCTTGGAAGGTTTTGAACATCAGGTTGAACTTTCTAATCGACGTAAAATCGGAGTTGCCGCAAACGGGGCAAACGAGCTTGTGTTCGACGATGAACGCTTCCAGTGCGTCGTTGTCCATGCTTTCCACGGACACGTCCAAGCCCTTCTTTTCTACGTATTTTTCGACGAGATCGTCCGCTCTGTGACGGGATTTGCAGGACTTACAGTCCATCAAGGGATCGGAGAAGCCGCCCAAGTGACCAGACGCCTGCCACGTTCTCGTGTTCATCAAGATGGCGCAATCTACGCCCGTATTGTGGGGATTTTCCTGAATAAATTTCTTCCACCAAGCCTTCTTGACGTTGTTTTTCAGCTCTACGCCCAAAGGACCGTAATCCCAAGTGTTTGCAAGGCCGCCGTAGATTTCACTTCCAGGGAAGATGAAGCCGCGCGTTTTGCAAAGGGAAACGAGTTTTTCCATCGTGACTGCTCTTTTTTCTGCCATAATATACTCCTTTTAAAAGTAAAAAATAAAGATCGTTTCCTATTGTAGCATTTTTTTTCGGTTTCGTCAATAATTCCAGGGGGGGGATTTTGGGGGAGTTTTCCAAGCTTTTTGGAAAGTGTTCCGTTTTTTCCAAAAAAAAGCGAGAAAAAATTAAAAATTTTTCGAAAAAGTTTAGGCTATCCCCTTTTCATTTTGGAAAATATGTGTTATAATAAACCAAGGACTATGTCGAAACCCCTTAAAGGGGTTTGGGGAAAAATGGTAGAAAGGTCGAAAAAAGGAGAATAGAATGCTTTCGGATATCGAAATTGCGGAGAGCGCAAAACTGCAAGACATTCGCGAGATTGCCGCAAAAGCGGGGATCGCAGAGAGCGCTTTGGAGCCGTACGGAAAGTATAAAGCAAAGCTTTCCTTGCCCAAGGGCGCAAAGAGAAAAGCAAAACTTGTTTTGGTGACAGCCATCAACCCCACGTCGTCGGGGGAAGGAAAAACGACCGTTTCTATCGGTCTTGCCGACGGCTTACAGGCAATCGGCAAAAAGGCTTGCCTTGCATTGAGAGAGCCTTCGCTCGGGCCCGTCTTTGGAATCAAGGGCGGCGCGGCTGGCGGCGGCTATGCACAGGTCGTTCCCATGACGGAAATCAACCTGCATTTTACGGGCGATTTACACGCGATTACCGCAGCGAACAACCTTCTCTGCGCACTGATGGATAACCACATTTTCCGTGGCAACGCGTTGAATATCGACGTCAACAATATCTATTTCCACCGTTGTATGGACATGAACGAGCGCCAGCTCATCAACGTGATGACGGGCGGCAAGGGCAGGGGGGTCGAGAGAGAAGACCACTTCGACATCACCGCGGCAAGCGAAGTGATGGCGGTGCTGTGCTTGGCGACGGACATTGACGACTTGAAGCGCCGTTTGGGCAATATCATCGTCGGCTTGAATACGAACGGCGACTACGTGCGCGCAAGAGATATTCCTGGTGCGGTCGGGTCGATGGCGGTGCTTTTGAAGGACGCGATGAAGCCCAACCTTGTACAGACGCTCGAAGGCACGCCCGCGATCATTCACGGCGGCCCGTTTGCAAACATCGCGCACGGCTGCAACAGCGTGCAGGCGACCTACGCGGCAATGAGCATTGCGGACTACGCCGTCACCGAAGCAGGCTTCGGCGCGGACTTGGGCGCGGAAAAGTTCTTGGATACCAAATGCCGTGCGGCGGGCATTGAGCCCGACTGCGTGGTGATCGTTGCCACCGTCAAAGCATTGAAGCTTCACGGCGGCGCGGCGAAGGAAACGCTCTCGGAAGAAAATCTGGACGCTTTGAAGGGGGGGATGCCCAACCTTTTGAAGCATATCGAAAACATCAAAAACGTCTACAAAAAACCCGTTGTGGTGGCAATGAACCGCTTTGCGACGGACACCCAAGCGGAAACCGATCTCGTAATCGAAACGGTGCGCGCGGCAGGCTCTGTGGCGGTGTTCACCGACGTCTTCTTGAAGGGGGGCGAAGGTGGCAAGGCACTTGCGGAAGAAGTGGTGAAAGCGTGCGAAATTCCATCCAAGATGGAATACGCCTATGATTTGCAGGACGGCGTTTGCAAGAAAATCAACGATATCGTGACGAAGATCTACGGCGGCGACGGCGCGGATTTCTCGGAAGAAGCCTTGAAAAAGATTGCCGATATCGAAGCGAAGGGCGAAGGGGCTTTGCCTGTGATTATCGCAAAAACGCAATATTCCCTTTCGGACAACGCCGAGCTTTTGGGCAGACCTACGGGTTTCCGTATTTTTGTCAAGGACGTTGTTTTGAAAGGCGGTGCAGGGTTCATCGTAGCCATCGCAGGGAAGATTATGCTGATGCCAGGGCTTGGCGCGCATCCTGCGGCGGAAAAGATAGACCTTCTTTCCGACGGCACGATAGTTGGACTGTCTTAAACGACGTATATACGTCGCAATACGGCGTCGCGCTCCGCGTTTCCTTGGTCACGTACGGCTTGTACGCTCCCTGCGGAAATGCTCGCGCTTCTTGTCTTGCTCGTATCTCCGCCGTTTAACATTCGCGGTAGATGGGCAATACGGCGCCGAACTTGCGTTTCCTTAGGTCACGTACGTCTATGTACGCTCCCTGCGGAAATGCTCGCGCTTCTTGTCTTGCTCGTATCTCCGTCGTTTAGCAATTTTGCAAGCAAAGCGATATATCGCCTATGGCGATGCGATATTTCTTAGCAGAAGCGATATTCGTCTTCGACGAGCGATATGTTCGCAGGGCGAACGTTTTAAGAAGATTTACAATAGGGTTCTTATGAAAATTATCGAAGAAACAAACTTTATCGAAAAAATCATCAACGAAGACATTCGTGAAGGGAAGATCGAAGCGGTGCAAACCCGTTTCCCCCCCGAACCGAACGGCTATCTTCACATCGGACACGTCAAGAGTATGCTTGTCAACTTCGGTACGGCGAAAAAGTACGACGGCAAGTGCAACCTGTTCTTTGACGACACCAACCCGTCCAAGGAAAAGACGGAGTTCGTCGACGCCATCCGCAAGGACATCGAGTGGATTGGCTACGAATGGGCAAAGGAAGTGTATGCGTCCGATTTCTTTGAAACCATCTATTCCTACGCGGAACGCTTGATCATCGAAGGCAAAGCCTTCGTGTGCGACCTTTCGGGCGACGAGATCAGCGCAACGCGCGGTACGCTCACCGAAGCAGGCAAGGAAAGTCCTTACAGAAACCGTTCGGTGGAAGAAAACCTGTCGCTTTTCCGCGATATGCGCGCAGGCAAGTATGCGGACGGTGAAAAGTGCCTTCGTGCGAAGATCGACATGGCTTCGCCCAACATGAACATGCGCGACCCCGTTATCTACCGCATTTTGCGCGCGACCCATCACCGCACGGGGGATAAGTGGTGCATCTATCCTATGTACGACTTCGCGCATCCCATTTGCGACTATTTGCAGGGGGTCACCCATTCCCTTTGTACGTTAGAGTTCGAAGACCACAGACCCCTTTACGACTGGGTGGGCATCAACCTTGGGTTTAGCCCGAAGCCCCGTCAAATCGAGTTTGCTCGCCTTGCCATCACTAACACGGTGATGTCGAAGCGGTATCTTAAAAAGCTTGTGGAAGAAGGCCACGTACACGGCTGGGACGATCCCAGAATGCCGACGGTGACAGGTCTTAGAAACCGTGGCGTACCCCCCGAAGCCTTGCTTGATTTTTGTACGAAGATCGGGATTGTTAAGGCGAACTCGGAATGTCAGCTTTCCTATCTCGAAGCTTGCATCCGTGAAAACTTGAACGAAAACGCCGAGCGTGCGATGGCGGTGCTTGATCCCTTGAAGGTGACCATCACCAACTACGAAGGGGAAGAAACGCTGGAAACGGCGCTCCATCCCTTGAAGCCTGAAATGGGTACGAGAAAGGTACAGTTCTCGTCGGTGGTGTATATCGACCGCGCGGACTTCTCTCTCAATCCCCCGCCCAAGTACCAACGCTTGAAGGCGGACGGGTACGTGCGCTTGAAGGGCGCGTACATCATTCACTGCGACGAAGTCGTTTTGGACGAAAACGGGGAAGTTGCCGAGCTGAAATGCTCCTACGTACCCGAAAGCCGTTCTTCCTGCGATACCAGCGGTATCAAGGTGAAGGGCACGATCCAGTGGGTAGACGGCAAGACGGGCGTGGACGTAGAGATCCGCAAATACGGCGTGCTTTTGAAGGATGCGGAATACGCTGGGCAGGACTTCGGCGAAAGAATGAACCTGGACAGCGAACACATCTTCCACGGCAAAGCCGAGCCTTACCTTGCGGAGAGCGTGGACGGAAAGCAATTCCAGCTCATGCGCGTGGGCTATTACAAAAAATGCGTAGACGAAAAGGGCGGACTGGTGCTCTCTGAAATCGTTTCGCTCAAAGACAGTTTCAATAAGTAAAAAATTTAGGTGGCAGGGAAAACTCTGCTAAGCAAACATATAAGGAGTAGAAATATGACGGTATCTGCTTTGCTGATCAATTTCAGCGAATTTCAACTGGTACATTGGATTGCGCTTGGCGTAGGTGCGCTGATTGCGATCATCGCCTTCTGCGTCGGCTGTAAAAAAGGCTTCTCGAATTTGAGCCTTCGTCCCGTTTCTTGGGCATTCGGCTGCGCGCTGTTCTTGGTGCTCGAACTTTTCCTGCACGACAAATGCTTTATCGCGGGCATGTTTAAGGATTCCGATCCTGCAATCATGCACCTTGCGTCTTCGCTCACTTGGCTGATTGTAGCTTTGGTGGCGCGTTGGATCGTCTTCGGCGGTTTGTACGCGATCATCAAGGGCTGCCAAAACGCAAAGTATGCAAAAGCGGAAGCGGTCAACAATGCGGAAATCAACGGCGCGGAAGAAATCCTTGCGGATGAAAACAAGGTTTACAAGCCCCTGCCTTTGAGCGGTACGATCAAGCCCGGTCCTTTGAACAGACTCTTCGGCGGTATCTTCTCGCTTGCAAACGTTTTGATCGTGCTTGCGGCGGTTGCGGCATTCGCGATGGTGGTGCTCAGCGTGACCCCCTTGTATTCGACCTTGGAATGGGCGTACACGGGCGCTATGGAAGCGATTTGGGGCTACGTGCGCGTTTGGACGCTTGACTTTATCTTGGTTGCAATCGTTTGCTTGATTGTCATCAAGGGGTATAGAGAAGGGCTTTTGAACGGCGTTCGCACGCTCGGTGTTGCGATTGCGAAGCTTGCGGCGATTGTATTCGGTTTGGCGCTTCCCTTCTTGCCGATTGCGGCGGAAGGCGGTGCGCTTGGTTTCCTGTCCGTTGCGGCGGTGAAGCTGACGGAGCTCATTCCCTTGGAAGGCGCGCTTGCAATGCTTGCAAGCATCTTGCCCGTAGTATTCAAGGTAGTGTTCGGTATCGTAATTGCGATCGTATTGTCGCTGCTTGTTAAGCTGATCGGCTGGTTGCTTGGTAAGCTTTTGGACGTTGTAGACAACGTAGACGCGCTGTGGCGCATCGACGGCATCATCGGTGCAATCGTATACGCGGTGATCGCGCTTGCGGTGGTTGCGGTGATCGTAGTGGTGCTTTATGCGCTCGAACATTACGGCGTATTTATGGCAAGCCAGCTCTTCTCGGCGAAGTCCCCGATTATGGGCGGTTTGTTTGAAGTATTCGACGTGACCGTTCGTCCTTTGCTGGAAAAGGTGACGGCGTTCTTCGCTTAAAATCGAATAGCATTTGAATGGCTAACAAAAGCCCCCATTGTCGCGTAGTGCGCCTTTTGGGGGCTTTTTTTGATAAGTGAATTGATTGCCTTTGGCAATCGTGAATTGCGTTTTACAAACGCGTGAATTGACGGCTACGCCGTCGTGAATTGCAAGGCATTGCCTTGCGTTATGGAAATAATTTCTTATGTCAATACGAGATCCTTCGGCTGCGCTCAGGATGACAAAAAGGGGGATCGTAGGGCGGGGGCTTGCTCCCGCCGTGATGGTAGAGATAGTTGTCCTTGCGGACAAGCGAGATTACGCCTATGGCGTAGCGATATTTACCTGTGGTAAGCGATATTATGCCTACGGCATAGCGATATGTTTTCCTATGGAAAACGTTTTCAATTCACACGATATAAAAAGCACTCTTGCAAGGTGCAAGAGTGCTTTTCTTTTTTAGATTGATCCTACGCGATTAAAGTTCTGCGAAGTACTTAATCGTTCTAACCATCTGGCTGGTGTAGGAGTTTTCGTTGTCGTACCAGGAAACAACCTTAACAAGCGTCGTGCCGTCGCCCATGGGCATGCACTTCGTCTGCGTAGCGTCGAAGAGCGAACCGTAGCGGATACCGATGATGTCGGAAGAAACGATTTCTTCTTCGGTGTAGCCGAAGGATGCGGAAGCAGCTGCCTTCATTGCTGCGTTTACGTCGTCAGCGGTCACTTCGCCGTCGCAAACTGCAACAAGCTGGGTAAGCGAACCGGTGGGAACGGGAACACGTTGAGCGCAACCGTCAAGCACGCCGTTGAGTTCGGGGATAACCAAGCCGATAGCCTTTGCAGCGCCGGTGGAGTTGGGAACAATGTTCACAGCAGCAGCACGTGCGCGGCGAAGGTCGCCCTTTCTGTGGGGGCCGTCCAAAACCATCTGGTCGCCAGTGTAAGCGTGGATCGTGGTCATGTAGCCCTTCTTGATAGCTGCAAGCTTGTTGAGCGTGTTTGCCATAGGAGCAAGACAGTTCGTGGTGCAGGATGCAGCGGAGATGATGGTGTCAGCCGTCGTCAACGTCTTTTCGTTTACGCTGTAAACGATGGTGGGAAGGTCATTACCAGCAGGAGCGGAGATAACAACTTTCTTTGCGCCAGCGTTGATGTGCGCTTGGCTCTTAGCCTTGGACGTGTAGAAACCAGTACATTCGAGAACTACGTCAACGTCAAGTTCAGCCCAAGGGCAGTTGTTAGCGTCCTTTTCAGCGTAGATCTTGATGGTCTTGCCGCATACGGTGATCGTACCAGCTTCGTCGTTTGCGGAAACGGTTTCAGCGTGTTCGTATCTACCCTGAGCGGAGTCATACTTCAAAAGGTGAGCGAGCATGGAAGGGCTGGTCAAGTCGTTGATAGCAACGATTTCATAACCTTCTGCGCCGAACATCTGTCTGAAAGCAAGACGACCGATACGGCCAAAGCCGTTGATTGCAACTTTTACGTTTGCCATGATAAAAATTCCTCCAAAAAATGTGATTTTATTGTTTTTGTTTTTTGCGTTTTGGATGCAAGCGAAAAGCAAACCGCTTTTATCCATTTATCATTTTAGCACTTTTTTCCCTGTTCGTCAATAAAAAATAGGGGATTGTAAAAATTTTCGCAAAAAAAGTGCCTAAGGGATGATTTGTAGGGCGGGGGCTTGCTCCCGCCGATTGTAGGAGCAGAGCCCTTGATTGTCCGATAAAGTGAATTGAACGCGTTGCGTTCGTGAATTGAAATCTGCGATTTCGTGAATTCTCGCTGACGCGACGTGAATTGTTTGCCGATGGCAAACGTTGTGGTAGAATTTAAATTTTCCCATAACGCAAGGCAGAGCCTTGCAATTCACGACGGCTATGCCGTCAATTCACGCGTTTGTAAAACGCAATTCACGATTGCCGAAGGCAATCAATTCACGTTTACATAGACCGCTTATTCTTTTGTGTAATAAAAAACTCCCGCAATATACGGGAGTTTTTGCCTTTTCTTAGAACGCTTTTCCTGCCGAGCCAAGAACGTTGACGATCTTGTGCTTAACCATTTCCTTCATCATCGCGCGCGCGTCGCCAAGATATTGACGGGGGTCGAAGTGACCAGGCTGCTCGGTGAAGTGCTGACGAATCGCCGCCGTGAACGCTACGCGAAGGTCGCTGTCGATGTTGATCTTACATACCGCCATCTGCGCCGCCTTTCTAAGCTCCGATTCGGGAATACCGATTGCGTCGGGCATATGTCCGCCAAACTTGTTGACGAGAGCAACCTTGTCCTGCGGAACGGAAGATGCACCGTGCAATACGATGGGGAAGTTGGGAAGTCTGTTGCCGATTTCTTCCAAGATGTCCAAGCGAAGCTTGGGATCCTGACCAGGCTTGAACTTGTATGCGCCGTGGGAAGTACCGATAGCGATTGCAAGGGAGTCGATACCCGTTCTTGCAACAAATTCTTCTACTTCGTCAGGGGACGTGAACTGCGCGTCAGCCGCGTCTACGTTTACGTCGTCTTCAATACCAGCAAGCTTACCAAGCTCTGCTTCTACCACAACGCCGTGGTCGTGCGCGTATTCTACAACGCGCTTGGTGATTGCAATGTTTTCTTCCCAAGGATGCGAAGACGCGTCGATCATAACGGACGTAAAGCCGCCGTCGATGGATGCTTTACAGATATCGAAGTCTGCGCCGTGGTCAAGGTGCATAGCAACGGGAATGTCGTTCGTTTCAACAGCCGCCGCAACCAAGTGCTTCAAGTATACGGGGTTTGCATACTTTCTTGCGCCTGCGGATACCTGCAAAATAACAGGGGACTTTTCTTCGTTCGCCGCTTCTACGATCGCTTGGATCATTTCCATGTTGTTTACGTTGAACGCGCCGACAGCGTATTTTTCCGCATACGCTCTTGCAAACATTTCTTTTGTTGTGACTAAGGGCATTTTAGATTCCTCCAAAAAATTACATATTTTCGTACTGCTTTATTATAGCATAAGCGCAGGGAAAAGGCAAATAAAAAGCGGATATAGGCGCGATTTTTTTTGCGCCGATTTTTTTGCAGTCGCACGCGTGCGCGTGATGCGCGCGTATTATATTATTGTACGCGTTGCCCCCTTCCGCTTTTTCCATGCAAAAAAATTGAAAAAATTTTCCAAAAGGGTATTGACAAACGGGAAAATGTGTGCTATACTCCTATCATAAAACTATAACGCATTATAGTACGCGTTATAAATATATGGAGAGCAAGTGTATGGCGGCGGAAAAGAGAACGAGAAGCGAGATCAACAAATCCAAGATCCTGCACGCGGCGGCAAAGCTGTTTTTAGAGAAGGGGTATTCGGAATCAACGGTGAAGGAAATTGCAACGGCGGCGGGGGTAAACCTTGGCTCGTTGACTTTTGCATTCAAGAACAAGGAAGCGATCTTGTGCGAGCTCGTCGGGTTTGTTTTAGAGGGGCAGTTTGAAGCGGCGGCAAGACTTGTGAAGGGAGTGACGGAAGACAAGGTGCTCTTTTACGCGGTGGAAACGGTGATGCAGCTGTATATGGCGGAAAGCAGTGAGCACATGCGTGAAATGTATGCGGTTTCCTATTCGTTGCCCCATTCGGCGCAAATCATTTACCGCACGATTACGGGCAAGCTTGAACACATTTTCAAGGAATACCTGCCCAAGCTCGAATCGAAGGATTTTTACGAGCGTGAAATTGCTTCGGGGGGGATTATGCGTGGGTTTATGACCGTTCCCTGCGATATGTATTTCACGATGGAACGGAAGATTCGGAGCTTCTTGCAGACGACCTTTTTAGTCTACGAAGTGCCGCAAGCGAAGATCGACGAAGCGATTGCGTTTGTAGGGCGGTTCGACTTGAAAAAGGTAGCGGAAGAAACGATCGAGCAAATGCTCAAATATTTAGAAAGCAAGACCTAAATTAAGGGATTCAAAAAGGAGTAAAAATAGATGAAATTTTCAAGTAAGCTTTGGAAAATTGCAATGGCAAGCGCAGTGGGCGCTGTGGCGTTTAGCGCAGGCATGTACGCGTTTGGCGGCATAGAAGAAGTCAGGGCGCAAGACGTGGGAAGCACCGACGTGGTAGCGCTTACCATCGGGGAAGAAACGACGAATTACGAGAGCTTTGGCGCGGCGTATGAAGCGGCGGAAGCGGCGGGTGAGAGCGCAAAAATCACCTTGCTTGCGGATACTGTGGCAGATTTTAACGACTGGATAATGGTTGACTTAACCATCGATCTCAACGGCTATACAATCTCAGAAATTTGTCTTTCCATTGACACAGACACGCCAGTGGATATCGTTTTGGAAGATTCAAGCGCCACGCAAACGGGTAGATATATAGATATGGAAGGCATAGCGCATACCATGTATGCAGGGTCTATTACGATCAACAGCGGAACGTATGATATTTCTATTGCGATCACGGCATACAGTAGGAACTCCGCGACCGTAACGGTCAACGGCGGTGAATTTATCAACGGCACTTTTACTACGGATGATGAATCAAACAATTCTGTTTGCGAAATCAAAGGCGGTTATTTCCACGCTGTGTCCTTTTCGGATTATGCGGATATTATACAGGTCACAGGCGGAGAGTACGTGTATATGTATTCGGTATCGTTTGATGAAAATAGTCAGCATCATCCGCTCAGCAGAGTGATGGCAGACGGCTATAAACTTTTCGATGGGAATCGGAAAGCGGTAAATATGGACACGTTTATTCTGTACGAGATTCTCTTGGATGAAGACGGCGACATCGTTTATGACGAAAACGACAAAGCCGTTTATACGTCCAGATACTCCGTTCTCTATCACCCTGAATGTGATGGTTATAACTATTATCTTTTCGACAAAGAACATCACTGGTTAGGCTGTTGGTGCGGTGCGACGGACGGCGAGCCTATCAAGACAGCGCACGAATGGGCGTACGGCAGATGCGAATATTGCGAGATTCGCCACGAGCACGATCAGCTCGATGAAAAGGGCTACTGCGAAACCTGCAAGCTTCAATCGAAAGTGATCGTTTGCGTAGGCGAAGAAGAACGCTATTACGACGACCTTATGTATGCGTTTGAGAGAATGCCCGAAGGCGCTACCGTAAAGCTTTTGCAAGACGCGTGGATCGAAGGTACGCAAGAGCTTGAAAAGGCGATTACGATCGATATG
>SVIJ01000046.1 GCA_015069565.1 Clostridiales bacterium
GAACCAGGCTCGTTTTCGGGAATGAAAATTTCTCCAAGACCGTCACGAGGACCGCTTGCGAGCCAACGGACGTCGTTTGCAATCTTCATCAAGTTGCAAGCAAGCGCTTTGAGCGCGCCGTGCGCAAACACGAGTTCATCCTTCGCCGTAAGCGCGTGATACTTATTTTCCGCCGTCACGAAGGTCTTGCCCGTCAAAAAGCTAACTTGGTTTGCTACTTCTTCGGCAAAGCCCTTAGGCGCGTTCAAGCCCGTACCTACCGCCGTACCGCCGAGCGCAAGCTCTTTGAGCCCACCAAGCGCAAGCTGAAGCTGCGCCTTCGTCTTTTCAATCATATTGCGCCAGCCGCTGATTTCCTGCGAGAATGCAATGGGAACTGCATCCTGCAAGTGCGTTCTACCGCTCTTAACAATGCCTTCGTTTTCCGCTTCCAAGCGTTTGAGCGTTGCAATCAGCGTATCCATCGAAGGGAAAAGCTTATCTTCAATCGCAATCACCGCCGCGATATGCATTGCCGTCGGGAAGGTATCGTTGGAGCTTTGGCTCTTATTGATATCGTCGTTCGGGTGCAAAATCTTCGAGCCTGCAATTTCATTACCACGGTTTGCGATAACTTCGTTTGCGTTCATGTTCGACTGCGTACCGCTACCCGTCTGCCATACGACCAAAGGGAAATGGGAGTTGAGTTCCCCCGAAATCACTTCGTCGCAAGCCGCACAGATTGCCGCAAGCTTTTCATCGGACAATTTGCCGAGCTTATGGTTTGCAAGCGCCGCCGCCTTTTTCAAAATACCAAACGCGTGCGTAATCTCGCGAGGCATAATCTCATCACCGATGGGGAAATTTTGACGGCTGCGTTGCGTTTGCGCCGCCCAGTATCTGTCCGCAGGGACTTTCATCTCGCCCATCGTGTCTTTTTCAATACGATATTCCATATTTTTCTCCTATTCGTTAGATGTCGATTTCTGCAATAACGCCCTTCAAGACGTCTGCGCTGTGACGCATCTTTTCAATTTCTTCGTCCGAAAGCTTCGGCGTGAGCGTCGTGACAACCCCCTTATTGCTAATTGCGCAAAGGGTGGAAAGCGCAACGTCGGAAATGCCGTATTCGCCGTCCAAAACGGTGGATACAGGCAAAATGGTATGCGCGCTAGAATAGATGCTGTTGACGATCATCGCAACGCTTGCCGCGATACCGTAGAAGGTTGCGCCCTTGCCTGCGATAATTTGACCGCCCGACTTCTTCACGTAGGTTTCCACTTCTTCACGGCTGTAAGGGGTGACCTGCAACGAGCCTTCCTTGGTGATGGACTGGTTATACTCGTCCAAAGGAATTCCCGAAATATCCGCAGCCGACCAAGCTACAAAAGAGCTATCACCGTGTTCGCCAAGCACGTATGCGTGTACCTGCTTTTGGTTTACGGAATAGAGTTCGGAAAGCTTCGTTCTCAAACGAATGCTATCAAGCGTACAGCCCGAACCGATAACGCGGTTGCGGGGAACACCCGTAATTTTGCAGAATACGTAGGTCAAAATATCTACGGGGTTAGCAACAAACAAATACAACGCATCGGGAGCAGCCTTCACGATTTGCGGTGCAATCGACTTCAAGATATTGACGTTGATTTGCGTAAGGTCGATACGGGACTGACCAGGCTTTCTGCCTACGCCCGAAGTAATGATGACGATATCCGAGCCAGCCGCGTCTTCATACGTACCGCAATAAATCTTTACGGGATGAAGATAGGGCGTTGCCTGCTTGATATCCATTGCTTCGCCCTGCGCCTTTGCTTCGTTTACGTCGATCAATACGATTTCCGAAACCGCGCCCTGTGCAACGAGCGTGTACGCTACCGTCGCGCCTACCGAGCCTGCACCGATGATTGTCACTTTGTTGTTCATAATATACTCTCCGTTCATTTATTTTTTCTCAAAATTACTTGCGCACAAATCAAGCGTAAAGTGCATACGCCCCCATTCATACATATTGATTATATCATACTTTTTTTCATTTCACAAGGGCTTGACCGCCCCAAACGATATTTTTTGTCCGATAAATCGATAAATTTTTATCATTATTCGATAAAAGGCAAAAAGAAAACGCCTTCCCATAGGGAAAGCGCAAAGCTTATTCGATTGTTCTAACGGCGGACGCAAAAGCCAGCGCCCCTTCCGCCACCGTAAAAATGCCCGCGACAACAAAGACCCATTCCCTTCCTTCTCCTTGATGAAACAAAAGAAACGTACCGATGAGCGCAAGCAATATCGGCTGGGCGTACAAAATCACCGTAGACCAACGTAGCGAGCAAAGGCATCTTGCGCGCCAAAGCTCGTAAATCCACCAAACGGCGGCTATCAATAAAACCACGGAAACGACGTATAGAACGATTGACGAAATCAGCCAGCCAAAGGCAAGGATAAAAATCCCTATCAACCCCTTAACAATCCCCACGCGCGTTTCTTTTGCAATCAAATCAAGCACCCCTAAAACCAAGAGCAGTACGCCGAAAATAGACGTAATAATCTGTACGGTCGTGCCTTTCAGTACGATCAGCAAAATCCCAAGCGCGATCGTCGTGATCGCCGCAATCAATCTTTCCGTTTTTTTCAAGGTTTACCCCCGTTTTTTATGCACCACCGCAATACGTACCGCACCGCACGAGTGCTTTTTTGCCGCGCGGGCGCAAGGGCAGCTCGCCGTTTTTTTGCAAGAAGCGCAAAACTCGTACGTACCGCAACGATCAAAGCCCGCATGAATACTGTCAAACCATTTTACGTCGTCAAAGACGCGCTGTTGTTTTTCTAACGTCATAATTCTTCCTTTGTATAGTATATAATCTGTCGGCAGCGATTATTATCAAAGCCGCGTTTTTTTCTTCCCAAACCGTCAGGCACGCGCTTTTGCAACGTTTGCTGCAAAGCGCCCGACCCTTCGCTTTCGTATCACGCCGCGTCTTTTCCAACGCATCCTACGGCATACGCGGCTTTTCCGCCAAACGTTTGCCGCGCGATATTGTATTGTATGCAAGAAAGGTGAAAATGTTTCCTGTTTTAATGCGTTTACATGGAAATCATTTGCAACGTTTCGTACAATTCAAGATTGAACGTCTTTTTCATGGATACCGCTTCAATGATGTCCATATCAATAATCTTATTATCGCGAATCCCCACCGCACGGTTGCCGATTCCGTCTTTAAGCAAGCGCACCGCTTTATTGCCGAACTGCGCCGCCAGCATTCTATCCGCCATCGAAGGCGAGCCGCCACGCTGTACGTGACCGATACAGGTCGGACGCACCGAGAAGGTAGTCACCGATTGCAAATTTTTCGCAAACTGATCGGCGCTCGTCACCCCTTCGGCAACAACGATAATATTCGAGTGTTTGCCGCTTGCGCGCGAACGATTGATCTTGGTGACGATTTCTTCCAAGTCAAAGCGAATTTCAGGCACGACGATGATTTCTGCGCCCGACGCGATACCGCTATAAAGGGCAATATCGCCGCAATGTCTACCCATAACTTCTACGACGCAAATACGCTCGTGCGAAGTCATCGTATCGCGCAGCTTATTGATGATATCCAAGCAGGTATTTACCGCCGTATCAAAGCCGAGCGTATAATCGGTGTATTCCAAGTCGTTGTCGATCGTGCCAGGAATACCGATTGTGGGAATACCATACTCTTCCGAAAGAACCCTTGCACCACGGAACGAACCGTCGCCACCGATAACCACCAAGCCTTCGATGCCGTATTTTTTGATCGTTTCCACCGCTTTTTTCTGCCCTTCCTTCGTCAGCATTTCCATACATCTTGCCGTACGAAGCTTCGTGCCACCGCATTGAACGATGTTGGAAACGCTACGCATTTCCATTTTATAGAGCTCTTCCGTCATCAAGCCCGCATAACCGCGTTCAATGCCGTAAACTTCCATTCCATAATAGATTGCCGTACGAACGACCGCGCGAATTGCGGCGTTCATACCAGGAGCGTCACCGCCACTTGTCAATAAACCGATTCTTTTCATTTTTATTCTCCTATGCTCTTTATATGAGCTTAATACAACTTTCAGGTAAGAAGGACGCTAACTCCGCCATCAGCGCGCGTCCAGGATTTACTTGCTGGGAACAACGCATTTTTTGGTTGCCATTTACAAAAATTACTTCCGTTTCCCCTGCGTAGAAGGTCAGCGTTTCCATCAATTCGTCAACGTCCGCTTCTTCCATGCCCGTGATATTCAGCCACAAACGCTTGGGTTTTTCCTGCGCAGGTTGCGCCGAAAGCGTAGGCGCAATTCTCTCCGACGCTACCGCTTGTATGGGAGCCGCGTCTTGCCTTTCAGCTCTATGGCGCGGCGTGTTGCCCGCGCCGCCTTCCGCCGTATACACAACGGGATTTTCAAGAGTAAACTCCGACATTCTATCCACGATAATTGAAGGCGCTTTTCCGTCGTTGATACTGATTTTCCCCGACAGAGAAACGACTTTGTCGTTTTCCATAAACTCCTTGATTTTATCGTAAACCTTCGGGAAGCATACGCACTCTACTGCGCCATACAAGTCTTCCACCGTCACGAATGCCATAAACTGCCCCGAACGGGTTTGCAGCTTCTTAAACGCAGAAATCATACCCCCCATCGCAACGGCTTGTCCGTCGCGAATTTCCGTATACGTTCTTTCGCCCGTTTCTTCGTCTTCCAAATATTCGTTCAAAAGGGAACAGTTAAACGAACAATCCTTAAAGTACGGCAAGAATTTTTCAAACGGGTGACCGCTGACGTAAACTCCCAAGACCGACTTTTCCTTGGAAAGCTTTTCCATCATATCGTACTCGGGAATATCGGGGAATTGTATTTCGATGTGCTGTTCTTCAATCATCGAGCCAAAGAAGGACATTTGCGCCCCTGCCTTTTGCTTTTCCATCGCGCTAACGCGGGACATTACGTCTTCGTAAACGTGCGCCACCTGCGCTCTATTGTAGCCAAAGCAATCGAACGCGCCTGCGTAAATTAAGCTTTCGACAATACGCTTATTGACGTACTTGGTGCAACGATGAACGAAATCGGAAAAATCCTTGAACAGTCCGTTCTCATTACGCTCTTTGATTACTGCGGCAATCGCTTCCTGACCAACGCCACGAAGCGCGCCAAGACCGATACGAATACCGTTCCCTTCTACCCAGAAAATCTCTCTGGATTTGTTGATGTCGGGGGGAAGAACGTCGATATTCTTTTCCTTCATGTACATTACGTACTTGGAAATTTCTTCGATTTTATCAATACGGTCGTTGAGAACACCCGCCAAAAATTCCTTAGGATAGAAGTACTTCAAATACGCCGTTCGGTAGGCTACGACGGCATACGCCGCCGCGTGCGCTTTGTTGAAGGCGTAGGATG